>MERP01000043.1 GCA_001772055.1 Betaproteobacteria bacterium RIFCSPLOWO2_12_FULL_68_19
TACACCGACATGTACCCGGGGATGGCCAAGCAGGCGCGCGACGAGGGCTTCGGCGAGATCGCCGACTGGTTCGAGACCCTCGCCAAGGCCGAGCGCAGCCACGCCAACCGCTTCCAGAAAGCCCTGGACGGCCTGAGTGATTAGAAGAGAGAGTCTTCTTTCGCTGGAAGCCTACGCGCGGGAGCGCAACGCGTTCCGCGCCAGCGTGATGGCGCACAAGAAGAAACGCACCGTCCGCCTGGGCGAGCACGTGACGCTGCAATTCGAGGACGAGCTCACCATCCGCTACCAGGTCCAGGAGATGCTGCGCATCGAGCGCATCTTCGAGGAGCAGGGGATCCAGGGGGAGCTCGACGCCTACAACCCGCTCGTTCCCGACGGCGCCAACTGGAAGGCGACCATGCTGATCGAGTATCCCGACGCCGAGGAGCGCCGCCGCATGCTGGCGCGGCTCAAGGGCATCGAGCGGCGCACCTGGGTGCGGGTCGCGGGCTGCGAGCGGGTCGATGCGATCGCCGACGAGGACCTCGAGCGCGAGACCGAGGAGAAGACCTCGGCGGTCCACTTTGTTCGTTTTGAATTGTCGGAAGAAATGCGCAAACGGTTGCGCGGCGGAGCGCCGCTTTCGATGGGCATCGACCATCCGCGCTACCGCGCCGAGGTCGAGGTGCCGGCCGGGGTGCGCGAGGCGCTCGTCGCCGACCTCGCCGCCTAGAGCAGCACCAAATTGTCGCGGTGGATGAGCTCCGGCTCGTCGACGTAGCCGAGGACCGCCTCGATCTCGCCCGAGGGCCGGCGCATGATGCGGCGCGTCTCCTCGGAGGAGTAGTTCGCCAGGCCGCGCGCCACCTCGCGCCCGTCGGGGTCGACGCAGAGCACCACCTCGCCGCGCTGGAACTCCCCCGCCACCTCGACCACGCCGATCGGCAGCAGGCTCTTGCCGTCGCGCACCAGCGCCTTGACCGCGCCGCCGTCCAGCCGCAGCTGCCCGCTGACGGTGAGGTGGTCGGCGAGCCATTGCTTGCGCGCCGCGAGCGGCACGGTGCGCGCCGTGAGCAGGGTGCCGATGCGCTCGCCTTGAACGAGGCGCACCAGCACCTCGGGCTCGCGGCCCGAGGCGATGACGGTGTGCGCGCCGCTGCGCGCGGCGCGTTTCGCCGCGAGCACCTTGGTCAGCATGCCGCCCCTCGCGACGGCGCTGCCGGTGCCGCCGGCCATCGCCTCGAGCCGCGGGTCGGCCGCCTCCGCCTGCTCCACCAGCTTGGCGCCGGCGTGCTTGCGCGGGTCGAGCTCGTAGAGGCCGGCCTGATCGGTGAGGATCACCAGCGCGTCGGCCTCGACCAGGTTGGTGACCAGCGCCGCCAGCGTGTCGTTGTCGCCGAACTTGATCTCGTCGGTGACCACCGTGTCGTTCTCGTTGATGACCGGGATGACGCCCAGCCCGAGCAGCGTGCGCAGCGTCGAGCGGGCGTTGAGGTAGCGCTGGCGATCGGCCATGTCGGCATGCGTGAGCAGCACCTGGGCGGTATGCAGGCCGTGCTCGCGAAAGCAGCTCTCGTAGCACTGCACCAGGCCCATCTGCCCCACGGCGGCAGCCGCCTGCAGCTCGTGCATGGCGCGCGGCCGCCGCGTCCAGCCCAGCCGCTGCATGCCCTCGGCGATCGCCCCGCTCGAGACCAGGATCGAGCGCCGGCCGAGGCTGCGCAGGCGCGCGATCTGCGCCGCCCAGCGCGCGATCGCCGCGACGTCGAGCCCGCGGCCCGCGTCCGTGACGAGCGAGGACCCGACTTTCACCACCAGCGTCTTGGCGTCGCTCATCATGCGCGCGCGAGCTCCCTGGCCGCTGCCTTGCACACCTCCCGGCATCCTTCGCCGGTGAGTGCCGAGACCTTGAACCATGGCCGCTTCCAGCGCAAGGCCGAGACAATCTTGCGGATCCGCGCCGGCGCATCCTGCACCGCGTCGATCTTGTTGAACAGCAGCCAGCGCGGCTTGCGGTAGAGCGCGGCGGAGTGCTTCCTGAGCTCGGCGGCAATGGCGCGCGTGCCCTGCGCCGCGTCGGGCTGCGTGATGTCGACCACGTGCAGCAGCAGCCGGGTGCGCGACAGGTGCCGCAGGAACTGGTGGCCGAGGCCGGCGCCCTCGGCCGCGCCCTCGATCAGGCCGGGGATGTCGGCGATGACGAAGCTTGCCTCGCCCACGCGCACTACGCCGAGGGAGGGGTTGAGCGTCGTGAACGGGTAGTCGGCGACCTTCGGGCGGGCGCTCGAGACCGCGCGGATGAAGCTCGACTTGCCGGCGTTCGGCAGCCCGAGCAGCCCGACGTCGGCGAGCACGCGCAGCTCGAGCGCCAGGCGGCGGCTCTCGCCCGGCTCGCCGCGCGTGAACTGCCGCGGCGCGCGGTTGACGCTCGACTTGAAATGCGTGTTTCCCAGGCCGCCGCGGCCGCCGCGCGCGAGCAGGGCACGGCTGCCGTCGCGCGCCAGGTCGGCGAGCAGCTCGCCGCTCGCCTCGTCGCGCACCAGGGTGCCCGCGGGCACGCGCAGCTCCAGGTCGCGGCCGCCGCGGCCGCTGCAGTTCGCGCGCGCGCCGCGCGCGCCGTGCTCCGCGCGGTGAATGCGCGCGAAGCGGTAGTCGATGAGCGTGTTGACGTTGCGGTCGGCGCGCGCCCAGACGCTGCCGCCGCGGCCGCCGTCGCCCCCGTCGGGCCCGCCGCGCGGCACGTATTTCTCGCGCCGGAAAGTGGCGGCGCCGTCGCCGCCCTTGCCGGCGTGCACCTCGATCTTCGCTTCGTCGATGAACTTCATGGCGCCACAAACAAAAAAGCCCTACCGCGTGCGATAGGGCCTTGCAGTGTCCTGGCCCGGCTTACGCCGGGATCACGCTTACGGTGTTCTTGCTGTCCTCGCCCTTGACTGCATAGCGCACCTGCCCGGTGACCCGCGCGAACAGCGTGTGGTCGCGCCCCATGCCGACGTTGGCGCCGGGGTGCACGCGCGTGCCGCGCTGGCGCACCAGGATCTGCCCGGCGTTGACGCGCTCGCCGCCGAACGCCTTCACGCCGAGGCGCTTCGCCTGCGAGTCGCGGCCGTTGCGCGAGCTGCCGCCCGCTTTCTTGTGTGCCATCTTCTACCCCTGGATGTCGTCGATGCGGACCTCGGTGTACGACTGCCGGTGGCCCTGCGATTTCTGGTAGTGCTTGCGCCGGCGCAGCTTGAAGATGCGCACCTTGTCGGCGCGCCCCTGCGAGATCACGGTGCCCTTCACCTGCGCGCCGGCCACGAGCGGCGCGCCGACCTTGACGGCGTCGCCGGCGCCGACCAGCAGCACCTCGTCGAAGCAAACCGAGGCGCCGACCTGCGCGCCCAGCGCCTCGACGCGCAGCTGCGTCCCGGGTTCGACCCGGTATTGCTTGCCGCCCGACTTGATGACCGCGTACATGAGAGCCTGCACCCCGCCTTGCGTCCGCAAAGACTTGGAATTATAAGCGATCGGTGACTTTTGTGTCCATGCTCGCGCCGGTCGCCGAGGACTTGCGGCGCGTCGACGCGCTGCTGCGCGAGCGGCTGGATTCCGACGTGGCGCTGGTGCGCGAGGTGGCGCAGTACATCGTCGCGGCCGGCGGCAAGCGCCTCAGGCCGGCCCTGCTGCTGCTCGCGTGCGGGGCCTGCGGCTACCGCGGCGAGGCGCGCCTGCCCCTCGCCGCGGTGATCGAGCTCATCCACACCGCGACGCTGCTGCACGACGACGTGGTCGACGAGTCGCAGCTGCGCCGCGGCCGGCGCACCGCGAACGCGGCGTTCGGCAACGCGGCCGCGGTGCTGGTCGGCGACTTCCTCTACTCGCGCGCCTTCCAGATGATGGTCGAGCTCGACCACATGCGCGTGATGCGGGTGCTCGCCGACGCCACCAACGCGATCGCGGCCGGGGAAGTGATGCAGCTCATGGCGAGCCGCGATCCCGACGTCGACGAGGCGCGCTACCTCGAGGTGATCCGGCGCAAGACGGCGAAGCTGTTCGAGGCCGCGGCGCGTCTGGGCGGCGTGCTCGCGGGCGGGTCGCAGGCGCTCGAGGAGGGTCTCGCCGCCTACGGCATGCATCTGGGCACGGCGTTCCAGCTCGTCGACGACGTGCTCGACTACTCGGGCGACGCCGCGGCGATCGGCAAGAGCCTGGGGGACGACCTGGCCGAAGGCAAGCCGACGCTGCCGCTCATCCGCGCGCTGCGCACCGGCACGCGCGAGCAGGCGGCGCTGGTGCGGCGCGCGATCCTGGAGGGCGGGCGCGAGGAGTTTGCCGGCGTGCTGGAAGCGATCCGCGCCTGCGGCGCGCTCGACTACGCGCGCGAGGCGGCGGGCCGCGAAGCGCAGGCCGCGGCGCGCGCCCTCGCGCCGCTGCCTGCCTCTGAGTTCAGGCAATCTTTGCTAGAATTGGCGTCCTTCTCGGTGACCCGCAGCAGCTAGCTCGTCTGCCGGATCGGGGTGTAGCTCAGCCTGGTAGAGTACTGCGTTCGGGACGCAGGTGTCGCTGGTTCAAATCCAGTCACCCCGACCAATCCGTCGTTCTCCCGTTAGTTGGATAATCGCGCGATGGGCCGGCTCCTCGTCCTCGTGCTGCTCGCCGTCGTCGCCGTCTGGCTGATCCGCCGGGCCCTGCGTGCGCCCACAAACAGTACTGAAGTTCCGAAGAAGACCGAGGACCTTGTGCGCTGCGCCCATTGCGGCGTGCACCTGCCGCGCGCCGAGGCGCACGCCGCCGCCGGGGCGCTGTACTGCAGCGACCAGCACGCGCAGCTCGGGCCCGGAAAGCGCTGATGGAAGCGCAAGTGCGCTACCCGGAGCTGTTCCTCGCGCCTCGCAGCGCCACCGAGGAGTCGTTCTGGATCTCGCTCGGCTACTTCAACCTGTACCGCATCGCGGTGGCGACGCTGTTCTCCACCCTGACGCTGATCTACGACGACGAGCTCAAGTTCGGCGCCCACTGGCTCGACCTGTTCCGCTACGTCGCGGTCGGGTACCTGTTCCTCGCGCTGCTCTTCCACGGCGTGCTGCGCAGCCGCGAGCAGTTCAACCTGCAGCTCTCGCTGCATGTGTGCCTCGACGTGGTCGCCATCACGCTGCTCATGTACGCGAGCGGCGGCTTCCGCAGCGGCCTGGGCGTGATGCTGCTCATCTCGCTTATCGCCGCCGCGATCGTCGCGCCGCGGCGCCTGTCCTTCCTGTATGCCGCGCTCGCCTCGATCGCGCTGCTGCTCGAGCAGGGCTACTGGGTGCTCGGGCACGACGCGTCGACCACCGACTTCCTGCAGCCCAGCCTGCTCGCGATGGGCTGCTTCGCCGGCGCCGGCATCACCGGCTGGCTCGCGCAGCGGGTCGCGACCAACGAGCGCCTGGCGCGCCAGCGCGGGCGCGAGCTCCAGACGCAGACGCGCGTCAACCAGCTCGTGATCCAGGACATGCACGACGGGGTGGTGGTGCTCGACCACGACGGGCGCGTGGTGCAGCACAATCCCCAGGCGCAGCGGCTGCTGCGCGCGGAGCGGCTGCTCGGCGCCGAGATCGCGGCCCTGGTGCCGCGCTTCGCCGAGAGCTGGGGCGGATGGCGCTCCGGGCAGGTCGCGGCCGGCGCGCCGGCGAATTTCAGCGTGCGCGGCCGCGACATCGGCCTGCGCCTGCTCGACAGCGGCCGCGAGGAGGGGTTCAGCGTGCTGTTCATCGAGGACACGACCCGCGCGCGCGAGCAGGCGCAGCAGCTCAAGCTCGCCGCGCTCGGCCGGCTCACCGCCAACATCGCCCACGAGATCCGCAACCCGCTCGCCGCGATCAGCCACGCCGCGGAGCTCCTGCAGGAGGACAAGCATGCCGAGGAGCGCGGCCGCCTGACCGACATCATCCAGGACAACACGCGCCGCCTCGAGCGGCTGGTGTCCGACGTGCTGCAGCTGAGCCGCCGCGACCGCATGTCGGCCGAGCCGATCCGCGTCGTGCCCTGGCTGCGCGAGTTCCTGGGCGAATTCGTCGCCAACGAGTCGGTGCCGCGCGGCCGCTTCGCGCTCGACGCGGCGCGCGACCTCTGGGTGCACTTCGACCGCGAGCATCTGCGCCAGGTGATGTGGAACCTGCTGCGGAACGCGGTGCGCTACGCGCACACCGAGCCGGCGAGCGTGCGCATCATCGCGCTGCGCGGCTTCGCCGACGGCGTAGAATTGAGCGTCGTCGACAACGGTCCCGGGGTGCCGGCGTCGAGCCAGGGGCAGCTGTTCGAGCCCTTTTTCACCACCGAGGCCAAGGGCACCGGCCTGGGTCTTTACCTGGCGCGCGAGCTGTGCGCCGCCAACCGCGCGACGCTCGAGTACGTGAACGACATGCAGGGGGCCCATTTCAGGATTCTTTGCCGCGAGGCGCGGCCCTCATGAAGCGCGTCGAGAGGCCCGGCGCGGGGCGCGGCGCGCAGGTGCTGGTGGTCGACGACGAGCCCGACATCCGCGAGCTGCTCGAGCTGACGCTGCTCAAGATGGGGCTGGGCGTGGCGAGCGTGGGCTCGATCGCCGAGGCGAAGGAGCGCCTGAAGAGCGAGCGCTACGACCTGTGCCTGACCGACATGCGCCTGTCGGACGGCGAGGGCATCGAGCTGGTGCGCCACATCGCCGCCCTCGCCGCGGACCTGCCGGTGGCGGTGATCACCGCCTACGGCAGCGCCGAGAACGCCGTGGCGGCGCTCAAGGCGGGCGCCTTCGACTACGTATCGAAGCCGGTCGGCCTGGAGCAGCTGCGCGCGCTGGTGCGCGCGGCGCTGTCGCTGCCCGACCGCGCCGAGGCGCCGGCGCGCGGCGAGCGGCTGCTCGGCGCGAGCGCGCCGCTCGCGCAGGTGCGCGAGCTGATCGGCAAGCTCGCGCGCACCCAGGCGCCGGTCTACATCTCGGGGGAGTCCGGCAGCGGCAAGGAGCTCGCCGCGCGCCTGATCCACGAGAACGGCGCCCGCCGCGACAAGCCCTTCGTGCCGGTGAACTGCGGCGCGATTCCCGAGACGCTGATGGAGAGCGAGTTCTTCGGCTACAAGAAGGGCGCCTTCACCGGCGCCGGCGAGGACCGCGAAGGCTTTTTCCAGGCCGCCAACGGCGGCACGCTGTTCCTCGACGAGGTCGCCGAGCTGCCCCTGGGCATGCAAGTCAAGCTGCTGCGCTCGATCCAGGAGAAGCGCGTGCGCAAGGTCGGCGCCACGCAGGAGGACCCGGTCGACGTGCGCATCATCTGCGCCACCCACCAGAAGCTCGCCACCCTGGTCGCCGCGGGGCGCTTCCGCCAGGACCTCTTCTACCGCATCAACGTGATCGAGCTGCCGATGCCGCCGCTGCGCGAGTGCCGCGAGGACGTGCCGCTGATCGCGAACGCCATCCTTGCCCGCATCGCGGCGCAGGCCGGCACGGCGCCGCCGCGGCTCACCGCCGGGGCGCTCGAGGCGCTGTCGCGCCACGACTTCCCGGGAAACATCCGCGAGCTCGAGAACATCCTCGAGCGCGCGGTGGCGCTCTCGGGCAGCGAGCAGATCGGCGTCGAGGACCTCAGGCTCGCGCCCCTGGCCGCCGAGGCCGAGGCCGGGCGCGCGGGCGGGCCCGAGCCGCTGCCCGACTACCTCGACGCCCTGGAGCGCAAGGCGATCCTCGAGGCGCTCGCGAAGACCGGCTTCAACCGCACCGCGGCCGCCAAGCTGCTCGGCATCACCTTCCGCCAATTGCGCTACCGCATGCAGCGCCTGGGCATCCGTGAGGAAAATAAGTCCTGAGGGGCTGCTCGAGGGCGTGCGCTACGTCGCCTCGCCCAACTGCGACGAGCGCCCCGCCGGGGTCGCGGTCAGCCTGGTGCTCGTGCACGCCATCAGCCTGCCGCCGGGGCGCTACGGCGGCGACGCGATCGAGCGGCTGTTCACCAACCGCCTCGACCCGCAGGCGCATCCGTATTTCCGGGAAATCTCTTCCTTAAGAGTATCTGCTCACTTCCTCGTGCGCCGCGACGGCCGGCTCGTCCAGTTCGTGCCGCTGGGCAAGCGCGCCTGGCACGCCGGCGTGTCGCGCTGGCGCGCGCGCGAGCGCTGCAACGACTTCTCCGTCGGCGTCGAGCTCGAGGGCGCCGAGGACGATCGCTTCACCCCCGCGCAGTACGCCACCCTCGCATCTCTTCTGAAGAAGCTGCATCTGCGCGATATCGCCGCGCACAGCGACGTCGCGCCCGGACGCAAGAGCGATCCCGGCGCGCGCTTCGACTGGCCGCGCCTGCTCGTCGCGCTCTCGCAACACCACCATATCTAGTTACCTCGGGGCACGAGGTCCCTACCTGTTGTTGTGCGCCGCCGCAATGACCCCTAGATCCGGGGTCGAATCGCTGCTCATACTCAATATCTTGTGGCCCGCGCTTGCAAAAAAAAATTTGCGCGGGTACATTGCCCACAAGTCGTAGTGAATAAGCCGGAATCAGATACTAAATGTAGTAGCAGGTCGTCATGGAACCGCGCGACGCGGCGGGACGGCCCCGGGCGAGCAGTACCGAGAACGGGAGAAAGAGATGCAGATCGCTCAGGACAAGGCCACGGTTTCCCCCGCGCCGGGCCTCGCACCCGCCGAGAGCGGCCCGGCCGGGCGCAATGCGTACGCCGAGTACAAGGTGATCCGCCGCAACGGCGCGGTGGTCGGATTCGAGCCCGGCAAGATCTCGGTGGCGATGACCAAGGCGTTCCTCGCGGTGAACGGCAGCCAGGGCGCGGCCTCGGCGCGCATCCGCGAGCTGGTCGCGAGCCTCACCGAGGCGGTGGTCGGCACCCTGATGCGCCGCCAGCCCCAGGGCGGGACGCTGCACATCGAGGACATCCAGGACCAGGTCGAGCTCGCCCTGATGCGCTCGGGCGAGCACGACGTCGCGCGCGCCTACGTGCTCTACCGCGAGGAGCGCGCCAAGGCGCGGGCCCAGGAGAAGACTTCCAGGAAAGACGAAATCCACGTGGTCGAAAACGGCGAGCGCAGGCCGCTCGACCGCGAGCGGCTGCGCCGCGTCGTGGCCGCGGCCTGCGAGGGACTCGCCGACGCCTCGCCCGACGCCATCCTGGAGACGACGCTGCGCGACCTCTACGACGGCGTGCCGATGGACGAGGTGCGCAAGTCGGCGGTGCTCGCCGCCCGGGCGCTGATCGAGAAGGACCCGGCCTACGGCTACGTCACCGCGCGGCTGCTGCTCGACATCATCCGCCTCGAGGTGCTGGGCGAGGAGGCGAGCCACGCCGAGATGGAAGCGCGCTACGCCGCCTGCTTTCCCCGCATCATCGAGCGGGGAGTCGCCGCGGAGCTGCTCGACCCCGAATTGAAGAAGTTCAACTTGGCGGTACTGGGTAAAGCCCTGAAGGCGGATCGCGACCTGCAGTTCGGCTACCTCGGGCTGCAGACGCTCTACGACCGCTACTTCCTGCACGTCCACGGCCGGCGCATCGAGCTGCCGCAGGCGTTCTTCATGCGCGTCGCCATGGGGCTCGCGCTCAAGGAAGGAGGGCCACGGCAGGAGAAGGAGCGCGAGGCGCGCGCGATCGAGTTCTACGACGTGCTGTCGAGCTTCGATTTCATGAGCTCGACGCCGACGCTGTTCAACGCGGGGACGCTGCGCTCGCAGCTTTCGAGCTGCTATCTCACCACCGTGTCCGACGACCTCGACGGCATCTACGAGGCGATCAAGGAGAACGCGCTGCTCGCGAAGTACGCCGGCGGCCTGGGCAACGACTGGACCCCGGTGCGCGCGCTCGGCTCGCACATCAAGGGCACCAACGGCAAGTCGCAGGGCGTGGTGCCGTTCCTCAAGGTGGTGAACGACACCGCGGTCGCGGTCAATCAGGGGGGCAAGCGCAAGGGGGCGGTGTGCTCCTACCTCGAGACCTGGCACCTCGACATCGAGGAGTTCCTCGAGCTGCGCAAGAACACCGGCGACGACCGACGCCGCACGCACGACATGAACACGGCCAACTGGATCCCGGACCTGTTCATGAAGCGCGTCATGGAAAACGCCGAATGGACGCTGTTCAGCCCCTCGGACGCGCGCGAGCTGCACGACAAGTGCGGCAGGAGCTTCGAGGAGGCCTACCTGCGCTGCGAGGACCGGGTGGCGCGCGGCGAGCTCAAGCTCTACAAGAAGATCCCGGCGGTGCAGCTGTGGCGCAAGATGCTCTCGATGCTGTTCGAGACCGGGCATCCCTGGATCACCTTCAAGGACCCGTGCAACCTGAGGAGCCCGCAGCAGCACGTGGGCGTGGTGCACAGCTCGAACCTGTGCACCGAGATCACCCTCAACACCTCGGCCGAAGAGATCGCGGTCTGCAACCTCGGCTCGGTGAACCTCCTCGCGCACATGACTGGGAATGGGTTGGACTTTTCAAAAATAAAAAAAACAATTTCGACGGCGATGCGGATGCTGGACAACGTCATCGACATCAACTACTACGCGGTCGGCAAGGCGAGGAGCTCCAACCTGCGCCACCGCCCGGTGGGCCTGGGGATCATGGGCTTCCAGGACTGCCTGCACCGGCTGCGCGTCCCCTACGCGTCGCAGGAGGCGGTGGAGTTCGCCGACCGCTCGATGGAGATGGTGGCGTATGCCGCGTACTGGGCCTCCACCGAGCTCGCCGAGGAGCGCGGGCGCTACGAGTCGTTCGCGGGCTCGCTCTGGGACCGCGGCGTGCTGCCGCAGGACACGCTCGATCTGCTCGCCGCCGAGCGCGGCGGCTACGTCGAGCTCGACCGCTCGGCGAGCCTCGACTGGGAGGAGCTGCGCGCGCGCATCCGCAGGCACGGCATGCGCAACTCCAACTGCCTCGCCATCGCTCCCACGGCGACCATCGCCAACATCATCGGCGTCTCGGCCTCGATCGAGCCCACCTACCAGAACCTGTTCGTCAAGTCGAACCTCTCGGGCGAGTTCACGGTGGCGAACGAGACCCTGGTCGCCGACCTCAAGCGCGCCGGGCTGTGGGACGAGGTGATGATCGCCGACCTCAAGTACTTCGACGGCAACCTGGCGCGCATCGACCGGGTGCCGGCGGCGCTGCGGCTGCTCTACGCCACGGCCTTCGAGATCGAGCCGAAATGGCTGGTCGAGGCGGCGGCGCGGCGGCAGAAGTGGATCGACCAGTCGCAGTCGCTCAATATCTACATGGCCGGCGCATCGGGCCGCAGGCTCGACGAGACCTACAAGCTCGCCTGGATCCGCGGCCTGAAGACCACCTACTACCTGCGCGCCATGGGAGCCACCCACGCCGAGAAATCGACCTCCAAGGCCGGGCAGCTGAACGCCGTGCCCGCGGCCACCGAGGCGGAGGCGCCCAAAGTATGTTCAATTGATAACCCGGAGTGCGAGGCGTGCCAGTGATCACGCTCGGCCGGCGCACCTTTTCCGGCCCGTACCTCTCGCCGCTGTGGCTGCCCTCCAGGGGCGCGGGCCTGTACGCGGTGATGGTGCCGGGCTGGCGGCTGCTCACCTTCCGCGCGCTGCATTTCGGGCAGAGCGAGGACTTCTCGGCCCCCGGGCTGCTCAGGCAGCACCCCCGCTACGCGGAGTGGGCGAGGATCGCCGGCACCGACTGGAACCTGTACATCGCCACCCACGAGATGTCCTTCTCCACCGCGGCGCAGCGCGAAGCCGCCCAGCGCGAGCTGGAGCGCGAGTACCGCCCCGAGTTCCACGCGCCCGTGGCCTCGCAGGAGACGCCCAGCCTCAGGACCATGCTGCTCGCCCAGGCGATGCGCATGAACCGGCCGCAATGAGCGCGGAGCCCGCCATGCTCAAGCTCGGGGATTTCGCCCCGGCGCCGGGCTTCGTCCCGGTGCAGGCCGGCGCGGCGCCGGCCCCCGAGGCTTTCCGGCGCGTCACGGTCGAGGACAAGCGCATCATCAACTCCAAGGCCGACGTCAACCAGCTGGTGCCCTTCAAGTACAAGTGGGCCTGGGAGAAATACCTGTCCGCCTGCGCCAACCACTGGATGCCGCAGGAGATCAACATGAGCCGCGACATCGCGCTCTGGAAGGATCCCAACGGCCTCACCGAGGACGAGCGCAGGGTCGTGAAGCGCAACCTCGGCTTCTTCGTCACCGCCGACTCGCTCGCCGCGAACAACATCGTGCTCGGCACCTACCGGCACATCACCGCCCCCGAGTGCCGCCAGTACCTGCTGCGCCAGGCCTTCGAGGAGGCGATCCACACCCACGCCTACCAGTACATCGTCGAGAGCCTGGACCTCGACGAGTCGGAGATCTTCAACGCCTACCACGAGATCCCGTCGATCCGCGAGAAGGACGAGTTCCTGATCCCGTTCATCGACATCCTCACCGACCCGGCGTTCAAGACCGGCACGCCGCAGAGCGACCAGGACCTGCTGAAGAGCCTGATCGTGTTCTCCTGCCTGATGGAAGGGCTGTTCTTCTACGTCGGCTTCGCCCAGATCCTGGCGCTGGGCCGGCAGAACAAGATGACCGGCGCCGCCGAGCAGTACATGTACATCCTGCGCGACGAGTCGATGCACTGCAATTTCGGCATCGACCTGGTCAACCAGATCAAGCTCGAGAACCCGCACCTCTGGACCCCCGGCTTCCGCGACGAGCTGCACAGCCTCTTCAGGCGCGCGGTCGAGCTCGAGTACCGCTATGCCGAGGACACCATGCCGCGCGGCGTGCTCGGGCTGAACGCGCCCATGTTCAAGGAGTACCTGCGCTTCATCGCCAACCGGCGCTGCCAGCAGATCGGCCTGGACACGCTCTACCCCGGGGCGGCCAATCCGTTCCCCTGGATGAGCGAGATGATCGACCTCAAGAAGGAGCGCAATTTCTTCGAGACCCGGGTCATCGAGTACCAGACGGGCGGCGCACTGAACTGGGAGTAGAAAAATGGAAGAGGAGTGGGGCGAGATGCACCGAATCACGGAATGCAGGGTGGAAGAGGACTACAAGCTGTGGCTGCGGTTCGAGGACGGGCTCGAGGGCCGGGTGTTCCTCGGCAACCTGCTCGAGATCGGCGCCTTCCAGCTGTGGCGCGACGTGCGCGAGTTCGAGAAAGTCAGCGTCGATCCGGAAACGGCGACCGTGACCTGGGAAGGCGGTATACGCCTCGACCCCGATATCCTCTATCATGACGTTGCCTCAAGGACCAACCCAATTCAGCATGCCGGCGGGCAGTCGACACCGGCGGTTGGATAGTCCGGGCCCTCACGGCCGGATTTTTTTGTTCAACAACCTTGAAGGAGATGAGAATGGCGAAGAAAAAAGCGAAAAAAGGCGGAAAGAAAAAGAAGAAGAAGAAAGCATCATCACGTAAGAAGAAGAAGTTGAAAGCTGGCAAGAAGAAGGCGGCAGGCAAAAAGAAGCCCGCTAAGAAGAAGAAAAAAGCGGGAAATAAGAAGAAGGCAAAGAAAGCCGCCAGACCCCAGGCCAGCCCCGCGGACACGATGGCGAGCACTCCGGCAACACCGCCATCCACCGCTGCGACTCCCGGCGCGAGAACCGCGCTGAATCCAGCGGCCGCGTGGCCGTTTCCCACCGGATCCCGGCCGTAACCGGAATCCGGAGAGACAGGCAGGAGATGCGAGTCTCCCGCCAGGCCTTCGAAGCTCAGCGGACCGGCTTGGTCAATTCGGCCCAAGACTGGAGACCTAGGCCGGTCCGCGAGGCTTCCCCTCAGGCCGCGTATTTTACCCGGCCGCAGCTGTGCTCCAGACCCCAAATTCCTGCGCGGAATCAGCGTTTCGCAGCGCCGGAGGGGGAGTGCTAGGCCTTGCGGAAGTGATTGACATGTCAGGAGAAAATCTCCTATGATGCGTCCCGCTGCACCGCAATATCTGGCATCGGTGGTCGAGGTCCTGGCGCGCTCGGTTGCCCAGCCCCTGCCCCGGCCATCAGCACGGAGGTCGACAATGAATAACGCATACCTTGCGGCGGCGCGCACCTACCACGCCGTGAAGAGCCTGCTGGCCATGATCGGGCTGGCCGCGCTGGCGGCTTTCCCGCTGCTACCGGGCGACTCGCTGCTCGGCAGCCTGCCCTGGGAGCCCGGCGAGGCCTTCGGCCCGGTCTCGACCGTCGCCGCCGGCTCGATTCGCTCGCGCGCGCCCGACAGCGCCCTCGAGCTCGAGCAGCGCGCCGTCACCGATTTCATCGCCCGGCGCTACCGCGTCTCCGAGATCGCGATGGCGGACTTCGTCGCGACCGCCTACCAGGCGGGCGCGCGCTACTCGCTCGACCCGCTACTGATCCTCGCCGTGATGGCGGTCGAGTCGCGCTACAACCCGGTGGCGAAAAGCGACATGGGCGCGAAGGGGCTGATGCAGGTGATCCCGCGCTTCCATCTCGAGAAGCTCGCCGACCACGGCGGCGAGCTCGCGCTGCTCGAGCCCGAGGTCAACATCCTGGTCGGCGCGCAGATCCTGCGCGAGTACCTGAACCGCTTCCGCGACACCGAGACCGCGCTGCAGATGTACGCCGGCGCGCTCGACGAGCCGACCTCCCAGTACGCGGCCAAGGTGTTCGCCGAGAAGGCGCGGCTCGAAGCCCTCAGGCAGAAAGCGAGGAAGCAGCAAAGCGCCTGATGCGCGCCGCGCCCTCCTCGAGCTCCGCGAGGCTGCGCGTATAGGCGAAGCGCACGAAGCGCCCGGTGCCGTTGGCGCCGAAGTCGATGCCGGGGGTGGCCGCCACTGCCTCTGTCTCCAACAAGTCCCTGGTGAAAGTCCTGCAGTCGCCGCCGCAGTCGGCGTACACGTAGAAGGCGCCTTTCGGCTCGGCCGGCACCGCCAGCCCGGCGCTCCTCAAGGCCGGGACGAGAAAGTCGCGGCGCGCGGCGAACTCCTCCCGCCGCTTCTCCAGGATCGAAATGCTGCGTGAGGAAAAAGCGGCGACGGCGGCATGCTGGGCGGCCGCGGGCGCGGAGATGAACAGGTGCTGCGCGAGCTTCTCGAACTCGCGCACCGCCCCCGCGGGCAGCACCACCCAGCCCAGGCGCCAGCCGGTCATGCAGAAATACTTCGAGAAGCTGTTGATCACCACCACTTCCCCCGGCAGCCCGAGCGCGCTCCAGGGCTGCTCGCCGTACACCAGCCCCTGGTAGATCTCGTCGACCAGCAGCACGCCGCCGCGCCCGGCGACGAACGCGGCGATCCTCGCCAGCTCGTCTCTCGAGATCAGCGTTCCGGTCGGATTGGACGGCGAGCCGAGCAGCAGTGCCTTGGTGCGCGGCCCCCACGCCTCGCGCACCAGCTCGAGCGTGGGTTGAAAGCCGCAGGCGGGGGAAACCGGCAGGCTCCTCGCCACGCCCTCGAAGGCGCGCACGAAGTGCCGGTATCCCGGGTAGCCGGGATCGGGCACCAGCACCTCGTCGCCGGGATCGACGTAGAGCGCGACCACGGTGAGCAGAGCGCCCGACGCGCCCAGGGTAACCGCGATTCTTCCCGGCTCGATCTTTCTCGAGAATTTTTCTTCGTAATGCCGAGCGATGGCCTCCCGCAGCGCGGGCAGCCCGAGCGTCGCGGTGTACGCGGTGAGGCCCTCGCGCAGCGCGCGCACGCCGGCTTCGACCACCGGCTCGGGCGCGGTGAAATCGGGCTCGCCGATCTCCATGTGCACCACGCGCCGTCCCTGGGCCTCGAGCGCGTGCGCGCGCGAGAGCACGTCCATCACTTCGAAGGGCTCGATTTCCGCGGCGCGGCGGGCGGTGAGGATGCGCTTTTCGATCGCCCGATTATACGGAGAGGGCTCTGCTATAGAATCTCCGCGTGGACGAGCAGCTCAAGCAGAACGCACTCGAGTACCACCGCCGCAGCCCGCCGGGCAAGATCTCGGTGGCGCCGACCAAGCAGCTCACCAACCAGCGCGACCTCGCGCTCGCGTACACGCCCGGCGTCGCCGCGGTCTGCGAGGAGATCCGGCGCGACCCCGCCCAGGCGGTGCACTACACCTCGCGCGCCAACCTGATCGCGGTGGTCACCAACGGCAGCGCGGTGCTCGGCCTGGGCGCCATCGGCCCGCTCGCCGCCAAGCCGGTGATGGAAGGCAAAGTGGTGCTGTTCAAGAAATTCGCCGGCATCGACTGCTTCGACATCGAGCTCGACGAGCGCGACCCCGACAAGCTCGTCGACATCATCGCCGCGCTCGAGCCCACCTTCGGCGCGATCAACCTCGAGGACATCAAGGCGCCGGAGTGCTTCGTCATCGAGCGGCGCCTGCGCAGCCGCATGAAGATCCCGGTGTTCCACGACGACCAGCACGGCACCGCGATCACCGTCGGCGCGGCGGTCCTGAACGGCTTGAAAATCGTGCAAAAGAGGATCCAGGACGTGAAGCTGGTCACCTCCGGCGCCGGCGCCGCCGCGCTCGCCTGCCTGGGGCTGCTGGTGAAGATGGGCCTGCCGCTCGCCAACATCACCGTCACCGACATCAAGGGCGTGGTCTACAAGGGCCGGCGCGAGGAGATGGACCCCGACAAGGAGCGCTATGCGAAGGACACGCGCGGGCGCACGCTCGAGGAGGTGATCGGCGGCGCCGACGTGTTCCTCGGGCTCTCGGCGGGCGGGGTGCTCAAGCCCTCGATGGTGAAGAAGATGGCCGAGCGGCCGCTGATCCTCGCGCTCGCCAACCCGGACCCCGAGATCCTGCCCGACCTCGCCCGCGAGGCGCGGCCCGACTGCGTGATCGCCACCGGGCGCTCGGACTTCCCGAACCAGGTCAACAACGTCCTGTGCTTCCCGTTCATCTTCCGCGGCGCGCTCGACGTGGGGGCGACCACCATCAACACCGAGATGGAGCTCGCCGCGGTGCGCGCCATCGCCGAGCTCGCGCAGGCGGAGACTTCCGAGCAGGTGGCGCTCGCCTACGGCATCGAGTCGATCAGCTTCGGCCCGGAGTACATCATCCCGCGGCCCTTCGACCCGCGCCTCATCGCGCGCGTCGCCCCCGCGGTGGCGAAGGCCGCCATGGACTCGGGCGTGGCCACCCGGCCCATCGCCGACCTCGAGGCCTACCGCCAGTCGCTCACGCAGTTCGTCTACCACTCCGGCCTGCTGATGAAGACGCTGTTCACCGCGGCGAAGGGCGCGCCGCGGCGCATCGTCTACGCCGAGGGCGAGGACGAGCGCGTGCTGCGCGCCGCGCAGATCGTGGTCGACGAGGCGCTCGCGCGCCCGATCCTGGTCGGCCGCCCGCAGGTGGTCGAGCAGAGGCTGGAGCGCCTCGGCCTGCGCGCGCGGCCGGGCAGGGAATTCGAGCTCGTCAATCCCGAGTTCGACCCGCGCTACCGCGACTACTGGAGGACCTACCACCAGCTCACCGAGAGGAAGGGCGTCTCGCCCGAGTACGCGCGCATCGAGATGCGCCGCCGGCACACCCTGATCGGCGCGATGATGATCTACAAGGGCGAGGCCGACGGCATGCTGTGCGGCACCTTCGGCACGCACGCGCTGCACCTGGAGTACATCGACCAGGTGATCGGGCTGCGCCCCGGCGTGCGGCACTACGCGGCGATGAACGCGCTCATCCTGCCTTCGCGCACGGTGTTCATCTGCGACACCTACGTGTCGCCCGACCCGGACGCCGAGCACATCGCCGAGATGACGCTGCTCGCCGCCGAGGAGATCCGCCGCTTCGGCATCACGCCCAAGGTGGCGCTGCTCTCGGCGTCGAACTTCGGCTCGATCGACCTGCCGTCCTCGCGCAAGATGCGCCGCGCGCTCGAGCTCATCGAGGCGCGCGCCCCCGAGCTCGAGATCGAGGGCGAGATGCACGGCGACGCCGCGCTCTCCGAGGACATCCGCCTCAAGGTGTTCCCGCGCACGCGCCTGCGCGGCGAGGCGAACCTGCTGGTGATGCCGACGCTCGACGCGGCCAACATCTCGTTCAACCTGCTCAAGACCGCCTCCGGGGGCGGGGTGACCATCGGGCCGATGCTGCTCGGCGCGGCGCGCCCGGTGCACATCCTCACCCCCTCGGCGACCGTGCGGCGGCTCGTCAACATGACCGCGCTCGCGGTGGCCGACGCGACCGCGCCGCGCGGCCAGGAGCAGACTCTCTTCTAGCGATGGAAGGCGCCGCGGGCAACGTCACCCCCTTGCGGGCGGGCCGCCTGAAGCCGCGCGCCGGGCTGGTGCTGACCGGCGGCGGGGCGCGCGCCGCCTATCAGGTCGGGGTGGTGAAGGCGGTGCGCGACATCCTCGGCAATCCGGTCAGGAACCCTTTCCCGATCCTGTGCGGCACCTCGGCCGGCGCGATCAACGCCGCCACGCTCGCGGTGTTCGCCGAGGACTTCTCGCGCGCGGTGGGCAACCTGCTCGAGGTCTGGGAAAACATGCGCTGCAGCCACGTCTACCGCACCGACGCCTGGCACGTCCTGAGGAGCGGCGCGCGCTGGCTCGCCTCGATGATGCTGATCTCGCGCCACAACCCGATCTCGCTGCTCGACAACGCGCCGCTCGCGCAGATGCTGGAGAAGAACCTGGACTTCCAGAGGATCCAGGGCCACATCGACTCGGGCGCGCTGTACGCGGTGTGCGTCACCGCCTCGGGCTATACCACCGGCCAGAGCGTCTCGTTCTTCCAGGGCGGCTCGGGCCTGGAGGGCTGGGAGCGCAACCAGCGCATCGGCGCCGCGGTGACGCTCAAGCTCGAGTACCTGCTCGCCTCGGCATCGCTGCCGTTCATCTTCCCCGCCGTGAAGGTGCACCGCGAGTACTTCGGCGACGGCTCGATGCGCCAGATCGCGCCGGTCAGCCCGGCGCTGCACCTGGGCGCCGACCGGGTGCTGATCGTCGGCACCGGACGGCAGAGCGCCGCCGACCAGAACCGCGCGCGCTCCAACGTCTACCCCTCGATCGCGCAGATCGCCGGCCACGCGCTCAACAGCATCTTCCTCGACAGCCTGATGGTCGACATCGAGCGCCTGGAGCGCATCAACCGCACCGTGAAGCTGGTGCCGCCCGAGCGCCTCCCCGAATCGGGCCTGCAGCTGCGGCCGGTGAAGGTGCTGTTCATCACTCCCTCGCAGCCGCTCGAGCGCATCGCGGCGCGCTTCGTCCACGAGCTGCCGGGCACGGTGCGCTTCATCCTGCGCCCGACCGGAGCGCTCAACCGCTCCGGCTCGAACCTTGCGAGCTACCTGCTGTTCGAGGAGTCCTTCTGCCGCGCGCTCATCGACCTGGGCTACCAGGACACGATGGCGCGCGAGGCCGAGGTCAGGGGCTTCTTCGACCCACCCGAGGAGCGCGCCTATGGCTGAGCCCACCCCGCCGCCCGACCCGTTCGAGATGTTCCGCCGCCTGTGGGGGCCGCTCGGCGTGCCGCTGCCGGGCTTGGCGATGCCGACCTTCGACCCCCAGGAGGTCGAGAAGCGCATCGCCGAGCTGCGCTCGGTCGAGGCCTGGCTCAACATGAACCTCAACATGGTGAAGTTCTCGATCCAGGGGCTCGAGCTGCAGCGCGCCGCCCTGCAGGCGATGCGCGCCGCGCCGGGGCCGAAGAAGGACGATCTTTAACCGAGGAGAAGGCAATGGCGAAGGCAGTGCGTTTTCACAAGCAGGGCGGCCCGGAGGTTCTGCAACTCGATGAGGTTCCCGTAGGGGAGCCCGGCGCGGGCCAGGTGCGCATCCGGCACACCGCGATCGGCGTCAACTTTCTCGACACCTACCAGCGCTCGGGCTTGTACCCGATGCAGGTCCCGCAGGTCGCCGGCAACGAGGGCGCCGGCGTGGTCGAGGCGCTCGGCTCCGGGGTCACGGACCTCAAGGTCGGCGACCGCGTCGCCTACACCGGGCTGGTCGGCGCCTATTGCGACCAGCGGGTGGTTCCCGCCGAGCGCATGGTCAAGCTGCCGCAGGGCGTGAGCGACGAGCAGGCGGCCTCGATGATGCTCAAGGGACTCACGGTGCATTACCTGATTTTCACGACTTATAAAGTACAAAAGGGAGAAACCGTGCTGTGGCACGCCGCCGCGGGCGGCGTGGGCCTGATCGCCTGCCAGTGGCTCAAGGCGCTCGGGGCGAGCGTCATCGGCACCGCCGGCTCGGACGAGAAATGCGCGCTCGCCAAGGCGCACGGCGCCGAGCACGTCATCAACTACAGCAGGGAGAACTTCGTCGAGCGCGTGAAGAGCATCACCGGCGGCAAGGGCGTGCCGGTGGTCTACGACGCGGTCGGCAAGTCGACCTGGGAAGGCTCGCTCGACTGCCTGCGCCCGCGCGGCATGATGGTGTCCTTCGGCAACGCCTCGGGCGCGGTGCCGCCGGTCAACCTGGGCGTGCTCTCCGCCAAGGGCTCGCTCTACGTCACTCGGCCGACGCTGGTCACCCACATCGCGAGCCGAGCCGACCTGCTCGAGCGCTCCAAGGCGCTGTTCGAGGCGGTGACCTCGGGCAAGGTCAGGATCGAGACCACGAAGCGCTACAAGCTTGCCGAGGCGCAAGCCGCGCACCGCGACCTGGAAGGCAGGAAGACGACCGGCTCGGTGGTCCTCGTGCCTTGAAGGCTTACCTGATCTTCAGGATGCCTTTCGCCTTGTTGAGCGCAGCCATCGACTCGGCGTGCTTGCCGGCCTTGTGAAACTGCTCGCCGTCGGCGCGCAGCTGCTTCACTTCGCTCATCTGCGAGGCCGAGAGCTTGGCCTTGGGCAGCGCGGCGTCGATGGCCTTCATCTGCTTCGGGCAGCTGCTGGCGAAGGCGACGGAGCTGGCGAGCGCGAAGGCGGCGAACAGTGCTAGACGTTTCATGTGATCCCCTTATGGTTGGTCGAGCGTCCTGGGTAAAGCCGGTTGCTCGAACACTAACATCGTAGGGGCAAGGCTTATTCCGCTCGACCTGGGCCTCGAGGAGCTGCGTCGCCGGCTGACGCAGCGCAGCGCGCCGGGGCTGTCGGTGTACGGCGACGACGGGGCGGGCCGGGAAGCCGCGGCGCTCACCCCGGCCTCGGTGCTGGTGCCGATCGTGGCGCACGAGCGGCTCACCGTGGTGTTCACCCAGCGCACCTCGCACCTCAAGCACCATTCGGGCCAGGTCAGCTTTCCCGGCGGCCGCGCCGAGCCGCAGGACCCGACGCCCGAATTCACGGCGCTGCGCGAAGCCGAGGAGGAGATCGGGCTCGCCCGCGAGCGCGTGGAGGTCCTCGCGCGCATGCCGCCGTACTGCACGCGCACCGGCTTCTGCGTCACCCCGGTGGTGGGGCTGCTCACGCCGCCGCTCGAGCTCGCGCCCGACCGCCGCGAGGTCGAGGAGGTGTTCGAGGTGCCGCTCGCGTTCCTGCTCGACCCGCGCAACCGGCAGCGGCGCACGCGCGAGTTCCAGGGGCAGAGCGTCGGCTACTACGTCTTCGAGTACCAGGGGCGCGCGATCTGGGGCGCCACCGCGGGGATGCTGGTGAACCTTTATACAATGCTCGCATGAGCGTCATCGCCATCATTGCCGCGCTCGTCCTCGAGCAATGGCAGCCGCTCGGCGAGAGGAAGGGCGTGCAGAGCGCGCTTGCCGGGTGGGCGGGCTGGCTGGAGCAGCAGTTCAACGGCGGCGAGCGCCGCCACGGCCTGGTGGCGTGGCTGGTCGGGGTCTTGCCCTGGGTCGCCGCGGCGATCGTGCTGCACCTGCTGCTCGAGCGCGCGAGCCCGCTGCTCGCGCTCGTCTTCAATGTCGTGGTGCTCTACCTGACGCTCGGGTTCCGCCAGTTCAGCCACTACTTCACCGACCTGCAGCTCGCGGTCAAGTCCGGCGACATCGACCGCGCGCGCGCGCTGCTCGAGGAATGGCGCGGCGCTTCCGGCGTGGTGCGCACGCGCGAGGAGGTGATCCGCCTCGCGATCGAGGAGGCGCTGGTCGCCTCGCACCGCCACGTCTTCGGCGTGCTGCTGTGGTACCTGCTGCTGCCCGGCCCGAGCGGGGCGATCCTGTACCGGCTCGCGGTCTACCTCGCGTGGCGCTGGAGGGCCATGGGCGCCTTCGGCGAGTTCGCGCAGCGCGCGTTCCACGTGCTCGACTGGCCCGCGGTGCGCCTCACCGCCGCGGCGTTCGCCGTGGTCGGCGACTTCGAGGACGCGGTCTACTGCTGGCGCACCCAGGCGCGCAGCTGGCCCGAGCCCAACGCCGGCATCGTGCTCGCCGCGGGCGCGGGCGCGATGGGCGTGCGCCTGGGCATGCCGGTGCAGGAGATCGACGGCATGCAGCCGCGGCCGGAGATCGGCGTGGGCGAGCCGGCCGACGGGCCGCTGCTCGACAGCGCAGTCGGGCTGCTGTGGCGCGCGCTGGTGGTATGGGTGTTCGTGCTGCTCGTGATCAGCATCGTGCGCCTCTTGTGAAGAGACTGCCGGTGCTCGCCTTCCCGGCCGGCTGAGCCTCAGCTCTCGCGGTAGGCGCCGCAGCGCCAGCACTGGGTGAACTGCGACTCCGAGCTCTCGCCGCAGGACGCGCAGGTCCAGGGCGTGCCGCTTTTCGACCGGAAGGCCGTTCTCAGGACCGCTTCGGCGCGCTCGGCTTCGGCTCGCCGCACCCACAGCTCGCCCTGGCACTCGGCGGGCGGCAGCTCGCCCATGGCCGAGGAGAGCAGCTCGTTCTTCACCACCGCGCGGATGCCTTCGGCCTCGAGCACGTTGCGCGCGTGATGGACCGCCACCAGGTTATGGGAGCTGTAGATCCTTTTCAAAGCTCGAGCAGCGCGTCGCACTTCGCCGCGCAGATGAAGTCGTTCTCGGACAGGCCGCCGATGGCGTGCGTCGAGTACTCGACGCGGCACTTGTTGTAGCCGACCGCGAGGTCGGGATGATGGTCCTCGCGGTGCGAGATCCAGGCGAGCGCGTTCACGAACGCCATGGTCTGGTAGTAGTTGGTGAACGGGTAGACCTTGACGAGCTTGCCGCCCTCGAGGATCCAGCCCTTGAGGCCCTTCAGCATGGCCCTCGCCTGGGCGTCGTCCAGGGGCGCGACGCCGCCTTCGCAGGGCTTGCACTTCTTCCTAGCCAGCTCGCTCATGTGGCAGCCTCCTTCAGCCGGGCGATGCGCGCCGCCGCGGGCGGGTGCGAGTCGTAGAACGCCGAGTGCAGCGGGTCGGGGGTCAGCGTGGCGGCGTTGTCGTGGTAGAGCTTCACCAGCGCCTTGCGCAGCTCGGCCGGGTCGGCGTGCGCCACGGCGTACGCGTCGGCCTCGAACTCGCGCGCGCGCGAGTACAGGCTGGTGAGGGGGTGCAGGAAGAACAGGAACTCCGGCACCACCAGCAGGAACAGCGCGAGCGCGGCGGCGTTGCCGGGCGTGTGCACGCCCAGGCCGGCGTAGAACCAGGGCTTGTCGATCAGCTGGCCGAGCAGCCACAGCAGGGCGAAGCTCACCGCCGCGCCGAGCGCCATGCCCTTCACGATGTGATGCAGCCGGTAGTGGCCGAGCTCGTGGGCGAGCACCGCCTCGACCTCGGGCGGCTGCAGCCGGCTCACCAGCGTGTCGAACAGCACGATGCGCTTGGCCGCGCCGAAGCCGGTGAAGAAGGCGTTGCCGTGGCTGGAGCGCCTGGAGCCGTCCATGAGGTACAGCCCGCTCGACTTGAAGCCGCAGCGCGCCAGCAGCCGCGCGACGCGCTCCGCGAGCTCGCCCTGCGCGAGCGGCGTGAACTTGTTGAACAGCGGCAGGATCAGCGCGGGGTAGACCATCATCATCACCACCGAGTAGGCGAGCCACAGCGCCCAGACGTACAGCCACCACTGCTCGTCGGCAAGCCCCATCAGCCACAGCACCGCGACGAGCAGCGGCACGCCGAGCGCGAGCGCGACGAGCGTGTGCTTGGCGAGGTCGACGAGGAACAGGCCGAGCGTCATGCGGTTGAAGCCGAAGCGCGCCTCGATGCCGAAGATGCGCGCCAGCGTCGCGGGCAGGCCGATGAGCGCCTGCAGGAAGAAGACGCTCAGCAGCAGCGCCGTGCCGTGCGCGAGCGAGCCGGCCTCGAAGGCGCGCGCCCAGGCCTGCGAGAGCCACTGGATCAGCCCGCCGAGCGTGAACACGAGCAGCGCCGCGGCGTGGACCAGCGCCTCGAGCATGCCCAGCCGGTTCTTGGCGACGGTGTAGTCCGCGGCCTGCTGGTGCGCCGCGAGAGGGATGGAGGCGGCGAAGCTCGCCGGCACCGCCTCGCGATGCGCGCGCACGTGCTGCACCTGGCGCAGCGCGAGCCACAGGCGCGCGGCGGTGGCGGCGGCGAGCGTCGCGAGGTAGAGCCAGGTCAGGGCGTCGCTCATGCCGTGAGAGAATAAAGCATGCCCGCCGATCCGAACAACCTCATCTGGATCGACATGGAGATGACCGGGCTGCAGCCCGACTCCGACCGCATCATCGAGATCGCGATGCTGGTCACCGACCCGCAGCTCGCGCTGCTCGCCGAGGGCCCGGTGCTCGTCGTCCACCAGCCCGCCGAGGTGCTCGAGGCGATGGACTCGTGGAACCGCAGCGTGCACGCCAAGAGCGGGCTGGTCGAGCGCGTGCGCTCATCGCGCCTCGCCGAGGCCGAGGCGCAGCGCCAGGCGCTCGAGTTCCTCGCCAAGCACGTGCCGGCCGGCGCCTCGCCGATGTGCGGCAACTCGATCTGCCAGGACCGGCGCTTCCTCGCGCGCTGGATGCCCCAGCTCGAGGCCTACTTCCACTACCGCAACCTCGACGTCTCGACCCTTAAGGAGCTGGTGCGCCGCTGGAAGCCCGAGCTCATGAAGGGCGTGGCCAAGGAGGGCCGGCACGAGGCCATGGCCGACATCCTCGAGTCGATCGAGGAGCTCAGGTACTACCGCAAGGCCGTAATGACCATCTAGATCGGGGTCAGACCCCGATTTCCTAGCGGCGCTTCTTTTTCGCAGCCTTCTTCGCGGCCGGCTTCCCGGGCGTGGCTCCGGCTACCTCTACGATGCACTCGATCTCGACCGGGATGCCCATCGGCAGCGAGCCCATGCCGACCGCCGAGCGCGCGTGCTTGCCGGCCTCGCCGAACACCTGGACGAAGAGATCCGAGCAGCCGTTGATGACTTTCGGATGGTCCTTGAACTCGGGATCGGCATTGACCATGCCGAGCACCTTGACCACGCGCTTCACGCGGTCGAGGCTGCCGAGCTCGGCACGCATGACGGCGAGCAGGTCCATGCCGACGGTGCGCGCGTGCTCGTAGGCCTGCTCCAGGGTGTACTCGCGGCCGACCTTGCCCATGGGGCGCCTGCCGTCGGCGCCCGCGCGCGGGCCCTTGCCGGCGAGGAAGAGCAGGTTGCCGGTGCGCACGGCGTTGACGTAGCTCGCGATCGGGGCCGAGACCGCGCCCAGATCGAGATTCAATTCCTTCAAACGCCGTTCGGCGCTCAAAGCGAGACGACTTTCCCCGGGTTCATGAGGTTCTCGGGATCGAAGAGCCGCTTGATGTCGCGCATCACGTCGATGACGTCGTCGCCCAGCTCGGAGCGCATCGAGCCCTGCTTGCCCATGCCGATGCCGTGCTCGCCGGTGCAGGTGCCTTCCAGGCGCAGCGCGCGCTCGATCAGGCGCCGGTTGAACTCCTTGGCGAGCTCGGTCTCCTCGGGCTTGTTCGGGTCGACCAGGAACATGAGGTGGAAGTTGCCGTCGCCGACGTGGCCGAGCAGCGGCACCGGGGCGATGTAGCTCTTCACGTCCTCCATCGTCTCGCTCACGCACTCGGCGAGGCGCGAGATCGGCACGCACACGTCGGTCGATATCGCGCGCGAGCCGGGCCGCAGCTGCAGGCAGGCGAAATAGGCGTTGTGGCGCGCGTCCCAGAGCTGGCTGCGCTCCTCCGCCCTGGTCGCCCAGACGAAGTCCTTGCCGCCGTTCTCGCGCGCGATCTCCTGCACCGCCTCGGCCTGCTCGACCACGCTCGCCTTGGTGCCGTGGAACTCGAAGAACAGCGTCGGCGCGACGCGATAGCTCGTCTTCTTGTACTTGTTGATCGCGTCGATGGTCTTGTCGCACACGATCTCGGAGCGCGCGATCGGGATGCCGGCCTGGATGGTCTGGATCACGGTGCGGGTGCAGCCGTCGACGCTGTCGAAGGCGCACATCGCCGCCGACATGGCCTCCTGCACCGGGTAGAGCCTGACGGTGACCTCGGTGATGATGCCGAGCGTGCCCTCCGAGCCGACGAACAGGCGCGTCAGGTCGTAGCCGGCGGCGGACTTCTTGGCGCGCCGCGAGGTCTGGATCACGCGCCCGTCGGCGAGCACCACCTTCAAGGACAGCACGTTCTCGCGCATCGTGCCGTAGCGCACCGCGTTGGTGCCCGAGGCGCGCGTCGCGCTCATGCCGCCGATGGTCGCGTCGGCGCCCGGGTCGACGGGGAAGAACAGCCCCGTGTGCTTGATGAACTCGTTGAGCTGCTTGCGGGTCACGCCGGCCTCGACCACCGCGTCGAGGTCCTCCTCGTGCACCGCGAGCACCTGGTTCATCTGCGACAGATCGATGCACACGCCGCCCTGCACCGCGAGGATGTGTCCCTCGAGCGAGGTGCCGACGCCGAACGGGATCATCGGCACGCGGTGGCGGCGGCAGATGTTCACGACGTCGCGCACTTCGTCCGTGCTTTTCACGAAAACAACTGCATCGGGAGGGGCGTAAGGGAAGTAGGACTCGTCCTTGCCGTGGTGCTCGCGCACCGCCGCCGAGGTCGAGACCCGCTCGCCGAGCAGCGCCCTGAGCTCCTCGAGCACCGAGCGGTCGAATTCGCGCGCCTTGTTCATGGCTTCATTTTAGTCTTATGTCGCCCTGGAACGGCACCTTGATGCCGAGCGAGGGGATCTCCAGGGTGACCAGCGCCGGGATGGTTTCATTCCCGGCAAGCTTTTTTTCCTGCAGCGCCTTCTGCACCGCCTGCTCGATCTCGCGCTGCGAGTTGACCCCGACCATCTTGAGGAACTTGCGGATGCTGAGGTTGAAGGTTTCCTGGTCCATGGTTATCTCCCGGATAGCAATTTCCTGGCCATTTCCTTGCCGAGCTCCACGCCCCACTGGTCGAAGCTGTTCAGGTTCCACAGCACGCCCTGCACGAACACCTTGTGCTCGTACAGCGCGATCAGCCTTCCCAGGTTCCTCGGGCTCAAGCCTTCAAGCAGCAAGATACTCGAAGGCCGGTTGCCCGGGTATTGCTTGTGCGCCGGCAGCGCCGGGTCGTCGGTGCCGAAAGCGAGCGCGTCGGCCTGGGCCCTCGCGTTGGCAGTTAGAAGTTCATTTGAAGAAATATCGATGAAGTCGACCGGCACGATCTGGGTCCCCTGGTGGAGCAGCTGGTGGAACGAGTGCTGGCTCACTGTGCCCTCCATGCCCCACAGCACCGGCGCGGTCGCGTAGTCGACCAGGCGCCCCTCGCGGTCGACGCGCTTGCCGTTGGATTCCATCTCGAGCTGCTGCAGGTAGGAGGGAAACAGGCGCAGCGCGTTCGAGTAGGGCAGCACCGCGTGGGTCGCCGCGCCGAGGAAGTTCGCGTTCCACACGCCGGCGAGCGCCATCAGCACCGGGACGTTCTTCTCGAGCGGCGCCTCGCGGAAGTGCTCGTCGATATCCTTCGCACCGGACAGGAGCTCGTCAAAGCCCTGGACGCCGATGGCGCACATGGCGGCGAAGCCGACCGCAGACCAGACCGAGAAGCGCCCGCCGACCCAGTCCCACATCGGCAGGATTTCGTCGGCGCCGAATTTTCTGGCGGCTTCGACGTTGGAGGTGACTGCCATGAATTTCCTGCCTCCCCATCGCTTGGCCGCCTCGGCGTTCGCCATCGTCTCCTGCGTGGTGAAGGTCTTCGAGACCACGACGAAGAGCGTCCCGGCCGGATCGGCGCCTTCGAGCGCGCGCTCCAGGTCGCGCGGGTCGACGTTGGCGGCGAAGCGCACTTCGAGCGTGCCGTCGCCGAGCGCGTCGGCGACGAGCCGCGGCCCGAGGTCGGAGCCGCCGGTGCCCAGGTTCACGATTGTCCGGTACTTGCGGGTCTGGCGGAGCCGGCCGGCAAGATCCTTCATCCTGGAAAGTGCTTCCTTCACTTCAGCCGGAGCCTCGGGTCCCGCCCGCAGCGCGCTGTGCCAGGCGGCGCGATCCTCGGTCGAATTCACCTTCTTGCCCGAAAGCAGCGCTTCTCGCCACTCGGGGAGCCCGCGCTCGCTGGCGAGGTGGCAGAGCAGCCTCAATGTCATGGCGCCGAGGCGCTGGCGCGAGTAGTCGAGGCGCACGCCCGGCGCCTGGGCGACGAACTGCACGCTGCGCGCGACGTCGTGCGCGAACAGCTCGCGCAGGTGCACGCTCTTCCAGCTCTCGGCGTGCGTCGCGAGCTGCGACCAGGCCTTGCATTCGGTGGGCGGCATCGTGTTCATTTGTCCGCGGCGTACAGGCGGTAGCGCTCGGAGCGGTCGCCGGGACGGCCCACGTCGGCGAGCTTGCTCCAGCCGGCGCCCGGGGCATCGAACTCGTCGCGCGGCCTGCCCTGCACCAGCATGAGGGGGCAGTCTCGCGGCCGCAGCGCGTCGAAGGGCACGGTGCGAATTCCCGCGTGGTAATCGAGCGCCGCGGACTGCGTCACGCCGAGCGACTTGCCCGAGATGCAGCGCGCGTCCGCCGGGATCTTCGAGCGCAGCTGCAGCGCGACCGGGCGGTAGCTCTTCTGGTAGTCGGCCCAGGGCATCAGCAGCATGGCGAAGCTGCCCCAGAGCAGCACGATGCCGCTCGCCCAGCGCAGCAGGCTGCGCAGCGGCGAGGCCGCGGCGTAGAAAACGACGTAGAGCCAGCCCAGGGCGAGGGCGAGAGCGAAGAGAAACGGCAGGAGCTCGAACTGCGGCACGAAGCCCGGGGCGGTCTTGGCGAAGTTGTGGGCGATCTTGGGCGGCACGCCGGTCATCATCGCGACGTAGCCCAGCCAGATCAGCGCGGCGAAGAACGCGAAGGCGAGCACGCCGAACCAGTCGAGCGCAGCCGCGGCGCCGCGCCGCAGGCCGTGCACGCCCTGGGCGGCGAGCAGCGCGAGCGGCGCGAGGGCGGGGATGAGGTTCACGTCGCGCGCGTCGCCCCAGACGGAGAAGCCGCCGAGCATCAGCAGCGTCGCGCAGGCCGGCACGAAGAGGCGCGGCTCGCGCCAGGCGCCGCGCAGCGACCACGCCGCCCAGAGCGCGAGCGGCCACGCCGGCCAGGCGAACCAGCTGCCGATCGACACGAGCGAGCGCAGGTCGGAGAGCGGCTCGCCCTGCGGCTGCCAGGCGATCCCCCACCACTCGAGGAAGGCATGCGGCGAGTCGAGCGCCAGCGCGAGCGGCCAGGAGAGCCCGACCAGCAGCAAGGCGACCAGCGCGGAAACGAGGAACGCGGCGCCGCGGCGCTGGCGCCATTGGGGCGAGACGAAGGCGCCGGCGAGGCTCGCGGCCGCCAGCGCGCCGGGCGCGACCCAGGAGGAAGAGAGGAAGGCGAGCCCGAGCGCCGCGCCGAACGCGACGCCCGCCGACACCGGCCGGCGGATGGCGTACGGCAGCGCCGCGAGCGCGGCGCAGATGGCGGCGAGCGAGGCGAGCTCGGGAAGCGCCTCGTGCGCGTGCACTATCAGGCCCACCGAGCCGAGCAGCAGCAGCACCGCGGCAGCCGCGACGCTGCGGCCCTGCTCGGCCGGCGCCCAGCGGCGCGCCGCGGCGTACAGCATCCAGAAGGCAAGGAACATGAAGGCGCCGCTCGCGAGGCGCGCGGCGGCATGGAACTCGAGGAGCGGGCGCAGCGCGGCGCCGAAGCCGAGCGCCACCCAGTGGAAGAGCGGCGGGTCCTGCAGCCACGGCAGCCCGGCGACGCGCGGCACCAGCAGCTCGCCGCTCGCCGCCATGCCGTGCACGATGCCCAGGCCGATCGCGTCGTGCGATTTCCACGGATCGTGGCCGGCGAGCCCGGGCAGCACGAACAGCGCCGCGACCAGCGCGAGCGCGCCCGAGGGCAACGCAAGCCCGAGGCGCGGCAGCGTCAGCCGGGGCAGCATGCCCCGCGGTCTACTTCGCCTTCTTGCTGTAGCGGCGCCTGAACTTCTCGACCCGGCCGGCGGTATCGACGATCTTCTGCTTGCCGGTGTAGTACGAGTGCGACTCGGAGGACACCTCGACCTTGACGACCGGGTACTCCTTGCCGTCGGTCCACTTCATGGTCTCGCGGCCCTTGGTGTCGATCGCCGAGCGCGTGAGGAAGGAGTGATTGGCGCTGGTGTCGAGGAAGATCACCGGCCGGTATTCGGGATGGATGCCAGGTTTCATGTCGCGGTCTGCCCTTCGAGAGGGGGCGGATTATACAAGAAAATCAAAGGCTCCTACAGCCGCCCGCCGCGCTTGAGCTCGAGATAGCGGTTCACCAGGGCGATCGGCAGGCGCTCGGGCTCCACGTCGAGGGTGATCACGCCGGCGGCGCCGATGCGCCGGAAGATGCGGCCGCGCTGGACGAGGTAGTCGGCCGCGGCGGCGTGGGTCACGGCGCGGTCGAAGCTGTCGACCCTGGCCGAGAGCGCGCGCCCGAGGATCGCCTCGCGCAGCGACGCCAGCACCACCAGGTGCCGGGTGCGCAGCAGGTCGAGCGCGGGCATCAGCCCGTCGTCGTCCTCGTCGCGCAGGTTGGTGAGCAGGATCACCAGCGCGCGGCGCCGCACGCGCGTCATGATCTCGCGCGCCGCCTGCTGGTAGTCGGGGACGGCGAGGGTCGGCTCGATGTCGTAGGCCCGGTTCAGGATCGCGTGCACCGCCGCGAGCGACTTGCGCGGCTCGCTGTAGCGGCTGACGCCCCCCATGGTGAGCATGCCGACCGCGTCGCCCTGACGCGCCGCGACGTGCGCGAGCAGCAGGGCCGCGTTGAGCGTATGGTCGAAGTGCGAGAGCTCGTCGTCTTTCGATGCCATGCGCCGCCCGCAGTCGATCACCAGCAGCACGCGCTGGTCCTTCTCGTCCTCGTACTCGCGCGCGATCAGCCGCGCGGTGCGCGCGGTCGCCTTCCAGTCGATGGCGCGCTGCGAGTCGCCCTCCCGGTACTCGCGCAGCTGGTGGAACTCCATGCCCTCGCCGCGCCGGCGCACCTGCAGCACGCCGATCTGCGACAGGCGGTTGTCGGTCGCAAGCAGCGAGTAGCGCGCGAGCGCGCGGAAGTTCGGGTAGACGCGCACCGCCGTGCTTTCACCGGAAAGTCTTTTTATCTGCCAAAGGCCCAACGGCGAGAAAACCCTGAGCTCTGCACTCGCGAAGCGCGCCTCGCCGCGCGCCACCGGCCGCGCCTGGTAGCCGAGCTCGACCCACTCGCGCGGCCCGAGCGCGAGCGGCCGCGGCAGGCCCTCGCATTCGAAGCTCGCCGGATGGTGGTCGTGCACCTCGCAGCGCAGCCGCGCGCCGGAGCGGTTCGCGACCCGCAGCGCCACCTCGACCGGGACGCCGAGGGCGAGCGACGCGGCGATGCGCCGCTCGAGCGCCGGCGCGGGCGTGCGCAGCGCGCTCGCCAGGTCGAGCGCCGCGAGCAGCGCCAGCGCCCCCGCCAGCGCCGCCCATTGCAGCTGGAACTGCGGCATGATCGACACCGCGATGGCGAGCGCCGTGACGCCGGCGAGCAGCCACAGGAGCCGTGTGGAAGGCAGGAACAAGGTCTACTTCCGCGGCGCCTCGATCTTCTCCAGCAGCGCCTTGAGGATCGCGTCGGTGTCGCGCCCCTCGAGCTCGAGCTCGGGCGAGGGCTGGATGCGGTGGCGCAGCGCCGGCAGCGCCATGCGCTTCACGTCGTCGGGGGTGACGAAGTCGCGGCCCTCCAGGAGGGCAGCCCCGCGGGCTGCCCTCACCAGCGAGATGCCGCCGCGCGGGCCGGCGCCCGCGACCACGCCGGCCCAGCTGCGCGTGGCGCGCACCAGGCGGATCGCGTAGTCGAGCACCGCGTCGTCGGTGCGCAGCGACGCCGCGATCGACTGCAGCGTGACCACCGTGGCGGGCTTGACCAGGGTCGCGACCTGCTCGACGTCGAGCCGGTCGCCGACCTTGCCGTCGGTGACGTGGCGCACCAGGGCGATCTCGTCGGCCTGGCTCGGGTAGTCGATCTTCACCTTGAGCAGAAAGCGGTCGAGCTGCGCCTCGGGCAGCGCGTAGGTGCCCTCCTGCTCGATCGGGTTCTGGGTCGCGAGCACCATGAACGGCGGCTCGAGCGCGTGCGCATGGCCCTCGATCGTCACCTGCCCTTCCTGCATCACCTCGAGCAGCGCCGCCTGCGTCTTCGCCGGCGCGCGGTTGATCTCGTCGGCGAGCAGCAGGTGCACGAACACCGGCCCGCGCCGCGCCGTGAACGCCTGGCTCTTCGGGTCGTAGAGGGTATGGCCGGTGACGTCGGCGGGCATCAGGTCGGGGGTGAACTGGATGCGGCCGAAGGTCGCGGACATGGTGCGCGCGAGCGCGCGCACCAGCAGCGTCTTGCCCAGCCCCGGCACGCCCTCGACCAGCACGTGGCCGCCCGCGAACAGCGCGCACAGCACCGCGTCGATCACCTCCCTCTGCCCGACCAGCGCCTTGCCGATCTCGGCGCGCATCGCGGCCGCGACCTTCGCGGCCTGGGCGAACTGCTCCTGGTTCGTCATTTGTCGCCTTTCTCCAAAGCACTGTGGATCCGCTGGGCGTGCTGCGTGACGCGGATGAAGTCCGCGCCGCGCATCGCGCCGCCGGCGCCGATGAATCGAGTTGCATCTTCGTTAGAGATTTGTATTAAAGAAGCCAGGCGCGCGGCGCGCTCCGCCTGCGGCGCGACGGCGAAATCGGGCTGGGCGCGCGCGATGCGCCGCAGCGCGGCGTCGCGCGCCGCCGTCACCAGGCGCGCGCGCAGGCCGTTCGCCCAGAAATAGCGGCCGCTCGCGCGCAGGTGGTCGAGCAGGCGCCGGCGCGCGGGCGGCGCGTCCGGCGCCACCGGGCCGAAGCGCGGCGCGATGCGCCACAGCCATGCGGCGAGGAGCAGAGCGCCGGCGGCGAGCGCGGGCAGGGCGTGGGAGACGAGAAAGCCCCAGAGCGAAAGCCGCTCGGGGCGGAAGAACACGCGCAGCTCCTGCGCCGGCGTAGCCTCGAGCAGGGCCCACAGGAACGCGGCGTGGTCGTGCTGCCCGATCAGTCCGTTGCGGGCGAAGTGAAGGCTCGTCGCCACCGTCACCATGCCCTTGCCGCGCTCGAACGAGTAGAGCTTGTCGCCCGCGCGCAGGCGCGCCGCGGCGTCCCCGCGCTTGAGCGCGGCGGCATCGGGAAAAGTCACGGCGAGCTTGCGGCCCCGCACTTCGACCGCGAGGGGCTTCTGGGGCACCTTCCCCGATTCGCGCGCGACCGCGAGCGCGTCGAACAGCGGGTCGCCCACGCCGGGGTATTCCGCCTCGGCCACGAGGTGCCCGCCGGCCGCGACCCAGGCGAGGATGCGCGTCACTCGCGCCGGCTCGAGCGCCTGCCTGCGGTTCGGCATCAGCAGCACGCCGCCGGGCTCGAGCGCGTCGAGCTCGGGCAGCGAGCGCAGCTCCCGGGCGGAGAGCCCCATGCGCTCGGCGAAGCGCTCGGCGGCGAGGAACTGGCGCAGCCGCGCCTCGCCGGAAGGCCCGACCCATTCCCTGGCCGGCACGCGCTCGTAGGCGGAGAGAAACCAGAGCACGCCGAGCGTCGCCGCGGCGAGCACGCCGGCCGCGACCAGCAGCCGCCCCTTCATGCCGCGAACCCCCGGTAGTCCTGCGCCAGGCGCTCGACCTCGGAGCGCCCCGGATCGCGGCGCGCATAAGCGCACTGGCGCCAGAGCTCGATCAGCTGTTTCATGTACGGATTCTTTTCCTGGGGGGAAAGGGCGAGCACTTCGGCCTCGGTGTGGCTCGCGAGCAGCCTCACGCCGCGGCGGTGCACGAGCTCCGAGAGCGCGCCGCGGTAAAGGAGCCCGAGCGCCTCGCGCAGCTTGCCTTCGGCGGCGAGCGCGCCGGCCGCGGCGGCGACGTCGGCCGGCAGCGTCTCGGGCGCGAGCTCCATGCCGAAGAGCGACGCGGGAGGGCGGTAGGGCTCCGCCGGCGGCGCGCTCCCGCGCGGCAGCAGGCGCGCCGCCCACCACAGCGCGTAGGCGAGCGCGGCCGCGGCGGCGACCCAGAGCGCCACCCGCGCGGCGTTGGCGAGGGCATAACCGAGCGCCCCCAGCCAGGAGAGGTCCGGGCCCTCTTTGGGCTCGGCAGGATTGCGCGCGCGCCATTGCGTCGTGTCGCGCTGGTGCGGGAACTCGGGGGCTTTCAGCACTTCCGCGATTTCCCGCTTGGGATCCTTCTGTGCATAGGAAGAAGAGGGATGGAATGCAATGAGGAGCGCCATCAGCACTCCTGCTGCGATCGCCGCATGCCGCTCGGCGATCTTGCGCAGCGCCACCTCGATGTCCCAGCCTTCGAGCACGCTGCGGCGGTTGAGGTAGAGCGCGAACCCGGCGGCGACGTAGAAGGGCTCGAGCAGCGCCACCGCGCCGGCATAGGCGAGCGCGTCGTCCCAGGTCCAGAAGTCGCCGTCGAACAGCGCCTCGAAAAAGTCCCTTCCTTCGCTCGACTTCGCCGGCAGCAGGAGCTCGGTCAGCATGCCCAGGGACAGGTACAGCACCAGCCACTCGAACGCGAGGCACACGAGCGTGAGCCACACCGCGTAGCCGTGCACGCGGCGCCCGAGCCCGCTCCTGCGCTCGCGGGCGGAGCCGCCGCGCTGGCCCTCGAGCTGGCGCACCGGCAGGTAGAACGAGCGCGCCATGTCCGGCCACGGGCGCAGTAGCAGATAGCCGAGCAGCCCGGTGCGCAGCCACTGCCCCGCCGAGGCGAGCACCGCGCGCGTGCCCTGCAGCTCGCCGAACACCGCGCGCGAAAGCACGTGCAGCACCACGCGGTCGTCGAGCGGCTTGAGCCACCAGACGATGAGCAGCGCGAGCCACGGCTTTTGCACCGCCCACGCGAGCGCGAATGCGACCGCGGCGATCGCGCCGCTCACGATCAGGTGCGGCGCGTAGACGCGCCGCCACCAGCGCTGCAGCATGGCGAGGCCGAGGTCCATCGCCTCCCAGGGCGAGCGCCGGCGCAGCGCGATCGCGATGTCAGCCGGCTGCACGCGCGCGCCCGGCGAAGCCGAAGTAGGCGAGCAGCAAGCCCCATCCGGCAAGGCCAACGGTTATCTTCAGCTGGAAAGGAACCTCGGTGAGCGGCGACCAGAAGGCCTCGACGAACGCCGCGGCGAAGAGCATCAGCGCCGCGCCGTACATCATGCGCACCGCCGGCTTCGCCGCCGCGACCAGCGCGCTCCGGCGCGAGAAGCCGCCCGGGGCGATCACCGCCAGCCCCAGGCGCAGCCCGGCGGCGCCGGCGAGCACGATCGCTACGAGCTCGAGCGAGGAATGCCCGGCGACGAACGACCAGAAGGTCTCGCTGTAGCCGACCTGCGTGAGGTAGCCCGCCACCGCGCCGATCACCACCGCGTTCGCTCCCAGGAACCAGGCGCTGCCCACGCCGAAGAGAAGCCCCCCGGCGAAGGTCTGGAAGCCGATGCGCACGTTGTTCCAGATGTAGAAGCCGAACATCATCAGGCTGTGGTCGGCTTCCAGCATGCCGATGCGGCGGTTCGCCGGGTCGTACATGGCGTGGAACCTGGCGATCTGCTCCGGCGTGAGCAGGTAGTGGACGAACTCGGGAAACTGCTGCAGCACCGCGATCAGGCCGGCGAGCGGGCCGAAGAACAGCAGCCCCGCCGCGGCGACCAGGCGCCATTCCTCGCGCACCAGGCGCGGAAAGCCGGCCAGCACGAATTCCAGCACGCGCTGCGACTGGCGGCGGCGGCTGCGGTAGAGCACGTGGTGGCCGTGCAGCGCGAGGCGGCTCAGCCGGTCGACGAGCCTCGGGCTGTACTGCCGGTCGGCGGCGAGCGCGAGGCTCTGGCACAGGCGCCGGTAGCGCAGCGGCAGCTCCGCGGCGTCGAAGCTCGGCCGGCCGTCGAGGAAATGCTCGAACTCGTCCCATTCGCGCGCGTGCGCCGCCTCGAAGGAGCGCTGCTTCATTCCCGCCCCGCGATGTGGCTCGCCATGCCGAGCAGGCGCGCGGCGGCGCGGCCGCCCTCGAGCCTGCCGACCAGCGGCGCGGGCAGCTCGGCGAGCTCCTCGAGGCGCTCGCGCGTGAGGCTGCCGGCGCGCTCGGCGAGCTCGAGCAGCGCGCGCTGCTCCTCGAGGTCGAGCGCGACCGGCGGCACGATCGGGGCCGCATCGGGGAGCTTGCGCGCCTGCGCGATGCGCTCGGGCTGGTAGACCACCACGGTGCCGGCGGCGAGGTCGCCGAGGCGCTTGAAGTCGCGGTTGGCGAGCATCGCGGCGAGGCCGATGCCGTACAGCACCGGCAGGAAGTCGACCGCGCGCAGCAGGTTGCGCGTCAGCGCCCCGGGCCAGCGCAGCGGCGTGCCGTCGTCGTTCAGCACCGCGAGGCCGAGCGCGCGCTTGCCCGGGGTCTGGCCGCGCCAGGCCGCCTCGAACCAGGCCGGCGCGAGCCACTCGACGAAGAACGCGGTGAGCAGCACGATGCCCATGCCGGCGTTGCCGAGCAGCGGCGCGAACATCATCACCGTGAACACCACCGCGAGGCGCAGGGCGAAATCGATCGCCCAGGCGAGCGCGCGCGGCACCGGACCCGCGAGATGCAGCGTGAGCTCGATGCCTTCAGGCGTCGCGACGCGACGGGTGGTGTCGAGCAAGACTGGCTTCCCCCCTCAGGAAACCAGGAGAGTCTACTAAAAAATCGGAATCAGCCGCGGCGCATCGAGTCGAAGAACTCGGCGTTGGACTTGGTGGCCTTGAGCTTGTCGATGAGGAACTCGGCGGCCTCGAGCTCGTCCATGGGGAAGAGCAGCTTCCTCAGCACCCAGACCTTCTGCAGGATCGGCGCCTCGATCAGCAGCTCCTCGCGCCGCGTGCCCGAGCGGTTCACGTTGATGGCGGGGTAGATGCGCTTCTCGTGCATGCGCCGGTCGAGGTGGATCTCCATGTTGCCGGTGCCCTTGAACTCCTCGTAGATCACGTCGTCCATGCGGCTGCCG
>MERP01000044.1 GCA_001772055.1 Betaproteobacteria bacterium RIFCSPLOWO2_12_FULL_68_19
CGCCTTGAAGTAATCCGGGAAGGTCTTCGCGACGCAGCCCGGGTCGTTGATGCGCACCGGCACACCGCCGAGCGCCAGCAGCGAAAAGCTCATCGCCATGCGGTGGTCGTCATAGGTATCGACCGCCACCCCCGGGCGGATTGGTCCTGGAGTGATCCTCAGATAGTCAGGACCTTCCTCGACGTCTGCCCCGAGCTTGCGCAGCTCGGTTGCCATAGCCGCGATGCGGTCGGTCTCCTTCACGCGCCAGCTGCCGATGTTGCGCAGCCTGCTCGGGCCGTCGGCGAAGAGGGCGAGGACGGCGGCGGTCATGGCGGCATCGGGGATGTGGTTGAGATCCATATCGATAGAGCGCAGCTTCCCCTTCCCTCGAACTTCAATGAAATCGTCATGGAGAGAAACCTGGGCGCCCATCTTTTCCAGTACCTCGGTGAAGCGCACGTCGCCCTGGATGCTCGCGCGCCCTACGCCCTCGACGCGCACCGGCCCGCCGCCGAGCGCGCCGGCGGCGAGGAAGTAGGACGCGGACGAGGCATCGCCTTCGACGAAGATCTTTCCCGGGCTCTTGTATTTCGCCGACGGGATATGGAACGAGCGCCAGTCGTTCCTCGTGACCTCCACGCCGAAGCGGCGCATGACGTTGAGGGTGATCTCGACGTAGGGCTTGGAGATGAGCTCGCCTTGCACCTCGAGGGTGCTTTTCCTCTCCAGCAGCGGCAGTGCCATCAGCAGCGCGGTGACAAACTGCGAGGAGACGTCGCCTCGAACCTTCACAACAGAAGCATCAATCTTCCCCGGGTGTATGGCGAGCGGCGGAAACCCCTCCTTGCCCGCGTAATCGATGCGCGCGCCGATGCCGCGCAGCGCGTCCACCAGGTCGCCGATCGGCCGCTCGTGCATGCGCGGCACGCCCGACAGGCGGTATTCGCCCTGCGAGAACGCGAGCGCGGCGGTGAGCGGCCGGAACGCGGTGCCGGCGTTGCCGAGGAAGAGATCTGCCTTCTTCACCTGGAAAGCACCACCCACCCCGGTAATTCTTGAATCTGAAAAGCGAGCCCCAAGAACAACAAGCGCATCGCGCATGACGCGCGTGTCGTCGGCGTCGAGCAGCCCGCTCACCTCGGTCTCGCCGGCGGCGAGCGCGGCGAGCAGCAGCACGCGGTTGGAGATGCTCTTCGAGCCGGGAAGCCGCACCGTGCCGGCGGCGCGCCGCGCCGGCTTCAGCTCGAGCGCATCCATCGGTCGCGCGCCTCGCGCGCCTCGGCGAACAGCCTCTCGAGGCCGGCCGGGTCGTCGAGCAGCGCCTTCACCTGGCCGAGCTTCCCTAAGAAGCGGTCGATCTCCTTGCGTAATTGATCTTTGTTCGCCAGGCAGATGTCGCGCCACATCTCGGGGTGGCTGGAAGCGATGCGGGTGAAGTCGCGGAAGCCGCCGGCGGCGAAGGAGAAAAGCTGCTCGGCGTTCTTGCGGCCGGCGACCTCGTGCACCAGCGCGAACGCGAGCAGATGCGGCAGATGGCTCACCGCGGCGAGCACCGCGTCGTGCTCGTCGGCGGGCATCTCGCTCACGCGCGCGCCGCACGCCTGCCAGGCGGAGGTCACTTTCGCGATTGCTGCGGGCGAGTTCTCTTTCAGGGGGGTGAGCACAACCCTTCTGTCCTCGAAGAGATCGGCGCTCGCCGCGGCGACGCCGCTTTTCTCGGCGCCGGCGATGGGATGCGCCGGGACGAAGCGGGCGATGCCGCTGCCCAGGGCTTTGCGCGCGGCGGCGATGACGTCGCGCTTGGTGCTGCCGCCGTCGGTGATGAGCGCTCTGGAATCCTTCAACGCGGAAAAAATCGAGGCGAACTGCGCGAGCGGGGTGGCAACCAGGACGAGATCCGCGTCTTTGGCGGCGACGGCGGCGTCGCGCGCGATGGAATCGACGATGCCGCGCTCGAGCGCGAGCTTCAGGTTCTGCTCGCCGCGCCCGACGCCGACGACGTGCGAGACCGCCTTGGCCTTTTTCAGCGCCAGGGCGAAGGAGCCGCCGATGAGACCGACCCCGATGACCGCAAGCTTCATTCCTTGAGGCTTGCGGCCAGCGCGGCGAGGAACTTCTCGTTCTCCGCGGCCGTGCCGACGGTGACGCGCAGGTGCTCGGGCAGGCCGTAGCCCCCGCCGACCGGGCGCACGATCACGCCGCGCTTCAGGAGCTTCCTGTAGATTTCCGCTGCCTTGCCGACGCGGATGGTGAGGAAGTTGCCGTGCGAGGGAATGTAGTCGAGGCCGAGCTGCGTCGCGCTCTCCTCGAGCTGCCTGAGCCCCTGCAGGTTCTCGGCGTAGCTGCGCGCCACGAATTCCATGTCGTCGAGCGCGGCCACCGCCGCGGCGAGCGCGACGCTGTTGACGTTGAAGGGCTGGCGCACCCGGTTCATCACGTCGGCCACCGAGGGATGCGCGAGCGCATAGCCAACGCGCAGCCCGGCGAGGCCGTAGGCCTTGGAGAAGGTGCGCGTGATGACCAGGTTGGGATGGCGCTTCACGAGCTTGAAGCTGTCGGAGCGAAGCTCGGGCGTGAGGTACTCGTTGTAGGCCTCGTCGATCACCACCAGCACGCGCTCCGGGACGCGCCGCAGGAACGCCTCGATCTCCTCGTGGCGGGCGAAGGTGCCGGTGGGGTTGTTCGGGTTGGCGACCCAGGCGACGTAGGTCTCGTCGTCGATCGCCTTCACCATCGCCTCGAGGTCGTGCGCGTAGTTCTTCGCCGGCACCACGATCGGCCGCGCGCCGCGCGACTGGGTGGCGAGCGGGTAGACGGCGAAGCAGTGCTGCGAGAACACGGCGGCGCGGCCCGGCCCGAGGAAGGCGGAGGCCACGAGCTCCAGCACGTCGTTCGAGCCGTTGCCGAGCACGATCGAGCCCATGTCGACGCCGTAGCGCGCGGAAAGCTTCTGCTTCAGCTCGAAGCCGTTGCCGTCGGGGTAGCGGGCGACCTCGCCGATCGCGGCCTCGATCGCGGCGCGCGTGCGCGGGCCGATGCCGCGCGGGTTCTCGTTGGAGGCGAGCTTGACGATCGCCGCCTCCTCGAGGCCCATCTCGCGCGCCAGCTCCGAGATCGGCTTGCCCGGCTGGTAAGGCGCGATCGAGCGCACGTAGGACGGCGACAGCTCGCAGGGATCCATCATCATAGGGCGGCGGGATACGAGCCGAGGACCTTCAGGAACGGGGCCTTGTCGCGCAGCGCCGCGAGCGCGCGCGCCACGGCTGCGTCCTTCTGGTGCCCCTCGAGATCGATGAAGAACATGTACTCCCAGAGCGAGCCGCGCGCGCGCGAGGGGCGCGATTCGATGCGCGTCATGCTGACGCGGTGCTCGGCGAGCGGCGTGAGCAGGGCGTGCACCGCGCCGGGCTTGTTCTCCGCCGACATCACCAGCGAGGTGCGGTCGCGCCCGGTCGGCTCCGGGTCGAGCTTGCCGAGCACCAGGAAGCGCGTGGTGTTGTTCGGCTCGTCCTCGATCGAGCGCGCCAGCACCGGCACGCCGTAGCGCTCGGCGGCGACCTCGCCGGCGATCGCCGCCGCGCCCGCCTCGCGCCCGGCGCGCTGCGCGGCCTCGGCATTGGAGGCGACCGGGATGCGCTCGGCGAGCGGCAGGTGCTGCGCCAGCCAGTCGTTGCATTGCGCCAGGGACTGGGAGTGGGAATAGACGCGCTTGATTGCCTTGACGCTCTCGCCCTTGGAGAGAAGATTCTGCTGAACCCGCAGCTCGATCTCGCCGCAGATGCGCAGCGGCGTGGCGAGCAGCAGGTCGAGGGTGCGGCCGACCGCGCCCTCGGTCGAGTTCTCCACCGGCACCACCGCGAACTGCGCCGCATCCGACTCGCAACGGCGGAACGCCTCGTCCACCGAGACGGCGGGCAGCGCCTCGACCGCGCGCCCGAAGTGCCTGCGCGCCGCCTGCTCGCTGAAGGTGCCCTCGGGGCCGAGGTAGGCGACGCGGATCGCCTCCTCGAGGCTGCGGCAGGCAGAGATGACCTCGCGGAACACCGCCGTGATCTGCTCGGCAGGAAGGATCCCCGTGTTGCCCGAGACCCTCCTCAATATTTCCGCTTCGCGCTCCGGCCGGTACGCGTGCGCGCCGTCCTTGAGCGCGCCGATCTTGCGCGCGGCCGCGGCGCGGCGCTGCAGGAGCGCGAGCAGCTCGTCGTCGAGCGCGTCGATCTGCGCGCGCAGCTTGCCGATGTCGTCAGCCATGGGCCGGCAGATAGCGCACCGCGACGACGCCGTCCAGGCTGCCGAGCTCCTGGAGCGCCTCGGCCGGCACCGGCGTGTCGGTATCGACCAGCGTGTACGCCATCTCTCCCCTGGACTTGTTCAGCATGTTGTGGATGTTGATCTTGCGCTTGCCGAGGCAGTGCGAGATGCGCCCCAGCATGTCGGGCACGTTGGCGTTGGCGATGGCGAGGCGGTAGGGCGCCTCGCGCGCCAGGACCGCGTCGGGGAAGTTGACCGCGTTCTGCAGGTTGCCGTGCTCGAGGTACTCGCGCAGCTGGTCGACCACCATCACCGCCGAGTTGTCCTCGGCCTCCCCGGTCGAGGCGCCCAGGTGCGGCAGCGCGATCACGCCGGGCTGGCCGATCAGCGCCGCGCTCGGGAAATCGGTGACGTACCACTTCAGCCGTCCGCTCGCGAGGCCTTTGAGCACCGCGGCATCCTCGACCACGCCCTCGCGCGAGAAATTGAGCAGCACCGCGCCGTGGCGCAAGTGGTCGATGTTCTTCGCGCTGACGAGGTGGCGGGTCTTTTCCACCAGCGGCACGTGCAGGCTGACGAAGTGGCTCGCCTTGAGCAGCTCCTCGACCGAGCCCGCGCGCCGCACCTGCGAAGGCAGGCTCCACGCCGCCTCCACCGTGATGTGCGGGTCGTGGCCGAGCACGTTCATGCCGAGGCGAATCGCCGCGTCGGCGACCAGGCTGCCGATCTTGCCCAGGCCGATCACGCCCAGCGTGTGGCCGGGCAGCTCGAAGCCGGCGAATTCCTTCTTGCCCGCCTCGATTTTCTTTTCGAGATCAGAAGAATTCTTCTGTGTTGAAACGAATTCCAGCGCCGACGGCAGGTTGCGAGCGGCCATCAGCATGCCGGCGAGCACCAGCTCCTTCACCGCGTTGGCATTGGCGCCAGGGGCGTTGAACACCGGGATGCCGCGCTTCGAGAGCGCCGGGACCGGGATGTTGTTGACGCCCGCGCCGGCGCGGCCCAGCGCGCGCAGCGAGGGGCCGAACTCGTGCTTGTGCAGGTCCTGCGAGCGCACCAGGATCGCACAAGGGTCCTTCGACTCCTTCACCACCGAGTAGATCTCGGGCGGAAAGCGCTTCAGGCCGACCTGGGCGATGTTGTTGATCACCAGGATCTCGCACTTCTTCTTAGGCATGCTTCTTCTCGAAATCCTTCATGTACTGGACGAGGCACTGCACGCCTTCGATGGGCATGGCGTTGTAGATCGAGGCGCGCATGCCGCCCACGGAGCGATGGCCCTTGAGCTGCACCATGCCCTCCTTCGCCGCGCCCTTCAGGAACTCGTCGTCGAGCTTCGCATCCTTCAGCGTGAAGGGGACATTCATGCGCGAGCGGTCTTCCCTGGCGACCGGGCTCCTGAAGAAGCTGCTCGAATCGAGGAAGTCGTAGAGCAGCCTCGCCTTTTCGACGTTCTTCTTCTCCATGGAAGGCAAACCGCCCTGCTGCTTCAGCCACTTGAAGACCAGGCCGGCGATGTACATGGCGTACGTGGCCGGCGTGTTGAGCATCGAGCCGGCGTCGGCCTGCAGCTTGTAGTCCATCACCGTCGGCGTGCCCTTCTGGGCGTGGCCGACGAGATCGTCACGCACGATGACGAAGGTGAGCCCGGCCGGGCCCGCGTTCTTCTGCGCGCCGGCGTAGATCAGGCCGAGCTTCGAGACCTCCATCGGCCGCGAGAGGAAATGCGACGAGGCGTCGGCAACGAGGGGTACTTCACCCGCTTCGGGAATCGAATGGTATTCAACGCCCCCTATGGTCTCGTTCGAGCAGTAATGGACATACGCCGCGTCTTTCCTCACGGCGAATTTTTTCGGCGCATACGTGAAGTTGCGGTCTTCCGAGCTGGCCGCAATCGCCACGTCACAGTAGTTCTTCGCTTCCTTCACCGCCTTCTTCGACCACTCCCCGGTGACGACGTAGTCGGCCTTGCCCTTGCCGCGCAGCAGATTCATCGGCACCTGCGCGAATTGCAGCGTGGCCCCGCCCTGCAGGAACAGGACCTTGTAGTTGGAGGGAATCGAGAGCAGCTCGCGCAGGTCGCGCTCGGCCTCCTCGGCGATCGAGATGAACTCGCTGCCGCGGTGGCTCATCTCCATCACGCACATGCCGCTGCCGTGCCAGTCGAGCATCTCGTCGCCTGCGCGCGCGAGCACCTCGGCGGGCAGCATCGCCGGCCCGGCGCTGAAGTTATAGATGCGTGACAAAGGTTAGATGCCCAAAGTCAAAGTCGAAATACGTGCTCTCAATGAACGGTGGGCGGAGGCTGCGCGGGCGCGGGCGGCTCCTCGTGGGTGTCGCCGTTTCCGCCGTTGCCCCCGTTGCCGCCGTTGCCGTTGGCGAGGTCGCGCTCCTCGATGCGCTCCATGCCGGCGAGCTTCTCGCCTTCGTCGAGCGCGATCAGCGTCACGCCCTGCGTGGAGCGGCCCTGCTCGCGGATCTGCGCCACCAGCGTGCGGATCAGCACCCCGCCGGTGGAGATCAGCATCACCTCGTCGTGGTCGTCGACCAGCACCGCGCCGACCAGGGCGCCGTTGCGCTCGGAGGTCTGGATCGCGATCACGCCCTGCCCGCCGCGGCCGTGGCGCGGGTACTCGCCGATCGGCGTGCGCTTGCCGAAGCCGTTGGCGGTCGCGGTCAGCACTGATGTCGACGAGTCTGCCTCTTCATCACACTTGGCGGCCAGCATGCACACCGCGCGCGCGCCCTCGGGCAGGCGCATGCCGCGCACCCCGGTCGCCTGGCGCCCCATCGGCCGCACTTCGCCTTCCTCGAAGCGCACCGCCTTGCCCTCCGAGGAGAACAGCATCACGTCGTACTTGCCGTCGGTGAGGGCGGCGCCGATCAGGTAGTCGCCGGCATCGAGCCCGACGGCGATGATGCCGCTCGGGCGCGGGCGCGAGAACTCGGCGAGCGGGGTCTTCTTCACCGTGCCCTGCGCGGTCGCCATGAACACGTAGTGGTTCTCGTCGAACTCCTTCACCGGCACCACCGCGGTGATCTTCTCGCCCTCCTCGAGCGGGAACATGTTGACGATCGGCCTGCCGCGGCTCGCGCGGCTGCCGGCGGGCACCTCGTACACCTTCAGCCAGTACAGCCGCCCGCGGTCGGAGAAGCACAGCAGGTAGTCGTGCGAGTGCGCCACGAACAGCCGCTCGATGAAGTCATCCTCCTTCATCGAGGTGGCGATGCGCCCGCGCCCGCCCCGCCTCTGCGCCCTGTAGTCGGCGAGCGGCTGGGACTTGACGTAGCCGCCGTGCGAGAAGGTGACCACCATGTCCTGCGGCGCGATCAGGTCCTCGATCGAGATGTCCTCGGCCACCGTCACCAGCTCGCTCTTGCGCGCGTCGCCGAACTCGGCCTTGAGCGCCTTGAGCTCCGCGGCGATGAGCGCGGTGATGCGCGTGGGCTTGGCGAGGATGTCGAGCAGGTCGGCGATGGCCGCCATCACCTCGCGGTACTCGTCGCGGATCTTGTCCTGCTCGAGGCCGGTCAGGCGCTGCAGGCGCAGCTCCAGGATCGCCTGCGCCTGCTCCTCGGAGAGGTGGTAGCCGTCGGGCCCCAGCCCGTACATCTCGCTCAGCCCCTCGGGCCTGAACTGCGCTACCGGGCCGCTTCCCACCAGCTTCCCCACCAGCTCGGAAGGCCAGGCGCGCTCCATCAGGCCGCGCTTCGCCTCGGCCGGGCTGGGCGCTTTCTTGATCAGCTCGATCACCGCGTCCACGTTGGAGAGCGCCACTGCCAGGCCCTCGAGCACGTGGCCTCGCTCGCGGGCCTTGCGCAGCTCGTATACCGCGCGCCGCGTCACCACCTCGCGCCGGTGCGAGATGAAGGACTCGATCAGCTCCTTCAGGTTGAGCAGGCGCGGCTGGCCGTCGACCAGCGCCACCATGTTCATGTGGAAGCTGTCCTGCAGCTGCGTCGTCTTGTAGAGGTTGTTCAGCACCACGTCGGGGATCTCGCCGCGCTTCAGCTCGATCACCATGCGCATGCCCGACTTGTCGGACTCGTCGCGCAGGTCCGAGATGCCTTCCAGGCGCTTGTCGGTGACCAGCTCGGCGAGCTTCTCGAGCAGCGTCTTCTTGTTCACCTGGTAGGGCAGCTCGTCGACGATGATCGCCTGGCGCTCGCCCTTGCCGATCTCCTCGAAATGGGTGCGCGCGCGCATCACCACGCGGCCGCGGCCGGTGCGGTAGCCCTCGTGCACGCCGGCGAGGCCGTAGATGATTCCGGCCGTCGGGAAGTCGGGCGCCGGCATCAGCTTGATCACTTCCTCGATGGCGCAATGCGGGCTCGCGAGCACGTGCAGGCAGGCTTCGACCACCTCGCCGAGGTTGTGCGGCGGGATGTTGGTCGCCATGCCCACCGCGATGCCCGAGGAACCGTTCACCAGCAGGTTCGGCACGCGCGAGGGCAGCACCGCGGGCTCGAGCTCCTTGCCGTCGTAGTTCGGCGCGAAATCGACCGTCTCGCTTTCGATGTCGGCGAGCAGCTCCGAGGCCAGCTTCTCGAGGCGGCACTCGGTGTAGCGGTAGGCGGCGGCCGAGTCGCCGTCGACCGAGCCGAAGTTGCCCTGGCCGTCGATCAGCGTGTAGCGCATGGAGAAGTCCTGCGCCATGCGCACCAGCGCCTCGTAGGTCGCGGCGTCCCCGTGCGGGTGGTACTTGCCGAGCACGTCGCCGACGATGCGCGCGCACTTCACGTAGGGGCGGTTCCAGGTGTTGTTCGCCTCGTGCATCGCGAACAGCACGCGCCGGTGCACGGGCTTCAGGCCGTCCCTCACGTCGGGCAGCGCGCGCCCCACGATCACGCTCATCGCGTAGTCGAGGTAGGAGCGCCGCATCTCCTCCTCGAGGCTGATCGGGAGGATTTCTTTCGCGAAGGATTCCATATCGGGGAGAGCGAAATTTTATCACGCAAGCCCTCGTTTTCCTTCGAAAAACTCGGCCCTCCGGCCGCGAACTCGCCTTGTCGGGGGCCCTGTCCCTGTGCTTAAATTGCGCGGGTCGAAAAGACAAGAATCGGGAGGGGACAATGAACAAAACGAATTCGCTGCTCGCGGCCGCTTCGATCGCCGCGCTGCTCGTCGCCGGCTGCGCCACCGAACCGGAAAAACCCGCGCCCCAGCCGGCGCCCGCTCCCGCACCGGCGCCGCGGCCGGCGCCTGCGCCCGCGCCTGCGCCCGCGCCCGCGCCGGCCCCGAAGCCGGCACCGCAGCCCGCGGCCAAGAAGCCGGCGCTCATCAACCTCTCGTCGACCGAGCTGTTCGAGTTCAACAAGGCGACGCTCACGCCCGAGGCGCGCGGCAAGCTCGACAGCGAGGTGCTCGCCAGGCTCAGGGACATGCGCACCATCCGCTACATCAACGTCAACGGCCATGCCGACCGCCTCGGCACGCCGCAGTACAACCAGAAGCTGTCCGAGCGGCGCGCCGAAGCCGTGCGCGCCTACCTGGTCTCGAAAGGCGCCGACGCCTCGAGCATCGAGACGCTGGGCTTCGGCAAGACGCTGCCGGTGAAGGCCTGCCCGGACCAGAAGGACCGCAGGGCGCTGATCGAGTGCCTCGCGCCCAACCGCCGCGTCGTGGTCGAAGTGCAGGGCACGCCAAGATAGCGGCGGCAAAGCTCCTTCGCGCCCGCTGGGTAGTGCCGGTCGAGCCTGCGGGCGCGGTGCTCGAAGATCAGGCCGTCGCGGTGCGCGACGGCCTGATCGAAGCGGTGCTCCCGGCCGAGCAGGCCGCGGCCGCCTATCCCGGTTACGAGACGCTGGAGCTCCCCGGGCACGCGCTCATTCCCGGGCTGGTCAACGCGCACACCCATGCGGCGATGAGCTTGATGCGCGGGCTGTCAGACGACCTGCCGCTGATGCTCTGGCTGCAGGAGCACATCTGGCCCGCCGAAGCGAGACACGTCTCGCCGGAGTTCGTGCGCGACGGCACGCTGCTCGCCTGCGCCGAGATGCTGCGCGGCGGCGTCACCTGCTTCAACGACATGTATTTCTTCCCCGAGGCCTCGCTCGAGGCGGCGCTCGGCGCGCGCATGCGCTCGGCGCAGGGCATCATCGCGATCGAGTTCCCTTCCGCCTACGCCTCGGACGCCGAGGACTACCTGCGCCGCGGCCTCGCGATCCGCGACCGCTGGCGCGACGAGCCGCTCGTGTCCTTCTGCTTCGCGCCGCACGCGCCCTACACCGTGTCCGACGCGACTTTCCGCCGCATCGCGGCGCTCGCCGCCGAGCTCGACCTGCAGGTGCACGTGCACCTGCACGAGACCGCCGAGGAGCTCGAGCGCTCGCTCGCCGAGCACGGCGCGCGCCCGCTCGAGCGGCTGCGCCGGCTCGGGCTGCTCGGGCCGAGCCTGATCGCGGTCCACGCGGTGCACCTCGATGAGGCGGAGATCGAGTTGCTCGCGCGCCACGGCTGCTCGGTGGTGCATTGCCCCTCGTCCAACCTCAAGCTCGCGAGCGGCTTCGCCCCGGTCGATGCCCTGGTGAAGAAGGGCGTGAACCTCGCGCTCGGCACCGACGGCGCCGCGAGCAACAACCGCCTCGACATGTTCCAGGAAATGCGCACCGCGGCGCTGCTCGCGAAAGCCGTGGCGGGCGACGCGCAGGCGCTGCCGGCGCACGCGGCGCTGCGCGCGGCGACGCTGGGCGGCGCCCGCGCGCTCGGCATAGAGCGCATCGCCGGGTCGATCGTGCCCGGGAAGTCGGCCGACCTCGCGGCGATCGACATGCGCGCGCCCGAGCTCGCGCCCTGCTACGACGTGGTCTCGCACCTCGTCTATGCGGCGGGGCGCGAGAACGTCAGCCATGTCTGGGTCGCGGGCGAGCTGCTGCTCCAGGAGCGCGAGCTGCTAGTTCCCGCGCTGCGCGGCTTGGACACCCGGGGGCAGTTGTGGCAGAATGCCTTGAGGAATCTCGCAGACTCTTGATAGAAATAAGATTTCAGACCGGGAGGCTAGAATGATCAAGAACATTTGGCTGTGGTTCGTGGCACTCGCGTTCGCAGCCGGTTGCG
>MERP01000045.1:0-7838 GCA_001772055.1 Betaproteobacteria bacterium RIFCSPLOWO2_12_FULL_68_19
TGCCGACCGTGGCCCACGTCCAGCGCTCCTTGCTGAAGAGCTGGTTCAGCACGAGCAGCAGCACGGTGGAGTAGAACGGCGCGTGGCTCTCGCGCTTCATGACGAGCAGCATGAAGATGAGCAGCGCGATCACCGTGAGGTAGTACCACCCGTCCTTGATGGTCTGCCACAGCGGCGGCAGGTCCGCGCGGGCGATGCCCTTCAGGCCGTGGCGCGCGGCGTAGGCGTCGACCTGCATGAACAGGCCGAAGTAGTACAGCGCCGCGGGAAGCGCCGCGGCGAGCGCCACCTCGGCGTAGCTCACGTTGAGGAACTGCGCCATGACGAAGGCGGTGGCGCCCATCACCGGGGGCGCGAGCACCGCGCCGGTGGAGGCGCAGGCCTCGATCGCGGCGGCGTAGGAGTTGGTGAAGCCGGTGCGCTTCATCACCGGGATGGTCATGGTGCCGGCGGTGAGCACGTTGCTCACGATGCTGCCCGACATCATGCCGAGCAGCGCGCTCGCGAAGATGCACACCTTGGCGGCGCCGCCGCGGAAGGTGCCGCACAGCGCGAAGGCGAGGTTGATGAAGAACTTGCCCGCGCCGGTCATCATCAGCGCGGTGCCGAACACGAGGAAGCCGATCACCGTCTCGGCGAAGGCCTGCAGCGGGATGCCGAGCACGCTCTCGCTCGAGAGCGCGTGGTAGGCGCTCGCCATCGCCGGGGTCGACTGCGCGCCCTTGAGCGGGCCGAGCCAGGCGGAATCGGCGAACAGCGGATAGAGCGTGAAGGGCAGCACCGAGAGCATCAGGCTCAGGCCGCCGGTGCGGCGCAGCCCTTCCATGAGCAGCGCCCAGATGAGATAGCCGGCCCAGACGATCATGGGCGGCGCGCCGGCGAACTCCCACCCGAGCTCTGCGGCTTTCCGGATGTTCATCAATAAGACCAGACTGACCAGAACAGTCAGTATGAACAGACCCACATCCGTCCACGGCACCCGGTCCACGGGCGCGCGCCGGCTGCCGGGGAAGATGACGAACACGAACGGCAGCATCACCAGCACCAGCGCGTAGTAGTACTCGGTGTTGAGCGGGGTGAAGCCGACGAAGAAGCGCAGGACGAACTGCTGGTTGACGCAGAGGAAGATGGTGAGCGCGGCGGCGCCGGCGAGCGCCCAGCGCCAGCCGCCGCGGAGAGTCCGGACGCGGATCGCGTCCGCCTCGCCGCCCTGCACGGGGCGCTACTCGAAGATCGTGTCCATGCCGCCCTTGCGCAGCGCCGCGTTGCGCGCGCTCATCCAGCCCTTGCGGAACGCGGCGGCGTCGTCGGCGGGGTTCGACTTGAGGTACGCGCTCCAGGCGCCGGCGAGGGTCGCCTGGCGCTTGAGCAGGCGCTGGTTGTGGGCATCGTGCTCGGCCTTCCACACGCCCGCTTCCTTCAACGCCCGCACCGTGCCCGCGTGGTAGGGCAGCGCCCAGGTGAGGATCTGGCGCTTGAGCTCGAGCCCGTCGGCGCCGGGCGCGCCGTCCTTGTAGCCGTCGTAGCCGTTGATCATCGCTTTCGCGAGGTTGTAGACGAGCTCGGCCGGCTGGCTGGCGTAGGCCATGAAGATGGGATACGGATAGTTCGGCAGCTCCACCGGGCTCGCGGCCGTGATGCCGACGCCGCAGGTCGCCTTGTGCGGGGCGTAGTAGGGCCCGAACTTGTTGAGCCGCGCCCAGCCCTCGCGGTCGGCGGCGGGCGTGGGCGGATAGAGCAGGCCGCGCGGCGAGGCTTCCGCCTCCTTCGCCTGCCCGGAGATGGTCGAGGCGATCGCCGCGTCCACCTCGTTGTTGATGATGCCCTTCCACATGGCGCCGTAGCTCGAGAACTCGACCAGCTTCACGTCGTCGCGCGTGAGGCCGCCGAACGCGAGCACCGCGAAGGCGTTCTGGTTGAGCGCGGGCGAGCCGACCACCATGCCGATGCGCTTGCCTTTCAGGTCCTTGATCTGGCGCACGCCGGTGTCCTTGGCGACCCCGAGCGAGATCGCGTTGCAGGCGCTGGAAGCGAGGATGAGCCGCAGCGGCTGCGGGCCCCAGTCCTTCACGCCGAACTCGAACACGCCCTCCTGGGCGAAGTACACGCCGATGCCCATCGCGGAAGCCTGGGCGCGGCCGGCCTTGAGCGGCGCGAGGCGCGCCACGTCGTTGCCCGCCGGCAGCACGCGCACGTCGGTGCCGTGCCTGTCCTTCAGGGTCTTGCCGACTGCCACCGCGATGTTGAAGCCCGACGAGCCGGTGTCGTACGCGGTGAACGTCAGCGTCGCGGGAAGCTTCTGAGCCTGGACGGAAAACGCTGCGGCGAGCGCGAGCGCGCCGATCGTGGTGCGCGATGCCATGGCCTCCTCCTCTAAGGTGCCTGCCGCGCTACTGTACCTTATTGCAGGTCGAGCGCGTAGCGCTTGAGCGCGGAGAGCGGCACGTAGTTGAGCACGTTCTCGTGCGTCGCCTCGAGGATCACGCGCGGCGCGCGCCCCGCCTCCCAGGCCTCGACCCAGCGCAGCACGTGCAGGCACCAGCGCTCGCCGGGCTTCAGGCCGCGAAAGCGCAGGTCCGGGCGCGGCGTGACCAGGTCGTTGCCCTTGCTCACGCTGAACTCGAGGAACTCCTGCGTGACCTGCACGCAGATGAGGTGCGCCACCCCGTCGTGCGCCTGCGTGGCGCACATGCCGTCGCGGAAGTAGCCGGTGAGCGGCGCGTAGCTGCAGGCCCGCAGCTCCCCGCCGAGCACGTTCTTCTCGCTCACGGCGTCGCCTCGATGATGCGCTTCACCGCGCCGGCGTCGTTCGGCACCACCTGGAAGCGCTGCGGGCGCCGCTCCAGTCCGGCGAGCTCCGCCGGGCGCTGCGGCTCGCGCCCGAGCGCGGCGCGGATGGTCTCGGCGAACTTCGCCGGCTGCGCGGTCTCGAGGCAGATGAGCGGCACCAGCGGCTCGCGATGCTCGAGGCCGACCTTCACGCCGTCCGCGGTATGGGGGTCCACGACGGCTCCGTATTTCTGGAAGATCGCCTTTATCGTGGACAGCCGATCGGCATGCGTGCTCTTGCCGGAGACGAAGCCGCTCGCGCGCACCTGCGACGAGAACGCCGAGAGGTCGAACTCGCCGTCGCGCTCGAGCCGCCGCCACAGCTCGCGCACCCGCGCGCCGTCGCGCCCCACCAGCTCGAACACGTAGCGCTCGAAGTTGGAGGCCCTGGAGATGTCCATCGACGGGCTGGAGGTCTGCGTGACCGGCCGCCGCGTGCGGTAGGTTCCGGTCCTGAAGAACCGGTCGAGCACGTCGTTCTCGTTGCAGGCAAGAACGAGGTTCTTTATGGGCAGGCCCATGCGGCGGGCGACGTAGCCGGCATAGATGTTGCCGAAGTTGCCCGAGGGCACCGCGAAGGAGACCTGCTCGGCGTCGCGCGCCGTGGCGGCGAAGTAGGCCTTGAAGTAGTACACCGCCTGCGCGGCCACCCTCGCCCAGTTGATCGAGTTCACCGCGCCGATGCGGTGGCGCGCCTTGAACGCCGCATCGGCGTTCACCGCCTTCACCAGGTCCTGGCAGTCGTCGAACACGCCCTCGACCGCGAGGTTGTGGATGTTGGCGTCCTGCAGCGAGAACATCTGCGCGCGCTGGAAGGCGCTCATGCGCCGGTGGGGCGAGAGCATGAACACGCGGATGCCCCGCTTGCCGCGCATCGCGTACTCGGCCGCCGAGCCGGTGTCCCCGGACGTGGCGCCGAGAATATCGAGGGTAAGGTTTTGCGCTTCCAGCTTCTGTTCGAAAAGATTCGCCAGCAGCTGCAGCGCGATGTCCTTGAAGGCGAGCGTCGGGCCGTTGGAGAGCGCGAGCAGGTGCAGCCCGGGCTCGAGCGTCCTGAGCGGGGCGATCTCCTGCGAGCCGAAGGCCTGCGCCGTGTAGGTCTTGCGGACGAGGCGCTCGAGCTCGGGCACGTCGTCCATGAAGCGCGCGAGGATCGCGCAGGCGAGATCGGCGTACGTCTTGCCGCGCAGCTCGGAAAGCTTTACTTGCGGGAAACTCTCCGGGACGTACAGCCCGCCGTCGGGCGCGAGGCCCTCGAGCAGGATCTCGCTGAAGCGTCGCGGCGGCGCTTCGCCGCGGGTGGAGACGTAGTTCACTACAGCAGAGCTTCGAGCCGCAGCCGCGTGACCTTGCCAACCACCGTCGCGAGCCGCTCGATCCGCGCCAGCGCCCGGTCCACGTCCTTCTCGAGCGCGAGATGGGTGAGCATCACGATGTCGACGCGGCTCTCGCCCTCGCCGGGCTCCTTCTGCACCATGGCGTCGATCGAGATGCGCGAGCGGGCGAGGATGCGCGCGACGTCGGCCAGCACGCCGGGCCTGTCGAGCACGCGCATGCGCAGGTAGTAGCAGGTGCGCACCGCCTCGATCGGCAGGATCGGCGTGTCGGAGAGCTGGTCGGGCTGGAAGGCGAGGTGCGGCACGCGGTGCTCGGGGTCGGCGGTGATGAGCCGCGTGACGTCGATCAGGTCGGCGACCACCGCGCTCGCGGTCGGCAGCGCGCCGGCGCCGGCGCCGTAGTAGAGCGTCGGCCCGACCGCGTCGCCCTTCACCAGGATCGCGTTCATCACGCCCTCGACGTTGGCGATGAGCCGGCGCGCCGGCACGAGCGTGGGGTGGACCCTGAGCTCGATGCCCTGCGCGGTCCTTTTCGTGATTCCCAGCAGCTTGATGCGGTAGCCGAGCTCCTCGGCGTAGCGGATGTCCTGTTTCGTCAGCCTGGAAATGCCTTCCGTGTACGCGCGCTTGAGCTGCATCGGGATGCCGAAGGCGAGCGCCGAGAGGATGGTGAGCTTGTGCGCGGCGTCCACGCCCTCGATGTCGAAGCTCGGGTCGGCCTCGGCGTAGCCGCGCGCCTGCGCCTCGCGCAGCGCGGCGTCGAAGGCGAGCCCCTTGTCGCGCATCTCCGAGAGGATGAAGTTGGAGGTGCCGTTGATGATGCCGGCGATCCACTCGATGCGGTTGGCCGAAAGCCCTTCGCGCAGCGCCTTGATGATCGGCACCCCGCCCCCGACCGCCGCCTCGAAGGCGACCATCACGCCGCGCTTCTGCGCCGCGGCGAAGATGCGGTTGCCGTGCGTCGCGAGCAGCGCCTTGTTGGCGGTCACGACGTGCTTGCCGTGCGCGATCGCCTCGAGCACCAGGTCCTTCGCCACGCCCGTGCCGCCGATCAGCTCGACCACGATGTCGATGTCCGGCGCGCGGGCCACCTGGAACGCATCGGGCAGGACCTTCGCCCTGCCCTTTACGATGGACCTGGCTTTCTTTACTTCCTTGTCCGCGACCTGCGTGATGCGGATCGCCCTGCCGGCGCGGCGGCGGATCTCGCCGGCGTTGCGGTTCAGGACCTCCCAGGTGCCGCCGCCGACCGTGCCGATGCCGAGCAGGCCGACCCGGATGGGCCGGATCATGATGCGTGCATGGCGCTCAGGCCGCTCCTCTCAGCAGGCCGTCCTTGCGGAACATGTCCCGGATGCCGCGCAGCGCCTGGCGCAGCCGGTGCTCGTTCTCGATCAGCGCAATGCGCACGTGGTCGTCGCCGTGGTCGCCGAAGCCGATGCCGGGCGAGACCGCGATCTTCGCCCCGTCGATCAGCCGCTTGGTGAACTCGAGCGAGCCGAGCGCTGCATAGGGCTCCGGGATCTTCGCCCACACGTACATCGAGGCCTTGGGCAGCTCCACCATCCAGCCGACGTCGTGCAGCCCTTTCACCATCACGTCCCTTCGCTTCTGGTAGTTCCTGCGGATCTCCGCGACGCAATCCTGCGGCCCCTCCAGCGCCACGATGGAGGCAACCTGGATCGGCGTGAAGCTGCCGTAGTCGTGGTAGCTCTTGATGCGGGCCAGGGCGTTCACCAGCTCGCGGTTGCCGACCATGAAGCCGATGCGCCAGCCGGCCATGTTGTAGCTCTTCGACATGGTGAAGAACTCGACCGCGACCTCGCGCGCGCCGGGCACCTGCATGATCGACGGGGCCTTGTAGTCGTCGAACACGATGTCCGCGTAGGCAAGGTCGTGAACGACCAGGATGTCGTGCTGCCTTGCGAGCGAGATTATTCTTTCAAAAAACGGAAAATCGACGCATTTCGCGGTGGGGTTGGACGGGAAGCCGAGCACCAGCATCTTCGGCTTGGGGATCATCTCGCCGATCGCGCGCTCGAGCTCGGCGATGAAGTCCACCCCCGGGGTCATGCGCACCGAGCGGATGTCGGCCCCGGCGATGATCGCGCCGTAGATGTGGATCGGGTAGGAGGGGTTGGGAACCAGCACCGTGTCGCCGCGCTCCAAGCAGGCGAGCATCAGATGCGCGAGCCCTTCCTTGGAGCCGATGGTGACGATCGCTTCCGCGTCGGGGTCGAGCTCGACCGCGTAGCGCCGGCGGTACCAGTCGCAGATCGCGCGCCGCAGCCGCGGGATGCCCCTCGAGACCGAGTAGCCGTGCGTGTCCTGGCGCTGCGTGGCCTCGATCAGCTTGTCGACGATGTGCTTCGGCGTCGGCCCGTCGGGATTGCCCATCGACAGGTCGATGATGTCCTCGCCGCGCCGCCGCGCCGCCATCTTCAGCTCGTTGGTGATGTTGAAGACGTACGGCGGGAGCCGCTTAATCCTTGAAAACTCACGCATTGCTAGAATTCTAGCGTGAAACTCCACGCTTCCGTTCCCGGCGCCGCCAACACCTTCACCGGCTACGGCGAAGGCTACGTGCTGGTCAACGGCCGGCGCCACCAGTCGAGCCTGATCGTGATGGCCGACCAGGTGCTCGCCTGGGACGCCGTCAGCTTCGAGAGCCTGACGGAGAAGAATCTCGACGACCTGAAGGACCTCGGCGTGGAGATCGTGCTGCTCGGCACCGGCCCGACGCAGCGCTTTCCGCACCCGCGCCTCACCGCGCGGCTCGCGCGCGCCGGCATCGGCGTCGAGGTGATGGACGTGCGCGCCGCCTGCCGCACCTACAACATCCTCGTCGCCGAGGAGCGCAAGGTGGCTGCTGCATTGCTCCTGGAATGAGCCTTTTCCCCGGCTTTGCGAATCGCCGCATCCGCACTTCCGGCGCCACGATCAACGTGCGGGTGGGAGGAAGCGGCGTCCCGCTGCTGCTGCTGCACGGCTACCCGCAGACGCACGCCATGTGGCACAAGGTCGCGCCGCAGCTCGCGCGCGAGTTCACCGTCGTCTGCCCCGACCTGCGCGGCTACGGCGAGTCCTCGAAGCCCAGGGGCCTGCCCGACCATGCCAACTACTCCAAGCGCGCCATGGCGCTCGACATGGTGGAGGTCATGGAGTCGCTGGGCTACGTCGCTTTCCACCTCGTCGGCCACGACCGCGGCGGGCGCGTCGCCCACCGCCTGGCGCGCGACCACGGGCGGCGCGTGCGCTCGCTCGCCGTGCTCGACATCTCGCCCACGCTCAAGATGTACGAGAGCACGACCATGCAGTTCGCGAAGGCCTACTACCACTGGTTCTTCCTGATCCAGCCCGCGCCGCTCCCGGAGAGGATGATTTCCTCGGTTGGAGTCAACTACATCCTCGGGCGCCTGGGGCGCGGAAAATCCGGCCTCGGGCACTTCGACAGGCGCGCGCTCGCCGAGTACGCTCGCGCGTTCAAGGACCCGCGCACCATCCACGCGACCTGCGAGGACTACCGCGCGGCCGCCACCATCGACCTGGTGCACGACAGGAAGGACAAGAACAGGAAGATCACGATGCCGCTGCTCGCGCTCTGGGGCAGGCACGGCGTGATCGCGGCGCTGTTCGACTGCCTCGCCGACTGGCGCGAGGTCGCGGCCGACG
>MERP01000045.1:7859-8297 GCA_001772055.1 Betaproteobacteria bacterium RIFCSPLOWO2_12_FULL_68_19
GATCGCGGCGCTGTTCGACTGCCTCGCCGACTGGCGCGAGGTCGCGGCCGACGTGCGCGGCCGCGCGCTCGCCTGCGGCCATTTCATCCCCGAGGAGAAGCCGAGGGAGCTTGTCGCCGAGCTGCGGCGCTTCCTCGAGCGGTGAAAAACCTCCTCGGCCCCGACGCGGGCTGGTCGCTCGCGCCGGTCGCGGAATATGGCTGCTCGGCGCGGCGCGCTCGATCATCGACCCGGTGGCCTTTCGAGCGCGAGCAGCACGGCGCCTTCCGGCGCCGCCTCGAGGGCCTGGTCGAAGGGCGCGACCACGTAGCCTGCATGCGTGGTTGTTACCTAAGGTTTAGTGTGGCTCCCGATCGGGAGCCAAAACGCCTCCTGGCGGCCTTTCACCATGGCCGGTACTGCGTTCGGAAACGCCTAGACGTCGATTTCTTCGGGAGG
>MERP01000045.1:8334-10692 GCA_001772055.1 Betaproteobacteria bacterium RIFCSPLOWO2_12_FULL_68_19
GAACCGTGACGACCTTGCCGTCGCGCCAGATGACGATCGACTCGCCGCGCTCCTTGTGGCGCCTGAGCGCCTCGGTCACGGCGCGGTTCACCGCGTCCATAACGTCCTCGGCGGTCCACATCGGCTGCGGCACCTTCTGCGCCTGCCCCTGCTCGGCCCGAGGTTTCATGTATCGACTCACGAGATGACTCCAGAGGCGATTATCGCGCACGCGGACGCTCCCGCCAACGTCGCGCCCGGCGACGAGATGTCCCGGCGGCGGAACGGTGTTGGCGAGGGTAGTCTCGAACGCGATGTCGCGCCGCGCGCGGGCGAGCGCCTCCAGCCGCTCGAGCGTGCGCCTGCCGGCTTCGATGTCGGAGAGCTCGTCTTGCCTAGCGATCACGTCGGCGTTGACGAATTCGTCGACGCGACGCACGCCGCTCAGGACTTGCGGCGCGGAAGTCGATTTCCCGGCGCCATTGGCGCCCGGCCAGGACGAACAGGTTTGGCATCCTGCAGTTAAACGGCGCGACGCTGCGGTGGGTTGACGGCGCTCGGAGGCCATAAAAGCCTTAGATTTCAGACCCCTAACGTCGAGCTTGCGACCCCGGAGAAAAACATGTTCAATGAATGCGTTACGGCGCATTGCTAAGAAGGGTATTTAAAACCTCTGGAAATGCAGGGCAAGCCGGTCCCCGACTTCAGCCTTCCTTCTACCGGCGCCGGCCCGTTCAAGCTCTCCAGTGCCCGCGGCAAGACCGTGGTGCTGTACTTCTATCCCAAGGACCACACGCCCGGCTGCACGGCCGAGGGCGCGGATTTCCGCGACCAGTACCCGGCGTTCGAGCGCGCGGGCTGCGAGGTGCTGGGGATCTCGCGCGACTCGCTCGCCTCGCACCGGCGCTTCAAGGAGAAGATGAAGTTCCCGTTCGAGCTGCTCTCGGACCCCGACGAAGCGGTCTGCAAGCGGTTCGGCGTCATGAAGATGAAGAGCATGTACGGGAAGAAAGTCCGCGGCATCGAGCGCAGCACCTTCGTCGTCGACCGGCAAGGGCTGCTCGCGCGCGAATGGCGCGGGGTCAAGGTCCCAGGCCACGTCCAGGAGGTATTGAACTTTGTTAAAGCCCTATGATGTCGAACAGGACCCCGCCGTAGACGCCCCCTCCTTCTCCCCCGCCGTGAAACGCCCCCGCGCCCCGCGCAAGCCCAAGGTCAAGAAGCTGTTCGTGCTCGACACCAACGTGCTGATGCACGACCCGACCAGCCTGTTCCGCTTCGACGAGCACGACGTGTACCTGCCGATCGCCACGCTGGAGGAGCTCGACCAGCACAAGCGCGGCCTGTCCGACGTCGCGCGCAACGCGCGCCAGGCGAGCCGCTTCCTCGACGAGATCGTGGTGGGCGACATCAAGAGCGGCCTCGCGATCAGGACCCGGGACGGGCAGCAGTCGAAGGGGCGGCTGTTCCTGCAGACCGAGGCGATCAACGGCGACCTTCCGTCCACGCTCGCTTCCGGAAAGACCGACAACCAGATTCTCTCCGTGGTTCGATTCCTGCAGGAGCGCGAGCCGCAGCGCCAGGTGGTGCTGGTGTCCAAGGACATCAACATGCGCATCAAGGCGCGCGCGCTGGGGCTCGCCGCCGAGGACTACTTCAACGACAAGGTGCTCGAGGACGCGGACCTGCTCTATACGGGCGTGCGGGCGCTGCCGAAGAACTTCTGGGACACGCACGGCCGCGACGTCGAGTCCTGGAAGAAGGAGGGCCACACCTACTACCGCGTGCGCGGCCCGCTGGTGTCGAAGCTGCACGTCAACGAGTTCGTGTTCGACGAGTCGGGCGACAAGCCGCTCTACGCGCTGGTGAAGGAGGCCGCCGGCAGCATCGCGGTGCTCGAGACGCTGCGCGACTACACGCACGCGAAGAACTCGGTCTGGGGCATCACCGCGCGCAACCGCGAGCAGAACTTCGCCCTCAACCTGCTGATGAGCCCGGCGGTCGACTTCGTCACCCTGCTCGGCCAGGCCGGCACCGGCAAGACGCTGCTCGCGCTGGCCGCGGGCCTCACGCAGGTGCTGGATGAGAAGCGCTACACCGAGATCATCATGACGCGCGTCACGGTGCCGCTGGGCGAGGACATCGGCTTCCTGCCCGGCACCGAGGAGGAGAAGATGCAGCCCTGGATGGGCGCGCTCGAGGACAACCTCGACGTGCTGAACGCCTCCGACGAGTCGGGCGGCGAGTGGGGCCGCGCCGCGACGCGCGATCTCGTGCGCTCGAGGATCAGGATCAAGTCGCTCAACTTCATGCGCGGGCGCACCTTCGTCAACAAGTGGCTGATCATCGACGAGGCGCAGAACCTCACGCCCAAGCAGA
>MERP01000046.1:0-2843 GCA_001772055.1 Betaproteobacteria bacterium RIFCSPLOWO2_12_FULL_68_19
CGCACGCTGCTCAGGAAAAACAAGGTCGACCTGATCTGGGGCAGGGCCGCACTGGATGGGGTCGGGAAACTGATCGTAGCCGACGCACAGCGCGAGCAAGCTCCGACGGGCGCCCTCGGAGCGGGTGCCTACCAGGCCGGGCATCTGATCCTCGCCACCGGCGCGCGCCCGCTGTCTCTGCCCGGCATCGAGATCGACGGGAAACTGATCTGGAGCTATGCGCAAGCCCTGGTGCCGCCGTCGATGCCGAAGTCATTGCTGGTGATGGGCGCGGGCGCGATCGGCATCGAGTTCGCCAGCTTCTATGCGCTGCTCGGAGCCCAGGTCACCGTAGTCGAGCTCCGGCCGCAGATCCTGCCGGCCGAGGATGCCGAGATCGCCGCCCTTCTCCGCGAAGCACTCGAACAGCAGGGCCTCCGCATCCTGACCGGCGCCAAGGTAAGCACCGTGGAAAAGACCGCCGACTCGGTCAAGGTCACCATAGACAGCCATCAAGAGACACTCGAGGTCACCGCCGAGCGCATGATTTCCGCGGTCGGGGTCGTGGGCAATACAGACAATCTCGGGCTGTAACGGTGCGGCGTCAGGGCGGAGCGTGGCGTCATCGTCACCGACGGCTACGGTAGAACCAATGTGCCCGGCGTATATGCGATTGGCGACGTGGCAGGACCGCCCATGCTCGCGCACAAGGCGGGACACGAAGGCATCGTCTGCATCGAGCACATCGCCGGAAAGAATCCGCCGCCGATAGACCGCGGCATGATCCCCAGCTGCACCTATTGCCTGCCCCAAGTCGCCAGCGTCGGCCTCACCGAAGAACAGGCGAGGCAGCAGGGGTACGAAATCAAGGTCGGGCGCTTCACATTCGCGGGAAACGGCAAGGCCGTCGCGATGGGCGAGCCCGAAGGCCTCGTCAAGACGATTTTCGAGCGCCCGTCGGGCCGGCTACTCGGCGCGCACATGCTAGGCGCCGAGGTGACTGAATTGATACAGGGCTATGTGATCGCGATGAACCTCGAAACCACCGAGGAAGCGCTGATGCACACCATCCTCCCCCATCCCACGCTGTCTGAAATGATGCACGAGAGTGCGCTCGACGCCGACGGGCGCGCAATCCACGCCTGAGCGCATCGATTTTGCACCACGATCGCGCCGGCGAGCCCGATGCCCGAGCCGCCCCCGGTGATCCACGCCAGCTTGCCCTGCAGCATCACGTTTCTCCCGTCCCGTTGAGCGCGAAATCGAAGATGCGGTAGCTCTTCAGCGTCGCCGCGCCCGCAATGAGCTTGTACTGGTCGTTGAGCGGCTCGCTGAGGATGAAGGGGACCCTGGACTCGGAAACGCCGCCGTGGCTGCGCAGCCGGTGGCCTTTGAGCCCCGAGAGGTCGTGCTCGGCCTCGGCGCCGCCGATGCAGGTCTCGGCGCCCGAGATCACCACCACGTCGGCCTCCCGGTCGGCGGGCAGCTCGTGCACCCGGCACGCGGCGGCCTTGTCGAGCGCCGATTCCACCCCCTCGATGCCCTTGACCGCGTCGATCACCTGCTTCGGCGTCGCGCGCCCCCGGCACCAGACGCGCACGAAGCCGCCGAGCGCGCCGTGATGCGCGACGAAGGCGTCGGTGATGGGGCAGATGACGCGCGTATCGCCCTTGCCGAAGCGCGCGTCGAGGATGTCCTGCAGCCAGATCACGTTCGGCTCGCCCGCGGCGTTCGACTTGTCGCTCATGCCGTGGTCGGCGGTGAGCGCGACGGTCGCGCCCAGCTCGGCGAGCCGGCCGAAGCGCCGGTCGAGCTCCTGGTAGAAGCGCTTCGCCTCGGCCTCGTGCGGCGCGTACTTGTGCTGCACCCAGTCGGTGAGCGAGAGGTAAAGCAGGTCGGGGCGGTCTCTCTCGAGCAGCTTGACCCCGGCCTCGAGCACGAACAAGGAGAGCTCCATCGAGTACATGCCGGGCTGCGGCATGCCGGCGAGCTCGAGCACGTCCTCGATGCCGTTCTCGGCCAGCGTGCAGCGGCTGGCGAATTCGGAAGAGAAGCACACGTTGCCGCGCGACACGTCGAGGTTCTTGCCGAGCTGGCGCCGCAGCTTGTCCTTGGCGGTGATCGAGGCGACTTTCGCGCCGGCGGCGGCGAAGCGCGAGAGGATCGTGTCGCCGCGCAGGAGTTCGGGACCGGTCATCACTACGGCATTTCCGGTTCTTACATCCAGATAATAATTCCCGGAGATTCCGTGCCGTGAAGCCGGCGTGCCGGTGATGATCGACATGTTGTTCGGGCAGGTGAAGCTCGGCACCGTGCCCTCGGCCACGGTCGCGAAGCCCTCCCGCATGAAGCGCGCGATGTTGGGGATCGCGTCCTCGGCGAGGTAGCGCTGCAGGTAGGCGGGATCGCCGCCGTCGATGCACACCACGACCAGCGGCCTTCGCGGCCAGCAGTAGCGCGTGCCGTTCGCTTCTACCGAAGAATTATCTTTTCGCGTACTGCGTGGCACCGAAGAGCACCTCCGCCTGCTCTTTCGTGAACCCGGGCGTCGGCCGCCGGCGATCCGCCAGGACCTCGACCGCCCGCTTCACCGCCGGGCGCGCAAGGATCTTGTCGCGCCAGCGCTTCACGTGCGCGAACTCCTCGATGTCGACGCCCTGGCGCTCGGGGAAGCGCAGCCAGGGCATGGTCGCCATGTCGGCGATGGTGTACTCGCCGCACGCCAGCCATTCGCTTCTCTTCAGCTGCCGATCGAGCACCCCATAGAGCCGTTTCGCCTCGTTGCGGTAGCGGTTCATCGCGTACTCGATTTTCTCCGGCGCGTACTGCAGGAAGTGGTGCGCCTGGCCGAGCATCGGGCCGAC
>MERP01000046.1:2858-19818 GCA_001772055.1 Betaproteobacteria bacterium RIFCSPLOWO2_12_FULL_68_19
TCGGGCCGACGTGCCCCATCTGCGTCATCACCCACTGCATGACGCGCCAGCGGTCGGCGAGCTCGCGCGGCAGGAACCTGCCGGTCTTGGCGGCGAGGTAGAAAAGCATCGCGCCCGACTCGGCGAGCGCGAAGGGCTTGCCGCCCGGGCCGTCGCTGTCGATCATCGCCGGGATCTTGTTGTTGGGCGAGATCTCGAGGAACCCGGGCTTGAACTGCTCGCCCGCCCCGATGTCGACCGCGTGCACGCGGTACGGCAGGCCGGTCTCCTCGAGCATGATGTGGATCTTGTGGCCGTTCGGCGTAGGCCAGGTGTAGAGCTCAATCATCGTCGTCGATCACCAAGGTTCCCGCGATCTTGTCATGCCAGCCCTGCTTGCGCCGGTCGATCGCGATCCAGACGAAGCCAAGGAACAGGGGAAGCATCGAAACGAGATAGGCGAAGTAGCGCGCCACCAGGCGGCCGGTGCCGGGCGCGCCGCCGGTCCTCGCATCCACGATCTTCGCCGACACCGCCATCTTGCCCGGGGTCGCGCCGTAGAAGCGCCAGAAGCCGATCACCGCGACGGCGGGAAGCGCCGCCTGCAGCATGAAGTCCCAGAATCCCGCGAACCCGCCCACCGAGCGCGCGAGGTAGTCGCGGCCGTAGACGAACAGCACGAGCGGCACGGTCACGACGAACAGCATGAGCGCATCGATCGCCGCGGCGGCGAGGCGCCGCCAGAATCCGACATAGCCATGGACGAGGGACCGCGCAGCGGTATCAGGCAAGCTTGACAAGCTGCTTGCCAAAATTGCCGCCCTTGAGGAGCGAGATCAGCCCGCGCGGCGCGTTCTCCAGGCCCTCGAGCACCGACTCGCGGTACTTGAGCTTGCCCTGCGCGTGCATCGCGCCGAGCGCCTTGAGCGCCTCGCCGTAGCGCTGCCTCCAGTCGAACACGATCATGCCCTGCATGCGGATGCGGTTCACGAGCACCGAGCGCAGGTTCTTGTAGCCGTAGGGCTCGGTCGCGTTGTACTCGGCGATCAGGCCGCAGATCACGATGCGCGAGAAGGGGTTCATCAGGCGCAGCAGGGTGTCGAGGATCTCGCCGCCGACGTTCTCGAACAGCACGTCGACGCCCTTCGGGCAGGCCTCCTTCAGGTCGCGGTAGAGGTTGCCCGCCTTGTAGTCGACGCAGGCGTCGAAGCCGAGGCTGCGCCTCACGTAGTCGCACTTCTCGCGTCCGCCGGCGATGCCGACCGCGCGCGCGCCCCAGCTCTTCGCGAGCTGCCCGACCACGCTTCCCACCGCGCCCGAGGCGGCGGAGACCACCAGCGTCTCGCCCGCCTTGGGCTGCCCGATCTCCTTCAGGCCGAAGTACGCGGTCATGCCCGGCATGCCGAGGCAGCCGAGGTAGTAGCTCAGGGGCGCCCTCGTGCCATCTACGGGGGTTGCTTCCTTTGTAGAGCCGAATAGCTGCCAGCCGAGCTGGGTGAGGACGTGGTCTCCCTGCTTGAATCTCTCGTTCCTGGATTCGACCACCTCGCCGACCGTCTGGCCGACCATCACCTCGCCGATGTCGACGCCTTTCACGTAGCTCTTCGCGTCGCTCATGCGCCCGCGCATGTACGGGTCGAGCGAGAGCCAGAGGTTCTTCACCAGCACCTCGCCCTCCGCGGGCTTGGGCAGCGGCGCCGCTTCGAGGCGGAAATTGTCCTCGCTCACCCAGCCGGCGGGGCGGCTCGCGAGCACTACGCGCTTGTTGTCCATGGTGGCCCGAGTTTAACCGGGACAGCCGCGCTCGTTGTGGATCGAGGCGGTGCGCAGCACGCGCAGCGCTTCGCCCCCGCCGCGCGGCTCGAAGCGGCCGTCGAGCGAAACCAGCAGCGCCGGGGTCTGCCTTTTGCGAAACTCCTCTCCCAATGCCTGCGCGGCCCGGGTCTCGTCCAGGCTCCAGGCGAGCCCGGTCTGGCATTCCTTGAACAGCTTGCCGTCGAACAGGCCGACCAGCCGGAACGGCCCGCGCAGCGTTTCGAGCTCGGGCGCGCGCCCGAGGTCGCCGCCCTGCGTGCCCTGCTGCGCCACGAGCGTGCCGGGAGGGCGCAGCGCGTAGCGGCGCGGCGCGTCGCGCCCGCCGGTAAGCTGCAGCATGCCCTCGGCGCGCGACTCGCGCCAGCGCCCGAAGTCGTAGAACTCGGTGGAGCCGAGCCGCTCGCGCGCCATGTAGGCCCCGTCGGGGCGCAGCGTGAGCGTGAGCGAGAGGCAGCCGGGGCAGCTCGGCGTGTTGCGGAACGTCGCCGGCAGTTGCGCCAGGGCCGCGGGCTGCCCGCCCGGCGGCGGCGCAGGCGCCTCCTGCTGCGGCGCCGCGCAGGCAGCGAGCAACAGCAGCGCAGCCGCGCTAGAGCGAGGCAAACCGTTCCAGGTGATGGTCGGCATCGCCGCACTGCCGCGCCAGCACCGTCAGGCGGCGGAAGCTGTGGCTCACCTTGAGCTCCTCGCTCATCCCCATGCCGCCATGCAGCTGCACCGATTCCTGGCTCACGTGACGCGCGGCGTCGGCCACCTTGATCTTCGCCGCCGAAACCGCGCGCGCGCGCTCTGCGGGATTCTCGGAAGAATCGACTTTGGAGCACGCCAGGCAAGCCATGGACTTCGCCTGCTCGTAGGAGATGAACATGTCGACGATGCGGTGCTGCAGCGCCTGGAAGGTGCCGATCGGCACGCCGAACTGCTTGCGCGTCTTCAGGTACTCGAGCGTGGTGTCGCAGGAGAACTTCATCGCGCCCACCGCCTCGGCGCAGACCAGCGCGGTGGCGAAGTCGAGCGCTTCCTCGACCGCCGCCCCTGCATCTTTCGCCAGGAGGTCCGCCTTCGAAGGCGAAAAATCGATCCGCGCGGCGAGCATGTTGTCGAGCGTGCGGTAGGGCTTCATCGGCACCTCGGCCGCGTCGGCGATAAAAAGGTCTTTTTCCAAAAGACAAAGCAACTTATGCGCGGCCGGCGCCCCCACGACGTTGGCCTTGGGCGAGGCGGCAAAGACCATGCGCAGGCGGCCCTCGGCCACCGCCGGCAGCAGCGCGCGCTTTTGCGCGTCGCTCGCCGCCCGGCCCACCAGGCGCGCGGCCATGAGCGTCGGCAGCAGCGGCTCGAGCACCAGCGCCTCGCCGAAGGCCTCCATCACGCTCATCAGGTCGACCGCGCCGCCGCCGAAGCCGCCGTAGTCGGGCGAGAGCGGCAGTCCGGTGAGCCCCATCTCGGCGAGCTTCGCCCAGACGTCGCTGCTCCATCCCTCGCCAGCGATGATCTTCTTGCGATCCTCAAACTGATACTTGTTCTGCAGAAACCTCCTGACTGAATCGGCCAGGAGCTGCTGCTCTTCGCTGTAATCGAAGTTCATAAACCCAACGTCATCTTGGCGATGATGTTCCTCTGGATTTCATTGGAGCCCGCGTAGATCGTCGTCTTGCGCGTGGTGAGGTATTTCTTCTGCAGCGCCATGCTCGTCTCGTCGCCCGCCAGCGGATCGATGCACTCCATCGCGAGCTCGGTCAGCCCCTGCTGGATCTCGGTGCCCTTGATCTTCAGCATCGACACGTCGGCGCCCGGCGGCTGGCCGGTGCGGCGCATGCGGTCGAGGAAGCGCAGGTTGGTGATCTCGAGGGCGATCAGCTCGATCTCGAGGCGGGAGAGCCGGTCGCGGAAACGCATGTCTTTCATTTTCCCTGCTGCAATTTCCTTGAGTCTTGCCAGCTGGCGTTTCGACTCGCCGATGCGGCCGGTGTTCATGCGCTCGTAGCCGAGCAAGTACTTCGCCACCGTCCAGCCCTTGCCTTCCTCGTGCACCAGGTTCTCGGCCGGCACCTTCACGTCGTCGAAGAACACCTCGTTCACCTCGTGCGCGCCGTCCATGAGGATGAGCGGCCGCACCGTGATGCCCGGGGTCTTCATGTCGATGAGCAGGAACGAGATGCCTTCCTGGCGCTTCTCCACCGTCGGGTCGGTGCGCACCAGGCAGAAGATCCAGTCGGCGTAGTGCGCGAGGGTGGTCCAGATCTTCTGGCCGTTAACAATGTATTTGTCAGCCTTAAGAATTGCTCTTGTCTTTAGTGAAGCGAGATCGCTCCCCGAGCCTGGCTCCGAGTAGCCCTGGCACCAGAAATCCTCGCCCTGGTAGATGCGCGGCAGGAAGCGCTTCTTCTGCGCCTCGGTGCCGAAGCGCAGCAGCACCGGAGCGCACATGGTGAGGCCGAACGGGATGAGGGGCGGGCCGCCGGAATAGCCGAGCTCCTCCTCGAAGATGTAGCGCTGCACCACGTTCCAGCCGGTGCCGCCCCATTCCTTGGGCCATGCGGGCGCGACCCAGCCCTGCTTGGCGAGAATGCGGTGCCAGCGCAGCAGCTCGTCCTTGGAATAGTGGCCCTTGTCTTTCAGCTCCGCGGGCAGGCTCTTGGCCAGCCAGTCCCGCGCCTGATCGCGGAACGCCAGCTCTTCGGCAGAGTAGTTGAGATCCATTACAAGATGGTAACGCCGCCATCTGCAACTATGCACTGTCCGGTGATGAAAGCCGCAGCGTCGGACGCGAGGAATACCGCGATGCCGCCGATGTCCCGCGGCTCGCCCAGGCGCCGCAGGGGGGTGGCCTGGATGCGCTCGTTCCTGCGCTTTTCGTCCTCCCAGAGCGCCCGGGCGAACTCGGTCTTCACCAGCCCCGGAGCGATGGCGTTGACGCGCACGTTCTTCGGCCCCCATTCGGCGGCGAGGTTGCGCACCAGGTGGTGGTCGGCAGCCTTGGAGATGCCGTACGCCCCGATGACCGTGTTGGCGATCAGCCCGCCGATGGAGCCCACGACGATGAAACTTCCTCCTTTTGTCATCCCGGGCAGCGTCATCGCCGCGAGCCAGAGCACGCTTTTCACGTTGTTGGCGAAGATCTTGTCGAAAGCCTCGTCCGGGATCGCAGTCAGGGGGCCGTAGTAGGGATTGGAGGCGGCGTTCGCCACCACGATGTCGATGCGGCCCCATTTTTCCAGCGTGGCGTCGACCAGCGCCTGCAGCTCCTCCTTGCGCGAGACGTTGCAGGGACGCGCCAGCACCTCGAAACCGTTGCTCTGGAATTCCTTCCTTACTTCTTCACACGCCTCGGCCTTGCGGCTGCTCACCGCCACTTTCGCGCCGGCGAGGGCGAGCTGCTCGGCGATCGATTTGCCGATGCCGCGCGTCGAGCCCGTGACCAGCGCCACCTTGCCGCCCAGATCGAAAAGGGGATTCATTATTTCACTATGTGAAATACAGTACGACTAAGTTGACACGGGTCGCCGCGCCGACAGAATAGCGAAACGCGAAACAGTCCGCCGCAACCGTTCGAACAATCCAAGGAGACTGGCATGGGCGCACCGGAACCCACGGCACCGCTTTCCCCGCCTGCCGCGAGCTTCAGCTACGAGCACGAGGGCGACCGGCAGTTCGCCACCACCCTCGCGCGCGGGCTGGAGGTGCTGCGTTGCTTCACGCCGCTCGAGCCGCTGCTCGGCAACAAGGAAATCTCGGTGCGCACCGGCCTGCCCAAGCCGACCGTCTCGCGCCTCACCTACACGCTCACCAAGCTCGGATACCTGCGGCACAACATGCGCCTCGGGAAGTACCAGCTCGGCTCCGCGGTGCTCTCCATCGGCTATCCGCTGCTCGCCTCGATGAACGTGCGCCAGGTGGCGCGGCCGCTGATGAAGGAGATCGCCGACCACTGCAACGGCTCGGTGTCGATGGGGATCCGCGACCGCCTCAACATGGTCTACGTGGAGTCCTGCCGCAGCGGCAACGGCGTTGCCACGTTGCCGGACATCGGCACGTCCGTCCCGATCTCGCAATCGGTGATCGGCCGCGCCTTCCTCTCCGCCTGCACCCCGCAGGAGCGCGAGGCGGTGCTCAACCAGATGAAGGTCAAGGAGCCCGAGTCGCACCGCAAGTACCGGCCCTCGATCGACAAGTCGCTCGAGGACATCCGCCTGCGCGGCTTCTGCGCGAGCACCGGCGAGCCGCGCCGCGAGGTGCACGCGGTCGGCGTGCCGATGCGCCGCACCGTCGACGGCGAGATCGTCGCCTTCAACGCCACCGTGCCGGCCTTCATGGTGAAGAAAGGCCAGCTCGAGGAGGACCTCGGGCCGCGCCTGGTGGCGATGGTGCGCAACATCGAGGCCGCGCTCGGGCTGCACTAGCCTCCCGGATGCAGAGGCTGGTTTCCTATTTCCGCGAGCTCGACGAGGGCACTCGCCTCGTCGCCACCCAGGTCGGGCGCATCGCCGTCATCCTCGTCCTCGCCTGGGCGCTGCAGATCGTCGCGGCGCGCCTCATCCGCCTGTTCCGCATCTACATGTCGCGCCGCACCGGCGGCGACGAGGTGGCGCGCATCGAGACGCTGGCGCGCGTCTTCCGCAACCTCGCCGGCGTGGTGATCGTGCTCGTGGCCGGGATGCTGATCCTCGGCGAAGTCGGCATCTCGGTGGCGCCCATCCTCGCGACTGCCGGAGTAGCGGGCATCGCCATCGGCTTCGGGGCGCAAACCCTCGTCAAGGACTACTTCTCCGGCTTTTTCCTGCTGCTCGACGACCAGGTGCGCCAGGGCGACGTGGTCGAGATCGCCGGCAAGGGCGGCCTGGTCGAGGAGGTGACGCTGCGCTACGTGCGCCTGCGCGACCTCGAGGGGCACGTGCACTTCGTACCGAACAGCGAGATCAGCGTGGTGACCAACCGCACGCGCGAGTACGCCACGGCGGTGATCGAGGTCGGCATCGCCTACCGCGAGGACCCCGAGCAGGCTTTCGCGGTGATGCGCAAGGTGGCCGACGGGATGCGCGCCGACCCCGACTGGCGCGATCGCGTGGTCGCGGACCTCGAGGTGCTCGGCGTGGAGACGTGGGCCGACTCGGCGGTGGTCCTGCGCGCGCGCGTGCGCGTCGTGCCGGCGATCCAGCAGTGGAACGTGAAGCGCGAGTTCCTCAAGCGCCTGAAGAAGGCCTACGACGATGCCGGCATCGAGATCCCTTATCCGCACCTCACGATCTACGCGGGACAGAACAAGGACGGCAGCGCGCCGCCGTTTCACCTCCTCAAGAAGAACCTCTCCAACACGGAGTGAATGCGGCGCACGCCGTCGGTGAGCGCCGCCGGCCCGGGCTGCAGGATCTCGGCCGACTTCACCTCGTAGAGCTGCTTTTCCCTCACGGCGGGGACGTCCTGCCATCCCGGACGGGCGGCAACGCGCTCGGGCCGGTACTTCTTGCCGCACCACGAGCCGAAGATGACTTCAGGTTCTCTTTCAATGACGGAACGAGGATCTTGAATCACCCTCCCCGTGGCGGCCTGCGAGAAGGAGAGCTCCTCGAAGACATCCTCGCCGCCGGCGATCTCGACGAGCTCGCTCACCCAGCGGATGGCGCTGATCATCGGCTCGTCCCATTCCTCGAAATACACGCGTGGACGCCGCGGGAAGGCCTTTGCTTTTTCCCGAATTTCGTTCAGGCCCCGTTCCAGTCGATCGACGAGCAACGCACCCCTGTCGCTTGCGCCCACGAGCGAAGCCACCATCGCGATGGTGTCGAGGATCTCCTGCACCGAGCGCTGGTTGAAGATCACCACGTTCAAGCCCGCCCTGGCGAGATCGCGCGCGATGTCGGCCTGCAGGTCGGAGAAGCCGATCACCAGGTCCGGTTTCAACCGGAGGATCTTCTCCATCTGGGCCGACAGAAAGGCCGAAACCCTCGGTTTCTCTCGCCGCGCGCGCGGCGGGCGCACGGTGTAGCCGGAGATGCCGACGATGCGCCGCTCCTCGCCGAGGAGGTAAAGCGTCTCCGTCGTTTCCTCGGTGAGGCAGACGATCCGCTCGGGGAGCCGTGCAGGCATAAAGTATTATCCCGGCCCATGGGGCCGCTTGCGGGGATCAAGGTGCTGGAATTCGAAGCGATCGGCCCCGCGCCCTTCGCCGGCATGCTGCTCGCCGACATGGGGGCCGACGTCCTCGTGCTCGAGCGCCCCGCCGACACCGACCTGGGACTCAAGCGCGAGCGCCGCCACGACGTCATGATGCGCGGCAAGCGCTCGGTGACCCTGGATCTCAAGCAGGGTTCTTCCCGGGAAGTCGCTCTCAGCCTGATGGAAAGAGCAGACGTGCTCATCGAAGGGCTGCGCCCTGGGGTCATGGAGCGCCTCGGTCTCGGGCCCGAGGTCGCCCTGGCGCGCAATGCGCGCCTGGTCTACGGCCGCATGACCGGCTGGGGGCAGGACGGGCCGCTCGCGCCGCGCGCCGGCCACGACATCAACTACATCGCGCTCGCCGGCGTGCTGCACGCTTTCGGCCGCAAGGGCGAGGCGCCGGTGCCGCCGCTCAACCTGGTGGCCGACTTCGGCGGCGGCGGCATGCTGCTCGGCTTCGGCGTCGCCTGCGCGCTGCTCGAGGCGAAGCGCTCGGGCAAGGGCCAGGTGGTCGACGCGGCGATGATCGACGGCGCGGCGCTGCTCGCGGCCATGTTCTCCGGCTTCCTGGCGGCCGGCACGTGGAGCGAAGCCCGGGGCGAGAACATCCTCGACACCGGCGCGCCCTGGTACGACGTCTACCAGACCAAGGACGGCAAGTACGTCTCGATCGGCGCCATCGAGGCCCGCTTCTACGAGGAGCTCCTGGAGAGGCTGGAGCTCAAGGACCTGCCCGCGCAGTACGAGCGCGAGCGCTGGCCCGAGCTGAGATCGGCGTTCGAGCGAACCTTCAAGGCGAGGACGCGCGAGGAGTGGTGCCGGGTGTTCGAGGGCTCGGACGCCTGCTTCGCGCCGGTGCTGTCGTGGAGCGAAGCGCGGCGCCATCCACAGAGCATCTCGAGAAAAAGCTATCTGGCCGTGGGCGAGGTCGAGCAGCCGGCGCCGGCGCCGCGCTACTCGCGCACTCCGGCGGCGGTGCGCGCCGCGCCGCCCGAGCGCGGCCAGGGCGGCAGGCAGGCGCTCTCGGAGTGGGGCTTCAGCGAAGAACAAGTGCGCAGCCTGCAATCACGCGGGCTCGGGACGGGGGAATAGGCCATGCTCGGACGACTGATGCCGCGGGAGGGAAGGTTCTTCGATCTGTTCAACGCGCACGCCGAGCGCATCCTCGAGGGCAGCCGCGAGCTCGCGGCGATGATCGGCACCTTCAGCGAGCTCGACGCGCACGCGCAGCGCATCGACGCCGCCGAGCGCGCCGCCGACAAGGTGACCCACGAGTGCATCACCCTGCTGCACAAGACCTTCATCACGCCCTTCGACCGCGAGCAGATCCACCAGCTGATCACGGCGATGGACGACATCCTGGACCTGATCCAGGACGTCGCCGAGTCGGTGGCGCTCTACGACCTGCGCCAGGTCACGCCCGAGGCGAGGCAGCTCGCCGAGATCTGCCAGATGTGCTGCGAGCGGGTGCGCACCGCGGTGGCGCTGCTCACCAACGTGAAGCGCTCCGAGGCGATCCTCAAGTGCTGCGAGGAGATCGACCGGCTCGAGTCCGACGCCGACCGCGTGATGCGCGGCGCGCTCTCGAAGCTGTTCCGCGAGGAAAACGACATCAAGCAGGTGATCAAGCTGCGCGTGATCTACGAGCTGCTGGAATCGATCACCGACCGCTGCGAGGACGTGGCGAACGTCGTCGAGGGCATCGTGCTGGAGAACTCCTGAAGGAATAATCCACAGACATGGAAACCCAGCTGGCCCTGGGCGTCGTCATCGCCCTCGTCCTGATCGCGCTCGTCTTCGACTTCATGAACGGCTTCCACGACGCGGCCAACTCGATCGCCACCGTGGTCTCGACGCGCGTGCTCAAGCCTTACCAGGCGGTGCTGCTCGCCGCATTCTTCAACTTCGCCGCGCTGTTCGTCTTCCATCTCAACGTCGCCACCACCATCGGCCGCGGCATCATCGACCAGGGGATCGTCGACCATTACGTCGTGTTCGGCGCGCTCATCGGCGCGATCAGCTGGAACATCATCACCTGGGTCTACGGCATTCCGTCGTCCTCCTCGCATGCCCTGATCGGCGGCCTGGTCGGCGCGGCGGTGGCGAAGGCGGGTACCTGGTCGTTGATCGCGTCGGGGATCCTGAAGACCGTGGCGTTCATCTTCATCTCGCCGTTCCTCGGCATGACCCTCGGCGCGCTCATGATGCTCGCCGTGTCGTGGCTCTTCGCGCGCAGCTCGCCGAGCCGCATCGACCGGTGGTTCAGGCGGCTGCAGCTCGTCTCGGCGTCGGCTTACAGCCTCGGCCATGGGGGCAACGACGCGCAGAAGACCGTCGGCATCATCTGGATGCTGCTGATCGCCGCCGGATACCTGGGCACGGAAGACCCGGTCCCGATCTGGGTGGTGATCGCCTGCTACGTCACCATCGCGCTCGGCACCGCCTTCGGCGGCTGGCGCATCGTGAAGACCATGGGCCAGCGCATCACCAAGCTCAGGCCGGTCGGCGGCTTCTGTGCCGAGACCGGCGGCGCGATCACGCTCTTCACCACGGGAGCGCTCGGCATTCCGGTTTCGACCACGCACACCATCACCGGCGCCATCGTCGGCGTGGGCACAGCGCAAAACGTCTCGGCGGTACGCTGGGGCATCGCCGGCACCATCGTCTGGGCCTGGATCCTCACCATCCCCTGCTCGGCCTTCATCGCCGGCATCGCCTGGTGGGCCGGGCGACTGCTGCTCGGCTAATGCTGTTGGTGGCCGTGGGGCTGCGAGGGCTGGCCGACGCGGAACTCCACGCTCAGCTTGCCCGCGCGCTCGAACTCGAGCGTCACCGCAAGCTTCTCGCCCTCGCGCAAGGGCCGCTTGATGTCGACGAACATCAGGTGCGCGCCGGCGGGCCGCAGCTCGAATTTCCCCTTGGCCGGGATGCGGAGCTCCTTCACCTGCCGCATGCGCAGGATCTCGCCGTCCTTGATGTGAACGTGCATCTCGACGCGCGCGGCGGCCGCAGAGCTCGCCCCGACCAGGCGATCGGGTCGCGCCGCCCGGTTCACGATCGTCAGGTAGCCGGCGGCGAGCTTCGCGCCCGGCGGCGTCGGGCGCACCCAGGGGTCCTCGGCCACCACTTCGGACAGCGCGGGCGCGGCCCAGAAGACAAGCGCCAGGAGCAAGAGGCGTTTCACTCGCGGTTCTCCTTCTCCTGCAGCTCGCGCCACAGGATCTTCCCGGTCGCGGTCTTCGGCAGCGACTCCACGAACTCGACCACGCGCGGCACCTTGAACGCCGCCATCCTCTCGCGCGCCCAGCCGATGATGTCCTCCGGGCTGGCGTCTGCCCGCTCCTTCCTGAGGACCACCAGGGCCTTGACGGTCTCGCCGCGGTAGGCGTCGCGCACTCCGATCACGCAGGCTTCCTGGATCGCCGGGTGGGCGTAGAGCATCGCCTCGACCTCGGCCGGCCAGACCTTGTAGCCGGCGCAGTTGATCATGCGCTTCAGGCGGTCGGTGATGAAGAAGTAGCCCTCCTCGTCGTAGTAGCCGAGGTCGCCGGTGCGAAAGAAGCGCTCGCCGTCGTGCTCGATGAACGCTTGCGCGCTCGCCTCGGGCTGCTTCCAGTAGCCGCGGAACAGCTGCGGCCCGCGCACGATGATCTCGCCCACCTGGTTGGGAGGCAGCTCATGAGAACTCTCAAGATCGATCACGCGCGCGTCGGTGTTGTAGAACGGGATCCCGCCGCACTGGCGCTTGGACCGGTGCGGCGGGTTGATGTGCGTCGGCGCCATGGTCTCGGACAGGCCATAGCCCTCGACGAACGGCAGGCCGATCACCTCTTCGAGCTTGCGCGCCAGCGCCTCGGGCATCGCCGCGCCGCCGCCGCCCAGCACCTGCAGCGACGACAGGTCGTACCTGGCGAGGTTCGGATTCGACAGGAAATCGACCATCATGGTCGTGATCGCCGACCAGTTGGTCACTTTCGCGCGCTCGATCTGCAGCGCCGCGCAATCGCGGTCCCAGCGCGACAGGATCACCAGCGTCGCGCCGAGATGGATGGGCGCGTTCATCCCGGTCTGCATGCCGGTGACGTGGAACATCGGCAGCGCGGCGAGCACCACGCTGCCGTCGCTTGCGCCTCGCCACTGCAGGTAGGGCACGGTCGTCGCCTGCACGCTCGAATGCGTGTGCATGCAGCCTTTGGGCTTGCCGGTGGTGCCCGAGGTGTAGGGCATCACCGCCAGGTCTTCCGGGCCGGCGAGCTGCGGGCCGGGACTGAGATCTGCCGCGATGGCCGCCTCCCAGGGAATGCCTGCCTCGAAGCGCTCTCGCGGGGCACGCACGAACTCGGGCACCGGGAGATCGGCGGACGCAGCGACGTAGTCCGAGTAGGTCGCCACCAGCAGGTGCTTCAGGCCGGCGATCGGCTCGATATGCCTGAACACGTCCTGGCCGACGATCGCCACCGCGGCGTCGGAATCCTCGACGTAGTGGCGCAGCTCCTCCGTGCGGTTCATCGGATTGACGGGCACGACGACCGCGTCGGCGCGCAGGACGGCGTAGAAGCCGATCACGAACTGCGGGCTGTTCTGCAGGTACAGGAGCACCCGGTCGCCTTTCGCCACGGCGCAGCGCTGCTGCAGGAAAGCGGCGAGCGCGTCGACCTGGCGCTTGAGCTGCGCATAGGAGAGGCGGCTGCCGTAGTAGTCGATCGCGGCGCGCTCCGGCTCGCGGGCGGCGACCGCTTCCAGGTTGCGGTACACCGTGTCGCGCGGCAGCTCCAGGGTCCTGGGCTTGCCGGGCGGCCAATGCGCGAAGTGGCGGGTGAACATCACAGCGCGTAGCGCGCGAGGGCCTTCTCGTCCCAGGTCATGCCCAGGCCGGGCCGCTCGGGCGCCACGAGATGCCCGTTGCTCAGCCGGAACGGCTCTGCGAGAAGCGGCTCGGCCCAGTCGACGAATTCCAGCCAGTGGCAGGTGGGTGTCGCCGCCAGCAGATGCGCGCTCGCCTCGGGGAAGAGGTGGCTCGACATCTCGACGCCCGCGGCTTGCGCGAGCGCGGCGGCGCGCAGCCAGCCGGTGACGCCGCCGATGCGCTGCGCGTCGGGCATCACGTAGTCGCAGGCGCCCGCGGCGAGCGCCTGCGCCATCTGCTCCGGCCCCATGAAGTTCTCGCCGATCTGGATCGGCGTGGCGAGCTCGCGCGCCACCCGGGCGCACCCGGCGAAATCGTCGGCGCGCACCGGCTCCTCGATCCAGTGCACCCCGCCCTCGGCGTCGATCATGCGCCCGCGCCGGATCGCCTCGGCCACCGACAGCGCCTGGTTGAAGTCCACCATCAGCACGATCTTCGGACCCAGGACCCGCTTGAGCGCGCGCAGCGCTTCCATGTCCTCGGCCGCATCCGGCCGGCCAAGGCGCAGCTTCACGGCGTGGAAGCCCTCCTCGACCAGCGCCACCGCCTCGCGCTCCAGGTCCTTCACCGGAAGAATGCCCAGGCCGTTGGAGTTGTAGGCGGGAATCGGCCGCGGCGCCGCCCCCAGCAGCCGTGCGAGCGGCAGGCCCTGCGCCTGCGCCAGCGCGTCCCAGGCGGCCATGTCGATGCCCGACATGGCGAACAGCACGATGTTGTGCACGCCGAGCAGCGTGTACCTCGCGCGCAGCTTCCGCTCGAGCTCGAGTGGCGCGAGCTCCTCGCCCTTCACCATCTCCGCCATCGCCTCCACCAGCCTGGCGATCGGCGCGAGGTTGTGCCTGCCGATGCCGAACAGGTACGAGCGCCCGGCGATCCCGCCGTCGGTTTGCAGGTCGACGAGCAGCAGCGCAGCCTCGCGCACCGCGCCGGTGCTGGTCGCAAGCGGTCGCTTCATCGTCGCCGCGACCGCGCGCACCTGGACGGAACGGACCTTGAGTGGCAGCTTGTGCATGAGAGGAGCAATGATAAACGCAGTGCCCTTGGAGCTATGACGCCGTAATAATCCCGGCGCCCTTCATGCCGTGTAATGGGCGCCCATGCGAAAGCTCCTGCTCTGCGCGGCGGCCGCCTTGTCGGGCTGCGCGACCATTACCGAGGGCACCTCGCAGACGCTGAGCTTCAGCCTCGAGCCGGCCGAGGCGCAATGCACGGTGCAGCGCGAAGGCGATGGCGTGCTGGGCGAGCTCGGCGCCGGCGCGAACGCACTGACCGTCAGGAAGGCGAGGCAGGACATCACCGTCGCCTGCCGCGCGCCGGGCTACGAGGACGCCACGGTGACCATCGCCAGCGCGGCGTCCGCCGCCGGCCTGGCAAGCGCGGTGCTGCTCGATTTCGGCATCACCGACATGGCCACCGGCGCGTTCTGGAAGTATCCGGAAACGCACTCGGTGGTTCTGGTCAGGAGCCGGTGAAGCGGGGCTTCCTCTTCTCCATGAAGGCGCGCCGGCCTTCCTCGTAGTCCGCGCTCTTCGCGCAGCGCTCGATCGCGGCCTGCATGCGCGCCTGGTCGGCGGCGCCGCAAGCCTTCACGTATTCCTCGATCTGGGTCTTGGAGTTGGCGATCGAGAGCGGTGCGTTCTCGACCAGGGTCTTGATCACGTCCTCCACGAAGCCCTGGAGGTTTTCATCCGCAAGCACCTTGTGCACGAGCCCCATCGCCAGCGCCTCTTCCGCGGGATAGCGCCGGCCGAGGAACATGATCTCCCGCGCGCGCGCATGGCCGACGGTCTCGAGCAGGCGCTTGTGGCCCTCGATGCTGTAGGCGAGGCCGAGCTTCGCTGCGGGAATGCCGAACTGGCCCGAGCGGCCGCAATAGCGCAGGTCGCAGGCGAGGGCGATTTCCAGCCCGCCTCCCATGCAGAAGCCGTAGATCATCGCCACCGAGGGCTTGGGCGAGCCCTGGATCGAGTGCAGCACCCGGTCGAGCAGGTCGTCGTAGTGCGCGACGGCGGCGCGCTCGGCGCGGATCTTGGCGAACTCGGAGATGTCGGCGCCGGAGGCGAAGGCCTCGGTGCCGGCGCCGCGGAAGGCGACGCAGCGCACCTCGCGGTCGGCGTCGAAGCGCGCCATCGCCTCGGGGATGCCGCGCCACATGGCGTCGTTGATGGCGTTCCTCTTCTGCGGCTGGTTGAGCACGATCCAGCCCACGGCACCCCTCTTCTCGACGATCAGGCTCAAGGCTTGCCTCCCGGTCCGTAGACCGAAGCGACCGGGCTGCGCGCGTCGCGCGGCGCCCAGCGCCCGGACTCCACCTGGTGCAGGAACGCATCCACCGTCTGGTTGAAGAGCGCCGGCTCCTCGAGGTTCATGGCATGGCCGGCCTTCGGGAACACCGCTAGCCCGGCGGTGGAGATGGCGCGCTTCAGCATGAGCGAGGTCTCGAGGGTGACGTCGTCTTCGTCGCCGGCGATGATCAATGCCGGGACTTGGATGCTTTTTATTTGCTCGGTTAACCCATACAAGGAAGGCCTGCGGCCCTGGTATCCGCGCATGGTGTTCGCGGAGCCTTTCGCCGAGTGCTCGGCAAGATGCTTGACGAACTCGGCGAAGCCGCGCGGATCCTTCGCCTGCAGCTGCACGCGCGCCGGCCCGTGGCCGTAGCGCGCGGCGAATGCCTCCATGCCCTTGGCGAGCATCTCCTCAGCATTGGTTTTTGAATCCTGTTGAAACTTCTCATACTGCGCTGGATGGGCCCCGCTGCCCACGCCGGCCATGGTGATCGAAAGCGCGCGCTTGGGGTAGGCCATGCCGAAGTGCAGCGTCGCGAACGCTCCCATGGAGAGCCCCACCACGTGGGCGCGCTCGATCTTGAGCGCGTCGAGCACGGCGAGCACGTCGTCGCGCGCGCGCTCCTGCGAGTACTGCTCGAAGCTCTCGGGAACGTCCGAGGGCGGGTAGCCGCGCGCGGCGTAGGCGATGCAGCGGTAGCGGCGTGAGAAATGCCGCACTTGCGGCTCCCAGCTGCGATGGTCGCCCGCAAACTCGTGCACGAACACGAGCGGGGTTCCTGCGCCGGCCTCCTCGTAGTGGAGGGCGACGCCGTCGTCGGTCTTCAGTCTCGGCATGTATGGCATTCTACTGTCCATGAAAGCCGTGCTCTGCAGGCAGTTCGGCCCGCCGGACTCGCTGGTGGTTGAGGAGCTCGCCTCGCCCAGGGCCGGGCCGGGAGAAGTGGTGGTGTCGGTGAAAGCCGCGAGCGTCAACTTTCCCGACGTGCTCATCATCCAGAACAAGTACCAGTTCAAGCCGCCGCTGCCGTTCTCTCCGGGCAGCGAGCTCGCCGGCGTGGTGAAGGAGCTCGGCGAGGGCGTGAGCGGCGTGCGCCCGGGCGACCGGGTGATCGCGTTCACGACCTACGGCGCGTTCGCCGAGGAGGTGAAGACCGAGGCCGCGCGGCTGCTGCCGATGCCCGAGGGCATGGACTTCCCCTCCGCCGCGGCGTTCCTGCTCACCTACGGCACCTCGGACCACGCGCTGCGCGATCGCGCCGGCCTGAAGGCCGGCGAGACGCTGCTGGTGCTCGGCGCCGCCGGGGGCGTCGGGCTCGCCGCGGTCGAGATCGGCAAGGCGCTCGGCGCGCGCGTCATCGCCTGCGCTTCCAGCGAGGACAAGCTCGAGGTGTGCCGCAGCCACGGCGCCGACGCCACCATCAACTATGCGAGCGAGGACCTGCGCGAGCGCATCAAGGCGCTCAGCGACGGGCGCGGCGTGGACGTCATCTACGACGCGGTCGGCGGCCCCTACACCGAGCCAGCGTTCCGTTGCGTCGCGTGGCGCGGGCGGCTGCTGGTGGTCGGCTTCGCCGCGGGCGAGATTCCCAAGCTGCCGCTCAACCTGGCGCTGCTCAAGGGCGCCTCGCTGGTGGGCGTGTTCTGGGGCGACTTCGCGCGCCGCGAGCCCAAGCGCTTCGCCGAGAGCGTGCGCCAGCTCGCGGCGTGGTACCGCGAAGGCAAGCTGCGCCCGCACGTCTCGCAGACCTTCCCTCTCGCCCAGGCGGCGCAGGCGCTGAAGCTGATGGCGGCGCGGCAGGTCAAGGGCAAGCTCGTC
>MERP01000047.1 GCA_001772055.1 Betaproteobacteria bacterium RIFCSPLOWO2_12_FULL_68_19
AGAGCACGGTGCAGGTCGGCGCCGGCGAGGTCTCGGACGAAGGCCTGCGCTTCGGGCGATACAACGGCCTCGACAACTCCCAGGTCTACGGCCTGATCGACGCCGACGTCAGGCGGCGCGACGCTGCGACCGGCACCTGGCTCAAGCTGCGCGGCCGCAACCTGGGGCTCGACAACCGCGAGCTGCGCTTCGAGCACGAGCGCCAGGGCGACTGGGGCTACTTCATCGACTTCAGCCAGACGCCGCGCCTCTCCCCCTACATCGTCAACACCACTCTCGGCGGCATCGACACCTCGCAGCAGCAGGAGGGCGCCACCGCGGCGCGAGACCTGCGCCTGGAAACCCGGCGCGACGTGCTGGGCCTGGGCGTGAGCAAGCGGCTCGGCTCGGGCTTCGACGCCGCCCTGCGCGTGCGCTACGAGGAGAAGAACGGCCTGCGCCACTGGGGCCAGGCCTCCAGCCGCTTCTCGGTGGACCCGATCGACTACCAGACCAACCAGATCGACGGCTCGATCGGCTTCACGGGCGAGAAGCTGCAGCTTGCGCTCGGCTACTACGGCGCCACCTTCCACAATGCCAACCAGTCCGTGACGCTGCGCAACAACGTCGGCGCCCTGGTCGGCACCACGCCGGCCGCGCTCCCGCCGGATAACCAGTCGCACCAGCTCTCGCTTGCCGGCGGCTACAGCCTGACGCAGGCCACGCGCGCGACGTTCAAGCTCGCCTACGGCCGGATCAGGCAGGAAGACGCGTTCTTCACCACGCCGCTCGCGAGCGTGCCGCGCGGCGACCTCGGCGGACAGATCGACACCACCCTGATGCAGGCGGGGATCTCCTCGCGGCCGCTGCCGAAGCTCTCGCTGCGCGCGGACCTGCGCTACGAGGACCGCCAGGACAAGACCCCGGTCTTCGTCTACACCACCCCGAGCGCGACCACGACGCACAACGGGCAGAACGAGCCGCGCTCCTTCAGGAACGCGATCGGCAAGGCCGAGGCGAGCTACCTGCTGCCGATGGACGTGCGCCTCACCGGCGGCGTCGAGCGCGAGGAGCGCAAGCGCAACACCAATCCGGTGCGCTCCGTGAGCTTCCGCAACGAGACCGACGAGAATTCCTACAAGCTCGACCTGCGCCGCTCGATGTCCGAAACCATCAACGGCTCGGTGGCGCTCGTTCACAGCGAGCGCACCGGGTCGGACTGGGCGAACAACCTGCGCAACGGCGGCACCGTCGGCAGCAACCTGATCCATCCGCTGCACCTCGCCGACCGCGACCGCGACAAGGTTCGCCTGACGCTCGACTGGGTCCCGACCGAGCCGCTCTCGATCATGCTGGTGGCCGAAGGGGCGAAGGACGACTACAGCGGCAGGACCCTGGGTCCGCGCGAAGGGCGCGCCGAGTTCCTGTCGCTCGACGCCACCTATACCATCTCCGAGAAATGGCAGGCGCTCGCCTGGACCTCGCGCAGCGACACTCGCGCCGAGCAGTCGACCTGCCTGGGAGCGGCCGTTACTCCGCCTGCCGTGCCGGTCCCGACCAACATCGGCATCACCTGCCCGACCACGGCGGGCAACGGCGTGTGGGAGGCGCGCCTGCGCAACGTCGGCGACGCGGTCGGCCTCGGCCTGAGAGGCAAGCCGAGCGGCCCGCTCGAAGTCGGCGCCGAAATCAGCCATGCCAGGGACCGAGGCGAGTTCCGGCAGGTTGCGATCACCCCGGGGATCATCACGCCGGCGATCCCGGACGCGGTCTACACCATCACCACGCTCAAGCTGAACGCGAAATACGCCGTGACCAAGAGCTCGGGCGTGCGCCTGCAGTACATCTTCGATCGCTTCAGCACCGACGACTGGTACTGGACCGGCTGGGTCTACGCCGATACCGGCACGCCGGCGACCACGGTCCGCCAGGACCTGGTGCAGAAGGTGCACTTCGTCGGCGCCTCGTACTACTACCAGTTCTAAGCCAAGCCGTTCGCCCAGGGGAACCTGCCTCAGGTTTGACCAAGGTCAAGCCCGGCGGCAGGGCTTTGTCTAGCATGCGGATGTCGGATTTCTGCAAAAATAGTGCGCAATCAACAATCTGCGGGGCGGGATGCTGGAAGCGGCGGGTCTGGAGTGCGTGCGCCAGCAACGGGTGCTGTTCGCCGGTCTTGGCTTTGCCCTGCGCAACGGCGAGTCGCTGCGCGTAGCGGGCCCGAACGGCAGCGGCAAGACGAGCCTGCTGCGCATCCTGTGCGGGCTGCTGCTGCCGAGCGCCGGCGAGGTGCGCTGGAAAGGCGCGCCGATCCGCAGCCTGCGCGAGGACTACTCGCGCCAGATCGTCTACCTCGGGCACGCGCCGGCGGTGAAGGACGAGCTCACCGCCGGGGAGAACCTGGAAATCGCCTGCCGGCTTGCCGGGCTGCCTTTCACGGGAGATTCCATCGCCGAGGCGCTCGCGCGCTTCCAGGTGCCGCAGTTCTCATTCATAAAGAAATTGTCACAAGGCCAGCGGCGCAGGGCGGCGCTCGCGCGCCTGTGCCTGAGCGAGTCGGCGCCGCTCTGGCTGCTCGACGAGCCGTTCACCGCGCTCGACGCGGCGGGCATAGAGCTGCTCAAGGGATTGATCGCCGGCCACCTGGGCCGGGGAGCGATGGTGGTCTACAGCACGCACCAGGATCCCGGCCTCGCCGCCACGCAGGTCCTGGAGCTCGCCTGAGATGCTGGAAGCGGCGCGCTGCATCGTCTACCGCGAGCTGCTGCTCGCGCTGCGCCGGCGCAGCGACGTCGCCACCGCGCTGCTGTTCTTCGTCATCGTGGCGAGCCTGTTCCCGCTCGGCATCGGCGCGGAGCCCAACCTGCTGCGCTCGATCGCTCCGGGCGTGATCTGGGTGGCGGCGCTGCTCTCCTCGATGCTCTCGCTCGGGCGGCTGTTCGCCGCCGACCATGCCGACGGCACGCTCGAGCAGATGCTGCTCGGCGCGACGCCGCTCGGCGTGGTGGCGCTCGCCAAGACCTTCGCCCACTGGCTGGTGGCGGGGCTGCCGCTGGTGGCGATCGCGCCGCTGATCGCGCTGCAGTACGACCTTCCGGCGGCGCTCTACGGCGTGCTTGCATTATCATTGGCCCTGGGCACGCCGGTCCTGAGCATGATCGGCGCGATCGGCGCGGCGCTCACGCTCGGGCTGCGCGGCGGCGGCGTGCTGCTCGCGCTGCTGGTCCTGCCGCTCTACGTCCCGGTGCTGATCGTCGGCGCGGGCGCGGTCGAGATGGCGGCTGCCGGCCTGGGCGCCGGCGCGCAGCTGCTGCTGCTCGGCGCCGCCCTGGTGCTCGCCTGCGCCTTCGCTCCCTGGGCGATCGCGGCGGCTTTACGGATTTCCATGGAATGACTGCAAGCAGCATCCGCTGGTTCTGGTACGCCTCGCCTCAGACGTTCTTCCCGCTCGCGGGCACGATCGCGCGCTGGTGCGGGCTTGCGGCCGCGCTGCTTGCGGCCGCCGGCCTGTACGTCGGCTTGTTCATCGCGCCGACCGACGCGCAGCAGGGCGAGGCCTACCGCATCATCTTCATCCACGTGCCGGCGGCCTGGATGTCGATGTTCCTGTACGTGGTGATGGCGTGCTGGGCCGCGCTCGGGCTGGCGTTCAACACCCGGCTCTCGGGCATGATGGCGAGCGCGATCGCGCCCACCGGGGCGCTGTTCACCTTCATCGCGCTGTGGACCGGCTCGCTGTGGGGCAAGCCGACCTGGGGCACCTGGTGGGTGTGGGACGCGCGGCTCACCTCGGAGCTGATCCTGCTGTTCCTGTATTTCGGCTTCATGGCGCTGCAGGCGGCGATCGACGACCCGCGCCGCGCCGACCGCGCCGGCGCGGTGCTCGCGATCGTCGGCGTGGTTAATGTGCCGATCATCTATTACTCGGTAAAGTGGTGGAACACGCTGCACCAGGGAGCGTCGGTGAGCCTGACCAGGGCGCCCAGCATGGCGGCGACCATGCTCACCGGCATGCTGCTGATGGCGCTCGCCTTCTGGCTGTACAGCATCGCGGTGACGATGGTGCGCGTGCGCTGCATCATCAAGGAGAGAGAAGCATGAGAAGGGGGTCAGAATGAGCGAGTTCTTCGCCATGGGCGGATACGCTCTTTACGTGTGGGGCTCCTACGGCGTGACGGCCGCCCTGCTTGCACTGGAAGTGTTTTTCTTGAGGAAACGGGTACGTGAAACCAAGGCATAAACGCCTGGCGGCGATCGCGCTCGGCGTCGCGGCGCTCGGCATCGCGGCGGCGCTGGTGCTCGCCGCGTTCGAGAAGAACCTGGTGTTCTTCTTCACCCCATCGCAGATCGCGGCCAACGAGGCGCCGCAGGGCCGCACCTTCCGCATCGGCGGCATGGTGCTCGCCGGCAGCGTGAAGCGCGAGGGCGTCGAAGTGCGCTTCGTGGTCACCGACACGGCGAAGGAGATCCCGGTGCTCTACCGCGGCGCGCTGCCGGACCTGTTCCGCGAGGGCAAGGGCGTGGTGGCGCAGGGGCAACTCGGCCCCGACGGCGTGTTCCGCGCGCGCGAGGTGCTCGCCAAGCACGACGAGAACTACATGCCGCCCGAGGCCGCGCACGCGGTCGAGCAGGCGCAAAAGACGCTGCAGACGAAATGATCCCGGAACTCGGCCAGCTCGCGCTTTCCCTGGCGCTCGCGGTGGCGCTCGCCCAGGGAATCCTGCCGCTCGCCAACACCGCCTGGGGGGACGTGGCGCGCTCCGCCGCGCAGGTCCAGGCGCTGCTGGTGGCTTTCGCCTTCGGCTGCCTCACCTACGCGTTCGTGAGCAACGATTTCTCGGTGCAGTACGTGGCGCTGCACTCGAACAGCGCGCTGCCGCTGCCCTACCGCGTCGCCGGGGTGTGGGGCGGGCACGAGGGGTCGCTCCTGCTGTGGGTCCTGATGCTCGGGGTGTGGATGAGCGCGGTGAGCTTCTTCAGCGCGCGGCTTCCCGAGGACATGGCGGCGCGCGTGCTGGGCGTGATGGGCCTGGTGAGCGCCGGCTTCCTCGCCTTCATGCTGTTCACCTCCAATCCCTTCGATCGGCTGTTCCCGGCGCCGCCCGACGGGCGCGACCTGAATCCGCTGCTCCAGGACCCCGGCATGGTGATCCATCCGCCGATGCTGTACATGGGCTACGTCGGCTTCTCGGTCGCCTATGCCTTCGCCGTGGCGGCGCTCATCTCGGGGCGGCTCGACGCCGCCTGGGCGCGCTGGTCGCGGCCCTGGACGACCGTGGCCTGGGTGTTCCTCACCCTCGGCATCGCGCTCGGCAGCGCCTGGGCGTATTACGAGCTCGGCTGGGGCGGCTGGTGGTTCTGGGACCCGGTGGAGAACGCCTCCTTCATGCCCTGGCTGATCGGCACCGCGCTCATCCATTCGCTCGCCGTGACCGAGAAGCGCGGCGGGTTCCGCAGCTGGACGGTGCTGCTCGCGATCGTCGCGTTCGGCCTGTCGCTGCTCGGCACCTTCCTGGTGCGCTCCGGGGTGCTGACCTCGGTGCACGCCTTCGCCGTCGACCCCAAGCGCGGCGTGTTCATCCTGGCGCTGTTCGCCGTGATGATCGGCGGCGCGCTCGCGCTCTACGCCTGGCGCACCTCGCGCATCGGCCTGGGCGGCAGCTTCGCTCCGGTTTCAAAGGAGAGCTTTCTCCTGGCGAACAACGTCGTGCTCGTGGTCGCGGCGGCGACCGTCTTTCTCGGCACCCTCTATCCGCTGGTGATCGACGCCTTCGGCGTGGGCAAGATCTCGGTCGGGCCGCAGTACTTCGAGGCGGTGTTCGTGCCGGTGATGGCGCCGGCGCTGTTCCTCATGGGCGTGGGGCCGCTCGCGCGCTGGAAGCGAGCCAGCGTGCCCGAGCTCGCGGTGCTGCTGCGCTGGGCGCTGGCGGTCAGCCTCGCGCTCGGTTTGCTCCTGCCGCTCGCCTTCGGCGAATGGCACGCGCTGGTCGGCTTCGGCCTGGCGCTTGCGGCATGGATCATCATTACGGCGATTTTGAGTTTCAAGAAGTCCCTCAAGCAGACCCGCTCTCATTACGGCATGGCGCTCGCCCACATCGGCGTGGCGGTGTTCGTGGTCGGCGTGACGCTGGTCAAGGGCTACGACGCCGAGCAGGACGCCAAGATGAAGCCCGGCGACACGCTCGAGCTCGCGGGCTACGTGTTCCGCCTCGAGGAGGTCGCGAACGTCCGGGGACCCAACTACGTCGCGGCGCAGGCGAAGATGACGGTCACGCGCGGCGGCAAGCCGCACACCGTGCTCTACCCGGAGCGGCGCGTCTACACCGTCCAGCAGCAGGTCATGACCGAGGCGGCGATCGACCCGGGCCTGACCCGCGACCTGTACGTCTCGCTCGGCGACCCGCTCGGCGAGGACACCTGGCTGGTCAAGGTGCAGCACAAGCCCTTCATCGACTGGATCTGGGGCGGCTGCCTGATCATGGCGCTCGGCGGGCTGCTCGCGGCGAGCGACCGCAGATACAGGGTTGCCTTTTCCAGATCCAAGCAGAAGTCCGTCCCGGTCGCCGCATGAGGGTCCTGTGGACCAGCCTGATCTTCGCGGCGCTGCTGGCGCTGCTCGCCGTGGGCCTGAGCCTCAATCCGCGCGAGGTGCCTTCGCCGCTCATCGGCAAGCCCGCGCCGCCCTTCGAGCTGCCGCTGCTCGGCTCGCCCGACAAGACCTTCTCGCAGAAGGACATGCTGGGCAAGGTGTGGATCCTCAACGTCTGGGCGTCCTGGTGTCCACCGTGCCTGGTCGAGCACCCGGTGATCACCGAGCTGGCAAAGACTGTTTCCACAGTAGGACTCAATTACAAGGACGCGCGTGAAGACGCGCTGCCGTGGCTGAAGCGCAACGGCGATCCGTACCAGCTCTCGGTCTACGACGCCGCCGGCCGCATCGCGATCGACTACGGCGTGTACGGCGTGCCCGAGACCTACGTCATCGACCGCGGCGGCGTGATCCGCTATAAGCACGTCGGCCCGCTCACGCCCGAGATCGTGCGCAAGAAAGTGCAGCCGCTGGTGGCGGAGCTGAGCAAGTGATCGCCCGGCTGCTTCTCCTTGCAGTACTCCTCGCGAGTCTTCGTGCAGTTGCAAGCGAAGATCCTGCGCTCGACAAGCGCGTATCTGCGCTCGCGAGCGAGCTGCGCTGCCTGGTGTGCCAGAACCAGACCCTCGCCGACTCCAACGCGCCGCTCGCCGTCGACCTGAGGAACCAGATCCGCGAGCAGCTCAAGGCGGGCGCGAGCGAGCGCGAGGTGACCGACTACATGGTCGCGCGCTACGGCGACTTCGTCCTTTACCGCCCGCCGTTCAAGGCCACGACCGTGCTGCTCTGGGCGGGGCCGTTCCTGTTCCTCGTTCTCGGGGGCTTCGTGATGTACCGCAGGATCACCAAGCGCGCCGTGCCGGAGCCCCGGCTCTCGGAAGCCGACCGCGAGCGGGCGGCGAAACTGCTCGAATGATCGCCTTCTGGGCCATCGGCGCCGGCCTTGCCGCGGTGACGCTGGCGCTGCTGCTTCGCCCGCTCTTCTCCCGCAAGGCGGGCGCAGGCGTCTCGCGCCGCGATGCCAACATCTCCATCTACCGCGACCAGATGCGCGAGCTCGACGCCGACCTCGCCGCGGGCAAGCTCGCGCAGGCCGACTACCAGCGCGCGCGCAGCGAGCTCGAGGCGCGGCTGCTCGAGGACGTCGCGGCGCCGGAGCAGCCGCTCGCGCGCGGCGGCGCGCGCGGCGTCGCGATCGCGCTCGGCGCCGCGGTGCCGGTGCTCGCCGCGGCGCTCTACCTCGCGATCGGCAGCCCCGCCGCGCTCGGGCCCCAGGCCGACCCGGGCGAGATCACCGCGCACCAGGTCGAGGCGATGGTCGAGCGCCTCGCCGCCAGGCTGCGCGAGAACCCCGACGACGCCGACGGCTGGAAGCTGCTCGGCCGCTCCCTGAGCGCGCTCGGCCGCTTCCCCGAGGCGGTCGAGGCCTATGCCAAGGCCGCGGTGCGCGCGCCGCGCGACGCGCAGCTCCTCGCCGATTTCGCAGACGCGCTCGCCATGGCGCGCGGCCAGACGCTCGAAGGCGAGCCCGAGAAGCTGGTGCTGCGCGCGCTCGAGATCGACCCGAGCAACCTGAAGGCGCTGGCGCTCGCCGGCACCGCCGCCTACGGCCGCAAGGACTTCGCCGGCGCCGCGGCCTACTGGAAGCGCATGCTGCCGCACGTCGAGCCCGGCTCGGAGGACGCGCGCGCCATCCAGGCGAACGTGAACGAGGCGCTCGCGGCCTCGGGCGAGAAGGTGGAGCAGGCCAGGGCCGCGCCGGGCGTGCGCGGCGTGGTGAAGCTCGCGCCGGGGCTGGCGGGCAAGGCCTCTCCCGAGGACACCGTGTTCATCTTCGCGCGCGCCGCCGAGGGCCCGCCGGTGCCGCTCGCCGTGCTGCGCGTCAAGGTGCGCGAGCTGCCCGCGAGCTTCGCTCTCAGCGACTCGATGGCGATGGCGCCCGGGATGAACCTCTCGGCCTTTCCGCGCGTCGTCGTGAGCGCGCGCGTATCGAAGAGCGGGCAGGCCGTGCCGCAGCCCGGCGACCTGCAGGGCGCGAGCGCGCCGGTGGCGAACGACGCGAGCTCGGTGACCGTTGTGATCGATACGGTCGTGCGTTAAGCTGTTTAACGCTTCTCGAGGACGCCATGGCGCAGTTCGACCGCATAACGCACGACCCCCGCATCATGGGGGGCAAGCCGACCATCCGTGGCATGCGCGTGACGGTGGGGATGATAGTGGGATTGATCGGCGCCGGGCGCACGATCGATCGCACGGCCAAGGAAGTCGACGGCGTGCGCATGCCGAGCGCAAACGGGGCAAGGCGGAACAATCCCGAAGTGAAGACCGATTCGTTGTCCGTTCTCACC
>MERP01000048.1:0-2082 GCA_001772055.1 Betaproteobacteria bacterium RIFCSPLOWO2_12_FULL_68_19
ACCTGAGGGAACTGGGCGACGAGACCATCCTGTGCGTCGCCAACCTCGGCCGCACCGCGCAGCCGGTGGAGCTCGACCTGCGCCGGTACAAGGGACGCGTCCCGGTCGAACTGTTCGGCCGCGTGGCGTTTCCGCCGATCGGCGAGCTGCCCTATCTGCTCACGCTGCCCGGTTCCGGTTTCTACTGGTTCCGCCTCTCCAAGGACGCCGAGGTGCCGCACTGGCACGAGGAGCGCCCGGTGCGGGAGGACCTGCCGGTGCTCGTGCTGTTCGACGGCTGGACGAGCTTCTTCCGCGACCGGGTCGTGCCCTGGCGCATCGCCATGGCCGCCAAGACGCGCCAGCAGCTCGAGGAAAAGGTTCTCCCGGGCTACATCGAGCTGCAGCGCTGGTACGGCGCCAAGGGCGAGCCGGTGAAGCGCGCGCGGCTCGCCGACCACCTCGTCTGGGAGCGCAACCGGCGCCAGTGGATGCTCGCGCTGTTCGAGCTCGAGTCCGGCGCCGGGACGATGCCCGGGCCGGAGCCGGCGTCGGTACCCTACTTCCTGCCGCTGGCGCTGGACTGGGAAGACGGCCGCGAGGACGCGCGGGCGCGCGAGCGCTCGCCGGCGACCATCGCCAAGGCGCGCCAGCAGGCGAGCGTCGGCATGCTGAGCGACGCCTTCGCCGACGAGGCATTCTGCCGGGCGCTGGTCGAGGCGATCGGCCAGGGCGGCGAGGTCGCGATGGCGCAAGGGCGGCTGCGCTTCACCGCGACCGCCGCGTTCGGCGGAATCGTCGGCGGCGACGCGGCGCGGCTTGCGGTCGGCGCGCCGCTTGCGCAGAGCTCCAACACCGCGGTGGCGCTCGGCGAACGCCTGTTCCTCAAGGGCTACCGCCGCCTGCGCCGCGGCATCAACCCCGAATTCGAGGTCGGCCGCTTTCTCACCGATGCCGCCGGGTTCCCGCACTGCGTGCCGGTCGCCGGAGCGCTCGACTACATCGCCGCCGACGGTTCGGTCACGGCGCTCGCGCTGCTGCAGGCCTACGTCTCGAACGAGGGCGACGGCTGGACCTACACGCTCGAATACCTCGATCGTCATTTCGCGGACGCGCGCGATACCGGCGAAGGCGCGGCCGCTGAGGTGCACGGGCCGTACCGGACGCTCGCGCACACGCTCGGCACGCGCACCGCCGAGCTGCATCGCGCGCTCGCCGCACCCGGCGGCGGCGCCGATTTCGATCCGGAGCCCGTGAGCGCGTCCGATGTCGCCGCCTGGAAGGCGCGCGTGAATGCCGATGCGCAGACCACGCTCGACGTTCTCGCCCGCCGCATCGAGCGGTTGGACGGCATACTGCGCGACAGCGCCAAGGAACTGCTGAAAGACCCCCGCCGGCTGCTCGCCCGGATCGACGGCGTCGCGTTCGATCCCGCCGGCGCGCGCAAGCTGCGCTACCACGGCGACTTCCATCTCGGCCAGGTGCTCCTGCGCCAGAACGATTTCCTGATCATCGATTTCGAGGGCGAGCCGGCGCGCTCGCTCGAGGAGCGGCGCGCCAAGCACTCCCCTTTGCGCGATGTTTCGGGCATGCTGCGCTCGTTCGATTACGCGCGCTGGAGCGCGCTGCGGCGCGCCGCGCAGAGTCCCGAGGAAGAGGCGCGCTGCGCGCGGCTCGCCGAAGTCTGGCAGCGCGAGGCGCGCGCGGCGTTTCTCGAGGGCTACGCGCAGCGCGCTGCGGGCGCGGGGTTGTTCGCCTCGTTCGAGGCGGCGCACGGCCTGGTGATGCTGTTCGAGATCGAGAAGGCGCTCTACGAGCTGCGCTACGAACTGGACAACCGGCCCGCCTGGGCCGGGATTCCGCTCGCCGGCCTGCGCGTGCTTGCGGGTTGAGCCGCGGCGCGCGGACCGGCTAACCACGACAGGAGGAGACCATGAACGTTGATCTGCTGATCGAACCTTTGCAGGCGCTGCTCCGGCAGGCGGGCGAATTCCTGCCGCGGCTCGCGCTCGCCGCGGTGGTGCTGATCGCCGGCTGGCTGTTCGCGAAAGCCGTTCGTTTCGCGGTGGTCCGCGGCCTGCGCGCCATCAACCTGAATGTCCT
>MERP01000048.1:2114-8664 GCA_001772055.1 Betaproteobacteria bacterium RIFCSPLOWO2_12_FULL_68_19
GTCCTCACGGAGCGCGCCGGGATGGACGGTTTCCTCGCGCAAGGCGGCATCAATACCGATACCACCGGGATTTTCGGCGTCCTGGTGTACTGGCTGGTGATCCTCGCCGCGCTGGTAATCGCGTTCAACGGTCTGGGCCTGACCTATATCACCGACCTGCTCGGCAGGGTGGTGCTGTTCGTGCCGAAGATCATCGTCGCGCTGCTGATCCTCGCCTTCGGCGCCTACTTCGCGCGCTTCGTCGGCGGCACGATCGTGACCTACTGCCGCAATGTCGGGGTGCGCGACGCCGACCTGCTCGGCAAGGTCGCGCAGTATGCGCTGATCGTGTTCGTGGTGCTGATCGCGCTCGACCAGATGAGCGTCGGCGGCGATATCGTGCGCCAAAGCTTCCTGATCCTGCTGGCGGGCGCCGTGTTCGGGCTGGCGCTCGCTTTCGGCATCGGCGGCAAGGACTGGGCCGCCGGCCTGCTCGAGCAGTGGTGGCCGAGGCGCGGTCCGAAGGATCCGCAATGAACGACGAGCGCGTGCTCGCGATGGTGCTCGCCGGCGGCGAGGGCACGCGCCTGCACCCCCTCACACCAGGCGAACATGGACACTCTCGCGTCGAGTCCGACCGTGCGGGCAGCCGCGTCACCGAGTCCGGCATCGTGGTGATTCCGATTGCGCCGGTACGCGGCGACACCAACATGTACGAGTAGGCCGCCTGACGCACGCCTGGACCTCGTTCCGGGCACGGGAGACAATGTCCGCAAGCGGCACTAACCACAAGGAGGCCCCATGGCACGGAAATCGACGACCAACCCCTATCGCGCAACGGCACGCAGCGCAGCGGCCGCGACCCGGAAGGCGGGCCGCCAAGCACGCAGCGCAGCCTCCGAGATCGCCCGGAGTGCGGAGGCGAAGCGCGCGCTTGCCCGCGCCCGCGCCGCGCTCGACGCGCTCGGCAAGGCCGCATCGGCGGCGACCGTTCTGGTGCGCGCGGCGTGGCGCAGGAGCGGCGGGCACGTGCAGGCATTCGCGGCTTCCCGCGAAGCCCGGGGATTGCGCTCGAGCGCACGGCGCGCCGCGCATGCGACGGCGGCGGCCGCGAGCGCCGCGAGCGTCGCGGCCGAGAAGCGCACTGCGGCGGGCTGGAAGCGCGCCGTCGCCGCAAGCCGCCGCCTCGGCGCGAGCGCGAGGCGCAAGATCTCCCGCTCTTAGCTTCGGACGCCCCGGGAGACGCGCGGCATGCTGCTCGCCGGCGATGTCGGCGGCACCAAGGCGCTGCTCGCCCTCTTCGACGGGTCCCGCGCCCGATTCGAGCGGCGCTACCCGTGCCGCGAATTCGCCTCTTTCCGCGCGCTGCTCGACCGATTCCTGGTTGACGCCCGCGCGGCCCTCGACCAGGCGCCGCGCATCGAATGCGCGTCCTTCGGCGTCGCGGGGCCGGTGTCGGGCGGCCAGGCCAGGCTGACCAACCTGGCGTGGCAGATTGATGCCGCGGATCTCGGCCTGCCCAACGTGCGCTTGCTCAATGACTTCGAGGCGGGCGCGCATGCGCTCGACGCGCTCGCCGCCGCCGATCTCGCGACGCTGCAGCCGGGTGCGCCGCTCGAAGGCGCGCCGCGTCTGCTGATCGGCGCAGGCACCGGGCTCGGTGTCGCGTTTCTCGTCGGGCGCGGCCGCGGGCTGCGCGTCGTATCGGGCGAGGGCGGGCACGTCGCGTTCGCGCCCGCCGATGACCTGCAGGACGCGCTCTGGCGCCATCTGCGGACCTCGCTCGGCCGCGTCGAAATCGAGCACGTGGTCTCCGGCGCGGGCCTGGCGCGCATCTATGCCTTCCTCGGCAGCACCGGCCGTTACGCCGAGAGCGCGGCAACGCGCGAGACGGTTGCGGCAGGCGGCGCGCCGGCGGCGATCGCGCACGCCGCACTCGCTGCAGGCGACGCGCTCGCCAGCGCGGCGCTCGACCTGTTCATCGCCTGCTACGGCGCGGCGGCCGGCGACTGCGCGCTCGCGGTGCTGGCGCGCGGCGGCGTCTACGTCGCCGGCGGCATTGCGCCCGGAGTCCTGCCTCGCATGCGCGCCGGCGGCTTCATCGCCGCGTTCAACGCCAAGGGCGCATTCACCGGGGCGGTGCGCGACTGTCCGGTGCATGTCGTCACCAACGAGCGGCTCGGCCTCCTCGGCGCCGCCGCGGCCGCGGCCGCATGACGGGGCGCGCGCCCCGGCGGCGCGTGCTGCGCGCGCTTGCCGCGCTGCCGCTCGCCGGCCTGGCCGGCGCCTGCAGCGCGCCGCAGGCGCCGCCGCCGGCGGACGCAATCGTCTTCCGCCACCCGAAGCTGTTCGGCGACCCGCAACCGCTCGATACGCTGGTCGGCCTGTTCGGGCGCGCGCACGGCGTCCGGGTGCGGCGCGAAACGCTGCCGGCCTCGAGCGACGAGCAGCACCTGTTCTATGCCATCAACCTGCGCGCGCGGAGCCGCGCGTTCGACGTGCTCGCGCTCGACACCATCTGGGTGGCTGAATTTGCACGCGCCGGCTGGCTGCGCGACCTGAGCCACGCCATCAGCGCCTCGGACCGGGCCGACCTCTTCCATGCCCCGCTCGCCAGCGTGAGCTGGGAGGCGCGCCAGTACGCGCTGCCATGGTTCGCCGACGCCGGGCTGCTCTATTACCGCGCCGACCTGCTCGCGGCGCAGGGCCTGGCCGCGCCGCGCACCTGGACCGACCTGGTGGACGCCGTGCGCCGCGTCAAGCGCGTGCGCCCCGACCTGCACGGCTTCGTCTGGCAGGGCAAGCAGTATGAAGGCCTGGTCTGCAACGCGCTCGAATTCATCTGGGGCCACGGCGGCGATCTTGACCGGCCCGCGGAGCCGGCGGTGCGCGGCCTCGCCTTCATGCGCGCGCTCGTGACCGCCGGCGTCACTCCGCCGTTCGTCACCACGCTCACCGAGGAGCCGGCGCGCGTCCTGTTCGGCCGCGGCAAGGCGCTGTTTCTGCGCAACTGGCCCTACGCCTGGCGCCTGCTCGAGCGCTCGGGTTCGCCGCTGCAGCGCAGGGTGGGCGTCTGTCCGCTGCCGCACGCGTCCGGCCACGCCACTGCATCGGCGCTCGGCGGCTGGCATCTTGGCGTCAACGCGTTCTCGGAGCGCGCAGCGATCGCCGAGCGGCTCGCGGCATTTCTCGCCGCGGCGCCCGCGCAGAAGGCGCTTGCGCTGGCCTACGGTTACAGCCCGCCGCGCCGCTCGCTCTACGCCGACCCCGAGCTGGCCGCGGCGCAGCCCTTTCTCGCCTCGATCGGCACCGTGATCGAAACGGCGCGCCCGCGCCCGGTATCGCCTTACTACGTCGCCCTGTCGCAGACCTTGCAGTCGGAATTCAGCGCGGTGCTCGCCGGAGTGCGCACACCTTCGGAGGCGCTTGCCGCGATCGCGCGCGAACGCCGGGCGCTCGCCTCGCCATGAGCGCGCGGCGCCTGCGGCCCGACGCATGGGCGTTGATGGCGCCCGCGCTCCTGGTGCTGGCGGCGGTCACGGCGCTGCCGACGGGGTATGTCGTCTGGCTGAGCCTGAACGAACGCGCGCTGTTCCGCGCGGAGGACTTCGTCGGCCTGGGCCATTACCTGCGCCTCGCAGGCGACGCGCGCTTCTGGAATGCGCTCGGCAACACGCTGTATTTCGCCGCCGTCTCGGTTGCGCTCGAACTCGCGCTCGGACTCGCCATTGCGCTGCTGCTCGCGCGCGCAGGCCGGGCCCGCGCGTTCGCATACGGCGCGGTGCTCGTCCCCTGGGCGGTCCCGACCGTGGTCTCGGCCCGCATATGGGAGTGGATCTACAACCCGGAACTGGGCGTGCTCGGCTATCTCGCCGGCACGCCGGTGAACTGGCTCGGCGACCCGGTCCTCGCGCTGCACGCCGCGATCGCGATGGATGTCTGGAAGTCGACGCCGTTCGTCGCGCTGCTGCTGCTCGCCGGGCTGCAGGGCGTGCCGCGCGATCTGCTGCGCGCCGCCGCGGTGGACGGCGCGGGCGCGTGGACCACGTTCCGCCGCATCACGCTGCCCATGCTTGCGCCGGTGATTCTGGTTGCGGCGGTTTTTCGCACCATCGACGCGCTGCGCGTGTTCGATGCGGTCTACGTGCTCACCGGCGGCGGCCCGGCGAACGCCACCGAAACGCTGTCCATCTATGCCTACCGGGTGCTGTTCCAGATGCTCGATTTCGGCTACGGCTCGGCGCTCGCGGTCGCGATGCTTGCCATCGCCGGCATCGCGGCGCTGGCGTACGCGCGCCTGCTGCGCGGCGGCATGGAATGATCAGGCGGCTCGGCACCTGGCTCGGGCTCGCGGCGGCATGCGCCTGGTCGCTGGCGCCCTTCGCGTGGCAGGTGCTCACCTCGGTCAAGCCGCAGGCCGAGCTCGAATCGCTGCCGCCGCTGCTTCCGAGCACGATCACCCTGGTGCACTACGAGGCGGTTTTCGCCGGTCACCCGTTCGCGCACCTGCTCCTGAACAGCTTCGCCGTGGCCGCCTGCGCGACGGCGCTCGCGCTCGCCTTGGGCAGCCTCGCGGGCTTCGCCCTCGCCAAGCTTCGCCCGCCGGGACGCGCCGCGACGCTCGCGGCCGTGGTGGTGCTGTCCATGCTGCCGCCGGTGGCGACGGTGAGCCCGCTGTTCCTTCTCGCCGGGGCCGCGGGGTTGCGCGACACGCTCACCGGGCTGGCGCTGGTGTACGCAGGTTTCGCCCTGCCGCTTGCGGTCTGGCTGATGGCGCAGTTCTTCCGCAGCGTACCGGACGATCTGTACATCGCGGCGCGCGTCGACGGCTGCTCGCTGCTCGGCGCGTTCGGCAAGGTCATGCTGCCGCTCGCGGTTCCCGGATTGACCGCGACCGGCCTGCTCGTGTTCGTGTTCTGCTGGAACGAGTTCCTGTTCGCCCTGACGCTCACGTCGAGCACGGCCGCGCGCACCGTGCCGGTGGGGATCGCGCTGTTCCCGGGGATCCACGAAGTTCCCTGGGGGGAGATCGCCGCCGCTTCGGTCGTGGCCACGGCGCCGCTGGTGCTGCTCGCGGCAGTCTTCCAGCGGCGCGTGCTCGACGGGCTGACGGCGGGGGCGGTCAAAGGCTGATGGCCGCGGTCGCTTTCGAGAGGATTGCGAAGCGCTTCGGCCCGACCGTGGTCGCCGACGATCTGACGCTGCGGATCGCCGACGGCGAGTTCTTCGTCCTGCTCGGCCCGAGCGGCTGCGGCAAGTCGACGCTGCTGCACCTGCTCGCCGGCATCGAGCCGGCGGACCGAGGCGTGATGCGCATTGGCGGCGTCGATGTGAGCGCCGTGCCGCCGCAACAGCGCGACGTGGCGATGGTGTTCCAGAGCTATGCGCTCTATCCGCACCTCGACGTGTTCGAGAACCTCGCATTTCCCCTGCGCAACCGCGGCCTCTCCGGCCGAGCGCTGCGCGCGGAAGTCGAGCGCATGGCCGGGACGCTGGGGCTTGGCGCGCTCCTGGCGAAGCGGCCGCGCGATCTGTCCGGCGGCCAGCGCCAGCGCGTCGCGCTCGGCCGCGCGCTGATCCGGCGGCCGGCGGCGTTCCTCATGGACGAGCCGCTGTCGAACCTCGACGCCGCCCTGCGCCTCGAAATTCGCGAGGAGATCAAGCGCGTGCACCAGACGCATCGCATCACCACGCTCTATGTGACCCACGACCAGGAAGAAGCGATGGCGCTCGCCGACCGCATCGCGGTGCTTCGCGGCGGAAGCATCGCGCAGTGCGACGCACCGGAGGCGCTCTACGCGCGCCCCGCCGACACCTTCGTCGCACGCTTCGTCGGCACGCCGCCGATGAACCTCCTGCCTGCGGCGCTGCTCGCGCCACCGGAGGCCGCCGCGGCGCGGCTCCAAGGGCGCGACCCGGCGTCGGTCACGCTGGGCCTCCGGCCGCAGGATCTCGAAGCGCGCGACGCCGGCGCCGCGGGCGCGCTCGAGGCGCGGGTGCTGCTGCTCGAGCCGGCGGGCGGCTTCACCTGGTTGGTCGCCGATCTGGCCGGTACGCGGGTCAAGGCGCGGCGCGCCGATGGCGCGCGCCTCGCGCCCGGGGACACGACCCGGCTGGCGTTCGCCGCCGGGAGCGTGCATCTGTTCGACGCCGCCAGCGGCCGGCGGCTCGAGCGCTGAGGCGCCGGGATGCGCGCTACCATAGCGCCATGACACGGGTGAGCCCGCTCGCCGGCAAACCGGCGCCTGCGTCGCTGTGGGCCAACGTGCCGCGGCTGATCACCGCCTACTACGCCGAGCACCCCGACGCCGCCGCGCCGGCCGAGCGCGTCGCCTTCGGCACCTCGGGGCATCGCGGCTCGGCGCTCAAGCGCAGCTTCAACGAGGCGCACGTGCTCGCGGTGACACAGGCCGTCTGCGATTACCGCGGCGAGCACCGCATCGCCGGGCCCCTGTACCTCGGGATGGATACGCATGCGCTGTCGGAACCCGCCTTCGCCTCGGCGCTCGAAGTGCTGGCGGCGAACGGCGTCGAGACGATGATCGACCGGGACCTGGGGTACACGCCCACG
>MERP01000049.1 GCA_001772055.1 Betaproteobacteria bacterium RIFCSPLOWO2_12_FULL_68_19
ATGCCGTTGCGCGTGAAGCGGAAGATCCCCTGCCGCACGAACGGCGCCGAGCGCCAGGCGGACTCGAAGTGATCGATGCCCAGGGCGCGCGTGAACGTGAAGTAGCGCTTCACGGAATAGAAGAGATAGAGCGCCGGGACGAGCGCGACCAGCGCGGCGAGCTTGAGGAGCAGCGGGTGCACGGGCAGGCTGTCGCGGTTCGCGAACGCGAGCGCGAACACGGCGAGCACGCGCGAGATTCCCAGCACGGCGAACCCGGCGGCATAGGCGGGGAAGGCGCGGCTGCCCAGCACCCGCGTCAGCAGCCCGGCATGCAGCTGCGCGCGCCAGCAGAACCAGACGTAGACCTGGTGGGCGACGGCGATGAGGACCGCGAGCCAGAGCCAGAAGGGCGTGGCAAGGCCCCACAGCTCGCCGCGCTGCACGGACTGCGTATCCTGGATCAGCAAGAGCGCCGGCAGCAGCACGAAGAGCGCGAGAACATGCAGCCATTGCCTCTCGAGCATTCGGGCTACATCGCCATGACGCGCGCGAGCTCGAGCAGGCTCGCGTCGGCGGGGCGCATCCTGCCGGTGATCTCGGCGAGCGGCGTGACGAGCGCCTCGCCCCTGATGATGCCGACCAGCACGCCGTGCTTGCCGGCGGCAAGGGTGTCGACGGCGGCGGCGCCCAGCCGCGTCGCCAGCACGCGATCGGCGGCGCTCGGGATGCCGCCGCGCACCACGTGCCCCAGGCGCGTGACGCGCAGGTCGAAGCCGATCGACCTGCGGTGCGCGCCGTAGTACTGCATCAGCTCGTGCACGCCGCATTTCGCGCCTTCGGCGATGACCGCCAGCGCGTGCGTCTTGCCGCGCTGGTAGGCTGCGCGCAGGCGCTCGGCCACCTCGGCGGGCTGCATCTCCTGCTCGGGCAGCGCGATCACCTCGGCGCCTCCGGCGATTCCCGCCATCAGGGCGATGTAGCCGCAGTTGCGCCCCATGGTCTCGACCGCGAAGGCGCGCTGGTGCGACGAAGCGGTGGTGCGAAGGCGATCGACCGCCTCCAGCGTGACGTTGATCGCCGTGTCGCAGCCGATGCTGACGTCGTTGCCGTACAGGTCGTTGTCGATGGTCGAGGGCACGCCCACCGCCGGGAAGCCCTCGCGCGCGAGGCTCGCCGAGCCCGACTGGCTGCCGTTGCCGCCGATGACGACCAGGGCTTCTATTCCTCTATTCGAAAGATTCGAAAGGGCCTTCGCCCGGCCGGGCGGCTGGGCGAACTCCGGGCAGCGCGCACTGCCGAGCACCGTGCCGCCGGACTGGATGATGCCGCCCACGTCGCGCGCCTGCAGCGGGTCGAAATGGTCCGCGAGCAGGCCCGCATAGCCATTGCGCACGCCCATCACCGCCCAGCCCTTGGCGAGGGCGCCGCGCGTCACGGCCCTCACCGCGGCATTCATGCCCGGCGCGTCGCCGCCGCTCGTCAGGACTGCAATCTTTTTCACGCGACCGATTCTAAGGCTCGATGGCCCAAAGCCTGAAACAGATCCGGGAGGACGCGAAGCGCTGCCGGGACTGCCCGTTGTGGGCGAACGCCACCCAGACGGTGTTCGGCGCCGGCGACCCGCACGCGCGCGTGATGCTGGTGGGCGAGCAGCCCGGCGACGAGGAGGACCGCAAGGGGCTGCCCTTCATCGGGCCCGCCGGGCGGCTGCTCGACCGGGCGCTGGAAGCCGCCGGGGTGGACCGCAGCCATGTCTACATCACCAACGCGGTGAAGCACTTCAAGTGGCAGCTGCGCGGCAAGCGGCGGCTGCACAAGACCCCGGCGCAGCGCGAGATCGAGGCCTGCCGCCAGTGGCTGGAGCGCGAGGTCGCGGCGGTACGCCCGCAGGTAATCGTCTGCCTCGGCGCCACCGCGGCGCGCTCGGTGATCTCGCGCGACTTCAAGGTCTCCACCATGCGCGGCCGGTTCGTCGCAAGCGCGCTCGCGCCTCGCGTGTTCGCCACCCTTCATCCGTCGGCCTTGCTCAGGCTGAAGGACGAGAAGGAGAAGGAAGCGGCGTTCGAGCAATTGGTGGGCGACCTCAAGCTGATCAACAAAGCCCTCAGGTAGCCGGCCACAGCATCGCGGCGCCGCGCACGCCGCTCGAGTCGCCGTGCGCCGCGCGCACGATCGGGGTGCTCGGGCGCTCGCAGTAGACGTACTTCGAGAGCAGCGCCGGCACCTCGGCGTAGATCTGGTCGTGCTTGGACATGCCCCCGCCCACCACGATCACGTCCGGGTCGAGCACGTTGATGACCAGCGAGAAGGCGCGCGCCAGGCGGTCCGCGTAGCGCGCCATCGCCTGCGCCTCGCCGAGGCGCGCGAGCTCGCGGTTCTTCGCCGGCCCGGAGACGAACTGCTCGATGCAGCCGCGCCGCCCGCAGTTGCACAGCGGCCCCGGATGCTCTTCCGCGCTCATCCAGGGAAGCGGCGTATGGCCCCATTCGCCGGCGATGCCGTGCCGCCCCTCGAGCATGCGCCGCTCCACCACGATGCCGCCGCCGACGCCGGTGCCGAGGATCGCGCCGAACACCACGCGCGCGCCGCGCGCCGCGCCGTCGAGCGCCTCGGAGAGGGCGAAGCAGTTCGCGTCGTTCGCGAAACGGATCTCTCTCCTGAGAATCCTTTCGAGATCCGGCTTGAGCGCCCGGCCGTTGTACGGCGTGTTGTAGGCATTGGCGAGCAGCCCCGTGTCCGGGGAGATGACTCCAGGCATGCCCACGCCGACCGTGCAGCGCTCCTGCGCCTCGCTTTCGGCCTGGAGAATCAGCTGCGCCAGGGCCTCGAGCGCCGGCTCGTACGCGCCGTGCGGGGTGGGAATCCTGCGGCGCAGGCGCTGCGCGCCTGCGCCCTCGAGCGCCGCGACCTCGATCTTCGTGCCGCCGATGTCAACACCGAGCCGCATGCGCCAGCCCCGCGGCGATCCAGGCGCGCACCGCCGCCGGCGCCTCGAGGCGCCAGCGCGCCGCGCTCGCGCCCTCGCCCACCTTGACCGAATGCCCGCCGAGGCGGTTGACGACGCGAAAGCCGTGCTCGTCGGTCAGGTCGTCGCCGACGAACACCGGCAGGCGTCCGGCGAAGGGCGGCTCGCGCATGAAGGCCTCGATCGCGCCGCCCTTGTCGCGCCCGGCCGGGCGCAGCTCCGCGACCATCTTGCCGACCTGCACCTCGACCGCGTCGCCGAGCGCCGCGGCCGCGTCCCGCACCGCCGCGTGCGCCGCCTCGGCGAGATGCGGCGCGAGCCGGTAGTGCAGCGCCATGCTCAGGCCCTTGTTCTCGAACAGCAGGCCCTGGTGGCGCGCGGCGAAGGCGCGGATGGCATCCGCGGCACGCTTCATCGGTTCCTCGGGCAGTTCGATTTTCTGAACCTTCAGCTGGGCGTCGCGCCTTTCCGCGCCGTGCTGGCCGGCGCAAGCGAGCCTGAGCGGCGCGAACAGCTCGTCGATGGTGGCGATGGCGCGGCCGCTCACCAGCGCCACCGCCCCGCCCGCGGCGCCGTGCAGCCGCGACACCAGCTCGACCTCCTCGGGCTCGCGCCGCACCGCCTGCGGGGTGCTGCGGATCTCGAACAGCGTGCCGTCCAGATCGAGGAAGAACGCCCAGTCGGGGCGCAGCGGCGGCATCTCCTAGGCGGCGCCCGCCTCGCGGCGCGCCGCGCGGGTGCGCGCCATCACGCGCCGGCGGTGGCGCATGCGCGCGGCGTCGATCAGCATCCGCCCCGCCCAGCGGTAGACGTTGAACTCCTGCACCAGGTGCCGCATGCTCCTCATGCGCGCGCGCTGCTCGTCGGGCGACATGCCGAGCGCGAGGTGCAGCGCGGCAGCGCTCTGCTCGATGTCGTAGGGATTGATGGTGAGCGCCTCGGCGAGCTCGCGCGCGGCGCCGGTGAACTGCGACAGGATCAGCACGCCGTGCTCGTCGTCGCGCGCGGCGACGAACTCCTTCGCCACCAGGTTCATGCCGTCGTGCAGGCTCGAGACCACGCACAGCTCGGCGGCGCGGTAGAGCTCGTAGACCTCCGCCGCGTCGTGGTGCTCGATCCTCAGCACGATCGGGGTGTAGCCCGGGCGGCCGAAGCGCTCGTTGATGCGCGCCGCGAGCGCCCTCACCCTCGCTTCCAGGTTCTGGTACTCCTCGATCGAGGAGCGCGAGGGCGCCGCGACCTGCACGAACGAGAACTGGCCGATCCAGCGCGGCTCGAGCTCGAGCAGCCGCTCGATGGCGCTGAAGCGCTCGAGGATCCCCTTGGTGTAGTCCAGGCGATCGACGCCCACGCCGAGCTTCACGTCCGCGGCGAGCCCGAGTCGCTGGCGCACGCGCGTGCGGCACTCGGGCACCGGCGCCTGCACCTGCAGCGCCGCGGGCGGCCACTCGATCGAGATCGGGTAGCGGCGCACTTCCGTCGGGTTGCCGCCGTAGGAGATGGTGAAGGTCTCGCGGTCGACGCGCGCCTCGAGGAAGCGGTCCACCGTGTCGAAGAAGTTGTTGCAGTGGAACTGGGTGTGGAAGCCGAGGATCGAGGAGCCGAGCAGGCCGTCGAGCACCTCCTCGCGCCAGGGCAGGATGCCGAACGCCTCGGGGTTGGGCCAGGGGATGTGCCAGAAGGTGATGATGGTGGCGCGCGGCAGGCGCTCGCGCACCATGCGCGGCAGCAGCGCGAAGTGGTAGTCCTGCACCAGGATGATCGGGTCCTCGGTGCGCGCCTCGTCGGCGACCACGTCGGCGAAGCGCCGGTTCACCGTCTGGTAGTGCTCCCAGTCGGGGGCGCGGAACACCGGGCGGGTGTGCGCGATATGGCACAGCGGCCACAGGCCCTCGTTGGCGAAGCCGAAGTAGTAGCCCTGCTCCTCCTCCGGCGAGAGCCAGACGCGCCGGATGCGGTAGCTCGGGTGCTCGGGGGGCACCATCACGTGGTCGTGCTTGTCGACCGTGTCGCGGTCGGCGTTCCCCGCGCCGTGCGCGATCCAGGTGCCCGAGCAGGCGCGCACGATCGGCTCGAGCGCGGTCACCAGCCCGCTCGCCGGGCGCTGGATGTCGATCACGTTGTCCTTGCGCCGCACGTGGATGTAGGGCTCGCGGTTGGAGACGATCAGCACCTCGTCGCCCTTCAGGTCCTGGCGCAGGATGCGCCGCAGCGCGTCCGGCCCCCAGGTGGTCTGGCTCTCGTCGCGCGTGCGCCGCTCCGACTCGATGTCGCGCAGCAGCGACTGCAGGTCGCGCGCGATCGGGCGCAGCTCGGGCGCGGTGCCCTTGAAGCCGAGCGGCGAGCGCAGCAGCGTCTCGCCCGAGAGCAGCGCCGTCAGCCCCGCCACCCAGCCGCGCCAGCTGATCTCGGCGATCACCACCGTGATCAGCGCCACCACGGCGGCGATCGCGGCGAACAGCCACAGCACGTATTTCTTGGTGTCTTCGCTCCTACGCTGCACGAAGCTCATGTCGTGCACGATCATGAGCTGGCCGAGCAGCGTGCCTTCGTAGGAAACGGGGTTGGCCGAGACGTGCAGCGGACCGTCGGCGAGCTGCAGCACCCAGTTGCGCCCCTCGGGCTCGCCCGAGGCGCTGCAGCCAACCGCCTTGGGGAAGGCAGAGGTCGCGTACAGCAGCTGCTCCCTGAGGTCGCAGAAGCCGAGCGCGTAGATGCGCTCGCCGTGCATGATGCGCTCGAAGTAGCGCAGCACCCGGGTGCGCGAGCCGCGCGGCGAGCCCATCAGCTCGGCAAGCGGCTCCTGCGCGGTCTGCGCGATCAGCGCGCCCCTCGCGTCGAGGTCGCGCACGAACCACTGGAAGGTGAGGCGGTCGACGAGCGGCACCACCGCGTAGGCGATGGCCGCCAGCGCGAGAGCAAGGGGCACGACAAAGCGCAGCGATAGCGGCATTCGTCTCCTTGGGCGTCCCCTTACGCCAGGGCGGATTTTACGACGCGGCCACCGTTAATGAAACCCTTTTGTCGTCAGTGACCTGCGTTTGCGGCGGATTTTCGGACGGAGAGATTAGGCCTTTCGGACTATGCCGCCTCGCCTGCTTTGGGCGCCGCGAGTTTCTGCACTTCGGCATCCGCTTCCATTTCGTCGTCCATGGCGAGCTCGACGATATGCGGCGGCAACGACTTGGCTGGCTTGATACCGAGCTCGCGGATTCGCTCGGCCTGCCGGATGAGATTGCCCTTGCCGCTCTTCAGTTTCGAATACGCCTCTTCGTAGCCTCGCTCGGCAGCCTCGATCTTCTTGCCGACGTCCTCCAGGTCGGCGACGAAGCCCACGAACTTGTCGTAGAGAGTGCCGCAGTGCCGGACCAGCTCCTGCGCATTGCGGTTCTGGTGCTCGTACCGCCATACGCTTGCGATGACCTGTAACGACATCAGCAAGGTCGTAGGACTGACGATCATCACTCTTTTCTTGATTGCGCTGATGAAGAGGTCCTGGTCGGCCTGAGCTGCAAGGATCAGCGCCGGCTCGACCGGAACGAACATGAGCACGAGGTCCAGGGCGCGAAGCCCGGGCAGGCCTTGGTAGTTCTTGTCGGCGAGCATCTCGACGTGGCGCTTTACCGATTCAACATGCCTTGCCAGCTCGCGCGCCTTGGCGGCTTCATCGCCCGTCGAGCAATACGCTTCATACGCTGTCAGGGACACTTTGGAATCGATCACGACCTGCTTGTTTTCGGGAAGCTGCACGATGACGTCCGGCTGCCCTTTGGTTCCGTCATCGCGCTGAACGTTGACCTGGACCTCGTACTCCCTGCCTTTCTGCAGGCCCGACGCTTCCAGCACGCGCTCGAGAATCAATTCGCCCCAAGAACCCTGCGTCTTGGAATTGCCCTTCAGTGCATTCGTCAGGTTGACTGCATCCTCGCTGATCTTCGTGTTCAGCTCGACGAGGCGCTGGATCTCCGTTTGCAGGGAGAAGCGTTGCTTCGACTCCTTGTCGTAGGTTTCCTCGACCCGCCCTTGAAAGTCCTTGAGGCGTTCGCCCAGCGGTTTGAGAAGGCTGTCCAGATTCGCGATGTTCTGCTGGACCAGCTTGTCGCCCTTTTCCTCGAATATCCTGTTCGCCAGGTTCTGAAACTGTTCGGTGAGCGACTCTCTTGCTTCAAGCAGGAGCTTCAGCTTTTCCCCTGCCTGCTTGCGTTCGCCTTCGCTTGCCGTCGCCAGCCGCGCATTGTGCTCGCGCAACGTTTGCACCTCGTTGCGGGAGCTCTCCAGTTGCGTCCTTATGCGGCCGCTCTCCGAACCGAGCGCTTCCACTTCCGCCCTCAATGAGCTGAGCCGCTCGTTCAAGGTCGCAATTTCTACGGCAGCAGCGCCGCGGGCCCGCTCGACCGCGGCTGTAAGCGCGCCACGGTGCCAGAGCCACAGGGACAGTGCGCCGCCCAATGCCCCAAGCACCAGAAATCCGATTTCAATCAACGTCATGGCACTGCGGTACGGGCCGCCTCCGTCTGATCTTCAACTGCAACGCATTCTACGCGCCCGTTCAGACCGAGTCGCGCAGAGTAAGGGCGGGAGAGACGCGCAGGACCTTGCGCGAGGAGAGCCAGGCGTTGAGGGAAAGGAGCGCGAGGCCGGCGAGCGGGCCGGCGAGCCACAGCGCCGCCGACGGCGGCAGGTCGAGCTCGAACACGCGCCGCGCGAGCAGCTGGCCGATCGCCGCCGCGCCGAGCGTGGCGAGCAGCCCGGCGATCGCGCCCATGGCGAGGAACTCCATGCGCTGCGCGCCGGTGACCTGCGAGCGCGAGGCGCCGTAGACGCGCATCACCGCGGCCTCGCGCCGGCGCTCGTCCTCGGTGGCGACCAGCGCGGAATACAGCACCAGCAGGCCGGCGCCGAGGGCGAACAGGAACACCACCTGCACCGCGGCGATGAGCTGGTCGATCACCTCCTGCGCCTGGCGCAGCGCGGCGCCGACGTCGACCAGCGTGAGGTTGGGAAAGCGCGCCGCGAGCTCGCCCGCCACCGGCTCCTGGCCCGGCTCGAGGCGAAAGGCGCTGATGAAGCTCGTCGGCAGGCCCTGCAGCAGCCGCGGCGGCGCGATGACGAAGAAATTGACCTTCATCGAGTCCCAGCGCAGCTTCCTCAGAGAGCCGATGCGCGCGCTGAAGGTCTCCCCGCCCACCGAGAAGGCGAGCTCGTCGCCGAGCTTCCAGCCGAGCCGTTCGGCGATCCCCTCTTCTACTGAGAGTTCTTTTGAATTCAAGTCGAACCAGCGGCCGGCGACGACCTGGTTGTGCGCGGGCGGCTGTTCCATGTACGAGAGGTTGAACTCGCGCTCGATCAGCCGCCGCGCGCGCTCCTCGGTGTAGTCGGCCTCGCTCGCCGGCCTGCCGTTGTGCGCCACGACCCGGCCGCGCACCATCGGGTAGAGCTCCGGCAGCTCGACTCCCTTCTGCTTGAAAAACTCTTCCACGGCCGAACGCTGATCGGGCTGCACGCCGATCAGGAAGCGGTTGGGCGCGTCGGCGGGCGCGGCGCGGCGCCAGGCGTCGATGAGATCGTTGCGCGTGAAGCTCAGCAGCAGCAGCGCGGTCAGGCCGAGCGCGAGGCTCGCCACCTGCACCGCGTTGCCGCGCGCGCGGCGCCTGAGGTTGGCGAGGCCGTAGCGCAGCCGGTGGCCGGCGAGCCGCGTGAGGCGCCGGTGCGTGAGCAGCCGCAGCGCGCCCCAGGCGAGGGCGAAGAACGCTAGCAGCGCGACGCTGAAGCCGCCGACCACGGTGAGGCCAAGCTTCAGGTCGCCGGCCTGCCACACGAGCAGCGCCGCGAGCACGCCGAAGCCGGCGGCGTACGAGAGAAGCGTGCCGGGGCCGGGAGCCGTCTCGCGGCGCATCACGCGCAGCGCCGGCACGTTCTTCAGCTGCACGAGCGGCGGCAGCGCGAAGCCGAGCAGCAGGGCCAGGCCGACGAGGAAGCCCTGCAGCGCGGGCGCCGCGCCCGGCGGCGGCAGCTCGCCGCGCAGCAGCCCGGCGAGCGCCGCGGCGAGCGCCGATTGCGCGGCGAAGCCGAGCAGCGTGCCGGCGGCGCAGGCGGCGACGCCGAGCAGGAAAAATTCCGTGCCAAAAAGGTAAACCAGCTTGCGTTGCGTCGCCCCGAGGCAGCGCATCACCGCGCAGCCGTCGAGGTGGCGCTCGACGAAGCGCCGCGCACCGAGCGCGATCGCCACGCCGGCGAGGATCGCGGCGAGCAGCGCGGTGAGGCCGAGGAAGCGCTCCGCGCGCTCGATCGAGGCGCGCACCTCCGGCCGGCCGGTCTCGAGGTTCTCGACCCTTTGGCCGCGGCCGAGGTTGCCTTTCAAATCTTTTTCCAACAAGGAAATTTTCTGTTGCGGCCCCGCGGCATACAGGTAGTACCAGACGCGGCTGCCGGTCTGCACCAGGCCGGTCGCCGGCACGTCCTCGAGGTGCATCATCAGCCGCGGCGCGATGTTGAAGAAGTTGGCGCTGCGCTCGGGCTCGAGGGTAAGCACCGCCGCCACCTTGAGCTCGGCGCCCCCCAGGCGGATGCTCGATCCGACCGGCGCGCCGAGCGCCGAGACCAGCCGCTCCTCCAGCCACACCGTGCCGCGCGCCGGCCCGCGCTCGCTCGGCGCGTCGGGCGCGCCCGGCGCCGGCGCGGTGCGCAGCCGGCCGCGCAGCGGGTAGCCCTCGGTGACCGCCTTCACGCCCGCGAGCTGGCTCTGGCCGGCGTTGAGCACCATGCTGACGAAGTTCAGGGCTGCGGCGCTCTTCAATCCGGAGCTTCTTATCCTTTCGGGTATCTCCTCCTGCCAGGGATGATCGGAGACCAGCACCAGGTCGGCGCCGAGCAGCTGGTGCGCGTCGCGCAGCAGCGCCTGGCCGAGCCGGTCGGCGAAGAAGGCGACGCTGGTCACCGCCGCGACCGCGATCACGAGCGCCGCGGCGAGCACCTGCAGCTCGCCTGCGCGCCAGTCGCGCGCGAGCATCCTCAGGGACTGCCTCAGGGCACGATCCTCCCGCCGGCGAGCCGCAGCCGCCGGTGGCAGCGCCCGGCGAGGCTCTCGTCGTGCGTCACCATGACGAGCGTGGTGCCGTACTCGCGGTTCATGCCGAACAGCAGCTCGATCACGTCCTCGCCCGAGGCCGCGTCGAGGCTGCCGGTCGGCTCGTCGGCGAGCAGGAGCTTCGGCCGCACCACGAAGGCGCGCGCGAGCGCCACGCGCTGCTGCTCGCCGCCCGAGAGGTGCCTGGGATAGTGGTGCAGGCGCTCGCCCAGGCCGACGCGCTCGAGCATGCGCTGCGCAAGCGCTTCCGCGTCCCGGTTGCCCGAAAGCTCCAGCGGCAGCATCACGTTCTCCAGGGCGGTGAGCGCCGGCAGCAGCTGGAAGGACTGGAACACGAAGCCCACCGCGCGGCCGCGCAGCTCGGCGCGGCGGTCCTCGTCGAGCGCGAAGATCTCCACCCCCTCGAGCTCGACCGTGCCGCTCGAGGGCGTGTCCAGGCCGGCGAGGATCGCGAGCAGGGTCGACTTGCCCGAGCCCGAGGCGCCGAGCACCGCGAGCGCCTCGCCGGGCGTGACCTCGAGGTCGATGTCGCGCAGAATGACGAGGTCCGCGTCCCCGCTCTTCACCGTCTTGCCGATGCCGCGCGCGCTCAACAGCTTGCTGTTATTCATGTGCCTTGCGATGGGCGCGCCGGCCGATGCGCGGGCGGCGCCGCAAAAGTCGATCCTGGTTTATGGCGACAGCTTATCCGCGTCCTACGGCATCGCGCAGGCGCGCGGCTGGGTGGCGCTGCTCGCCGAGCGCCTCAAGCGCGAGCGCCCCGATTATATCGTCGTCAACGCGAGCATCTCGGGGGAGACCACGGCCGGCGGGCGCGCGCGCCTTCAGGCGGCGCTCGCGCGCCACAAGCCCGCGATCGTGGTGCTCGAGCTGGGCGCGAACGACGGCCTGCGCGGCCTGCCGCTCGAGCAGATGAAGGACAACCTGGGCGCGATGCTGCGCCAGGCGCGCGCGGCCGGCGCGCGCGTGCTGCTGGTGGGCATGAAGCTGCCGCCCAACTACGGCCCGCAGTACGCGCAGGGCTTCGAGTCGGCCTTCGCCGGGCTGGCGAAGCGCCACGGCGCGGCGCTGGTGCCCTTCCTGCTCGAGGGCTTCGCCGAGAAGCCCGAGCTCTTCCAGCCCGACCGCATCCACCCCACCGAAGCGGCCCAGCCGCTCATGCTCGAACGCGTATGGCAGCGGCTTCGCCCCTTGCTGTGAAGCTCGACGGGCTCTCGCGCTTCGACGCGGTGATCGACGCGCGCACGCCGGCCGAGTACGCCGAGGACCATATTCCGGGCGCGATCTCGGCGCCGGTGCTCGACGACGCCGAGCGCGCCCAGGTCGGCACGCTCTACAAGCAGGTTTCGAGCTTCGAGGCGAAGAAGCTCGGCGCCGCGCTGGTGGCGAAGAACATCGCTTCGGAAATCAACCAGAAATTCTCCGATAAGCCGAAGAGCTGGCGTCCCCTCGTGTACTGCTGGCGCGGCGGCAAGCGCTCGGCCGCGATGGCGCACATCCTGCGCGAGATCGGCTGGCAGGCGGGCACGCTCGAGGGCGGCTACAAGGCCTACCGCCGCTG
>MERP01000050.1 GCA_001772055.1 Betaproteobacteria bacterium RIFCSPLOWO2_12_FULL_68_19
TCCCCTTTCGTTGTTGGTGGATGACTCGGATGTCGGGCAGACCATCCGGGCAGGCTTATCAAGCAAACCACGTGCCTGGCAATTTCCGCTCCCAGGACGCCAAAATTGTGACATTTTTCAGCAATTGGCGGCGGTTCATGCCGTAATTTCGCGCCGCCTGACAATTTTGGTCAGCTCGAGACCGCGGCGGCGGGAGGAGCGCCGCGCACGGACTCGGCCTGACCGACCAGCAGGCGAAATACCCCCTGCCAGTCGCCGGCCCGCTGCAGGTTGGAGCGGTGCGCGGCGAATACCTTGAGCGCCGCCGAGGACTGGCCGGTGAGGATGCGCCCTGCCATGAGCGCCGCCACCACGTATGCAGTCTGGTCGGTCGGCAGCTCGGCGCCGGAATCGAGAACCGCCTGCGCTGCGGCCGCCATCTCCTTGGGCAGTCTCCCCGCAACAGCCGCATAAAGGCGCAGCAGCTGCCGGTCGGCCGGCGCCAGACGATGCGTGCAGGGCGAGGCGGCCAGCCGCGTCGCCAGCGCGGCCGCCTGCGCGCGCGGCAACTGGGCCAGGGCAACGCGCGCCGCCTGGTAAAGGGCCGAGCGCACCACCTCGTCGGCGGCCAGCTTGCACTCGAGAAGGGCGGCACGCAGCAGGATCAGCTGGCCGGCGTAGCCCTGCGGGAGCCGCGCCAGCGCGCTGCGCCGGCCGTATCGGAGGAACTCGTCCGTCGCAGCCGCGCGGCGCAGCGCCATAGCTCGCGACGACTGCCCCTTCGTGGCATCTGCGGGCGTCAGCCGCGCCGGATCCGGGTGGAGCGCGGCCCGCTGCTCGAAGAGCTGCAGCACCGGCAGCGCCGCCTCGGGCAACTGGATCACCTCGACGGCCGTGCTGCGCATGAAGCGCGCAAGCGGCGCGCCGACGTCGAGCACCGGGTAGAAATCCGAGTTGGCGGGCACGCCGTACGCCGCGAAGTAAGGGCCGAAGACTTCCTCTCCGCCAAGGCGACGCAGTGCCACGTCGTGCAGGTTGTTGAGGTCGAACGCCTTCATCGCCGCCGCGAGCTGAGGGAAAGCGAGCGCGCGCGCGTCCGGCTCGGGCACGCGCCCGCCGTTGGCCGCGACGATGATCAGATCGCCGTCGTTGGGCATCCACAGGACATAGTCGGAGAAATGCGGCCGCAGGGCCGCGATGATCGACCCGAGCAGCACGGGCGAGAACTCGTAGAGCTGGACCCACTGCACCAACAGGCCGCCTTCGCGCAGGTACTTGCGCACGTCGCGGTAGAACTCGGTGCTGAAAAGGCTCGCCACCCCGCTCACCCAGGGATTGGAGGGCTCCGAGACGATGATGTCGTAGCGTTGCCGCCGCGCGGCGAAGAAAGTCTTCGCGTCCTCGTAGTGGATCCGGCTCCTCGCGTCGTCGAACGCGCGGGCGTTGTGCGGCCTGAACAGCGCCGCGCCGCGCACCATGGCGGGCTCGATCTCCACGGTATCGACGCGCTCGAGGCGCGGCGATGTGAGCAGCACGTGCGTGGTGATGCCGCTGCCGAAACCGATGTTCGCCGCATCGCGCGCCTGGGGCTTGAGCAGCAGCGGCAGCACCGCCGCGAACATCATCGTCGCCTCGTCTCCGAGCATGTCGCGCCCCCCGGTCATGCGCACCGCGGCCTCGGGCTTGCCGTTGGTGCGCAGGCTCCTGACGTCCTCGCTGCGCGTCACGCTCACCGTCGCGGTCTTGCCGTCCTCGTGCAGCAGCACCTCGTGCTTGCGGTCGAGGAGCACGCCGTGCCGGTACACGCCGGAGGCCATGCGGTGAGCGTCGAGGCTGACGCCGAAGACGACAAAAGCGACCACGAGCGTCGCAACCGACGCGGCGGCGCCCACCGAGACGCGGCGCCACGGACCGGGCACGGCGCCGAGCAGGACCGCGCCCAGCGCCAGGTCGACAGCGGCACCGGCGACGATGAGGCCCTTGACGCCGAGCAGCGGCAGCCCGACATGCACGGCGAGCAGCACCCCGGCGATCGCGCCGGCGGTGTTGACCGCATAGGTCTGGCCGATCGCCCGCTCGCCGGCGCCCAGCCGCAGCAAGGTCGCGGTGATCAGCGGCAAGGTCATGCCGGCGCAGAACGCGGCCGGAAACATGACCGCCAGCGCGAGCCCATGGCTCGCGGCGTTGAACATCGCATAGCCGGCAGGGCTCGGCGCCAGCACGCGAATCAGCCACTGCATGCCGTGGAAGGTGGCGCCATAGACCGGCAGGGTCGCGAGCGCGGCGATGCCCATCGCGAGCTGCACCAGCGCGAGCAGCCGCACCGTGTCCTTCGCGGCGTCGATCCTGCGCCGCACCCACAGCCCGCCGAAGGCGAGCCCGAGGATGAACGCGGAGAGCATCAGCTCGAACGCGTGCGTCGAGCTGCCCAGGACCAGCGACAGCATGCGAATCCAGCCGATCTCGTACATGAACGACGACATGCCGGTCAGCGCCGCGACGGCGAGCAGCATGCGCGACAGGGGAGCGGATGCTGCTCGCGCAGCCGCGGCGGGCGGCGCCTGCACCGGCGCCGGCGCCGCGCGCGGCAGGAGCGCCGCCGCCGCGGCGGCGGCGAGGTTGACCACCGCGGCGCCGGCGAGGGCACCCGGAAGCCCGACCAGCGGGATGTAGTAGAAGCCGCTCGCCAGCACGCCTACGCCGGCGCCGAGGCTGTTGGTGAAGTAGAGCATGGCGATGGCGTAGCCCGAGCGCTGCGGCTCGATGCGCAGCACCCCGCCCGTCATCAGCGGAAACGTCATGCCGAGCAGCACCGACTGCGGCAGGATGAGGGCGGCGGCCAGCGACCACTTGAAGGCGTGCACGGCGGCCGGCGAGCCGAGCGAGGGGATCACCCGGTCGAACGCGAAGCCGGTGGCGGCGATGAACACGTCATGGAAAGCGAGCGAAGCGAGGCCGATCAGGGCTTCGACCACCGCGTAGGCGAGCAGCAGGTTGCGCCAGCGCGGCGAGAGCCGGCTTGCGAGCCAGGCGCCGATGGCCATTCCGCCCATGAAGATCGCCAGCACCAGGGTCTGCGCGTACGCCGCGTGACCGAGGAACAGCTTCAGGTAGTGGGTCCAGATCGACTCGTAGATCAGCCCGGCGAAGCCCGAGGCGGTAAACACGAGCAGCGCGAGCGGCAGGAAAAGGGGCCGCGCGAGCCGCTCATAGCGCAACCACGCGCGGTCGAGCAAGGTCACGAAGCCCGCGCTTTTCGCGACCCGAGAGCCACCTGCGTGACCAACCCGTGCGTCATCACCTCGACGAAGTGCACGGGGTACTGCGCCTCCTTGAGCGCCCACTTGACGCGGTTGCCGAAACGCGCCTTCTTGTAGAGGTTGAGCCTGCGGTTGCGCGCGAACTCGCTCACGCGCAGCATCAGGCGGTCGACTTTCTTCATCGCGCGCTCGGCCGACTTGCGCGTCGACAGGTCGACGCCCGCAGGCGGGAAGAGCTCCAGCAGCTCGGCGACCACGGCGTCCGCGAACTCATCGACCTCTTTCGTATTCAGCCAGCTGAGAACCATCGCGTTGGATTCGTATTGGGGCGAGGATTATACGCACATGGATTCGCCGCCGTTATTAAAATAGTCGCATGCTCGCCTGGCTGTCGAGGAGGAAGAAGCTCCCGGATCTGGAGCGCATCATCGGCGCCGCGATCGAGCACCACCGCGCGGGCCGCCTCGCCGAGGCGGAGGCAGGCTACAAGGAGGTGCTCGCGCACGACGCGCACAACATCGATTGCCTGCATTTTCTCGGCTTCATCGCCTTCCAGCGCGCCGAGCACCGGCGCGCCGTGGAGCTGATTTCCCGCGCCCTTGCGCTGCACCCGGCGAACGCTCACGCTCAGCAGAACCTCGGCAACGCCTACCAGGCGCTCGGCGAGCAGCAGCAGGCGAGCGCGTGCTTCCGCAAGGCGATCGAGCTCAAGCCCGAGCTAATCGACGCGCATTTCAACCTCGGCATCGCGTACCGCGAGCTCGGCCGCAGGCAGGAAGCCGCCGCCTGCTTCAACCAGGTCCTCGAGCTGCGCCCCGCGAGCGCGGAGGCGCACTATTGCCTCGGGCACCTTCTGTGCGACGAGGACCGGGTCGAGGAAGGCCTCGCCTGCTTCTCCCAGGCCCTGCGCTTGAGGCCGGAATACCCCGAGGCGGCCTGGTCGCTCGCGCTCGCCAGGATCCCGCAGGTGTACGCCGCGGGCGAGGATCCGGCCCGCTTCCGGGCCGATTTCTCCAGGGCCCTGGAGGATCTCGAGCGCTGGTTCGACGCGCGCCGCTCCGCGGCCGGAGCGGCCGCGGTCGGCACGGTGCAGCCGTTCAGTCTCGCCTATCGCGAGGAGCCGAACCGGGAGCTGCTGGAACGCCATGGCCGCCTGTGCGCGCGGCTGATGGGCGCGTGGCAGCAGGCGCATGCGCTCCCCCGCACGCAGCCGCAGCGCACCGGCGGCATGCTCCGCATCGGCGTAGTGTCGGCGCAGTTTCACAATCATTCGGTGTGGCATGCGCTCGTCAAGGGCTGGTTCGAGCACCTGGACCGCAGCCGCTTCGCCCTTTACGCCTTCCACCTCGGGACCGGCCAGGACGAGCAGACGCTTTTCGCCCGATCGCGCGCCGCGCATTTCGAGCAGGGCCCGCGCGACCTGGCGCGCTGGGTCGATGCGATCGCTGCAGCGCAGCTCGAGGTGATCATCTATCCCGAGATCGGCATGTTTCCGACCGCCCTGCAGCTCGCGAGCCTGCGCCTCGCCCCGGTCCAGGCCGCCTCCTGGGGTCATCCGGAGACCACCGGCCTGCCGACCATCGACTACTACCTCTCGGCCGAGGATCTCGAGCCGGCGGGTGCGCAGGCGAACTACTCCGAGAAGCTCGTGACCCTGCCCCATCTGGGCTGCTACTTCCAGCCGCGCGGCGCCGCCGCGCCGAGTCCCAAGGCACGCGCTCCCGGCATCGTTCCCGACGTCCCGAACCTGGTTTGCCCCGGCGTGCCGTTCAAGTATGCCCCCGAGCACGACTGGATCTTTCCCGCGATCGCGCAGCGCCTGGGCCGGTGCAGGTTCCTGTTCTTCACCCATGCGACGCCGGGACTCTCGGAGCGCCTGCGGCTGCGGCTGCAGGCGGCGTTTGCGGCGCGCGAGCTGGATCTCGAGCGCTTCGTCACCTTCCTGCCGTGGCTCACGAATGCGGCGTTCCAGGAGCTGATGAGCCAGGCGGACGTCTATCTCGACACGATCGGATTCTCAGGCTTCAACACCGCGCTGCAGGCGGTGCAGTGCGGCCTGCCGATCGTCGCGAGGGAAGGCCGCTTCCTGCGCGGGCGCCTGGCGAGCGGCATTCTCAGGCGCATGGAGCTCGCGGAGCTCGTCGCCGCGTCGGAAGAGCAATATGTCGAGCTGGTCGTCAGGGTCGCGCGCGACGCCGCCTACCGCGCGTCGCTGCGCGCGCGCATCGCCGGGCGCCGCGCGCTGCTGTTCGAGGACCGCGCGCCGATCCGCGCGCTCGAGGACTTCCTGCTGGATGTTTGAATGGGTACTGAGGCGGGCGGCGGAGCGGCTCATCGCCCGCGGCAACCTGGCGGAGAAGGCGGGCAGGCTGGACGAAGCCTGCGAGCTTTATCGCCAGGCGGTAGGCAGCGCCCCCGCCTACGCCAAGGCGCACCTCAACCTCGGCATCGCGCTGGAGGCCGCAGGCGATCTCGACGGCGCCCTCGCCTGCCACGAAAAGGCGCTGGCGCTCGACCCCGCCGATCCTTACGCCAATTACAACCTCGGCAGGCTCAGCTACCTGCGCAGCTCGCTGCCGCGAGCCGAGCAGCTGCTGGGCCAGGCGCTGCGCAGCCGTGCGGATTTCCCCGAGGCGCGCTTCATGCTCGCTTGCGTGCTGCAGTCGCAAGGCAAGGCCGCGGCCGCGGCAGCCGAATTCCAGGCGCTACTGCGCCAGCGGCCCGAGGACTTCGGCGCGCTCTACCACTACGCCGGCGTGCTGAGAAGCCTCGGCCGCCCGCACGAGGCGCAAGCCGCCCTCAGGCGCGCGCTCGTCGTCGACCCCCGCAATGCCGAGGCGCGCGCCGCCCTGTTCCACGCGCTCGACGCGGCCGGCGACCTGGCCGCAGCCGCGGCCGAGCTCGAGGCGCTGCTGCGCGAGCGCCCGGACTGGGCGGACGCGCATTACAACCACGGCTGCGTGCTCAAGAAGCTGATGCAGCCCGAGCAAGCCGAGCAGGCGTTCCGGCGCGCGATCGCGCACGACGCTGCGCATGCGGGCGCCTACCGCATGCTGGGCGGGGTGCTGCTCGGACAATGCCGCACCGATGAGGCGCTCGCGCTGTATCGCGCGGCGCGCGAGCGCTGCCCGGAGGACTTCGACCTCGAATCGGCGCAGCTCTTCGCCCTCAACAGCAGCGAGCAGATCGACGAGGACGCGCTGTTCGCCCGGCACGCGGCGTTCGGCAGCCGCATCGAGCGCGCCGTCCCGGCGCGCTTCGAGCCGCTGCGCAACGTGCGCGATCCGGCGCGGCGGCTGCGCGTCGGCTACGTCTCCGCGGACTTCTGCTATCACGTCGTGACGCTGTTCACGCTGCCGGTGCTCGAGCGGCACGATCGCTCCGCCTTCGAGGTGTTCTGCTACTCGGGCGCCGAGCGCGGCGACGGCTATACGCGCCAGCTCGCCTCGCGCGCCGACGTCTGGCGCGACACGGCGGCGCTTTCGCCGACCGGGCTGGCCGACGCGATCCACGGCGACGGCATCGACATCCTGGTGGACCTCGCCGGGCATACCGGCGTGCCGCAGCTCGGCGTGTTCGCCCACCGGCCGGCGCCGGTGCAGGCGACCTGGATCGGCTACCTGAATACCACCGGCATGACGCGCATCGGCTACCGGATTTCCGACCGCCATGCCGATCCGCCGGGCGCGAGCGACCGGCGGCACACCGAAAAGCTCATCCGCCTGCCGCACAGCCAGTGGTGCTACCGGCCTTTCATGTCGCCCGCTGCGGCGCCGATTCCGCCTTGCGTGCGCGCCGGCCAGGTGACCTTCGGCTCCTTCAACCAGGCGTTGAAGCTGTCGCGCTCCAGCCGCGCGCTCTGGGCGCGGATCCTCGCCCAGGTGCCTCGCTCGCGGCTGGTCGTCCTCGGCGTTGCTCCGGGACGGGCGCAGGAGGAGCTGCGGCGCGACCTGACCGCCGGGGGCGTGAGCGCCGAGCGCATCACGCTCCTGCCGTACGTTTCGCTCCAGGACTACTTCGGCTGGCTCGATGCCGTGGACATCGCGCTCGACACGACGCCCTACAGCGGCGGCACCACGACCTGCGATGCCCTGTGGATGGGCGTGCCGGTGATCACCGCGCCGGGCGCGCGCCCGGGCTCGCGCAGCGCCGCGAGCATCCTCGCCAGCGCCGGGCTCTCCGAATGGATAGCGCCCGGTGCCGAGGAGTACGTCGGCCGCGCCGTGCGCTTTGCCGGCGAGCCGGAGAGGCTCGCGGAGCTGCGCGCCTCGCTGCGCGCGCGCCTGCGCTCGAGCCCGCTCATGGACGAGCAGGGGTTCACGCGCGACCTGGAGCGCGCCTACCGCGAGATGTGGCGCCGCTGGTGCAAGGATGCTTGATTGGCTGTTCAGGTCCGCCGGCAACGCCGAGCGCCTGATTGCCAGGGGCAACCAGGCCGAGAAGGAAGGCAGGCTGGGCGAGGCCTGCGAGCTGTATCGCAAAGCCGTCGCGATCGGGCCCCGCTCCCCCAAGGCGCATCTCAATCTCGGCGTCGCGCTCGAGGCCCTGGGCGATACCGGCGGCGCAACCGCCTGCCTCGAAAGAGCGCTGCAACTCGATCCCGCGGATCCGTACGCCAACTACAACCTGGGCAGGCTGCGCTACGCAGCCGGCGCCCTGGCCGAAGCCGAGCGGCTGTTCGCGCAGGCCTTGCGCGGCAGAGCCGATTTCCGCGAGGCGAGCTTCATGCTCGCCTGCGTGCTCGACTCGCAGGGGAGCTACGCCGCGGCAGCGGCCGGATTCGAGGCCCTCTTGCGCCGGCAGCCGGAGGATTTCGGCGCTCTCTACCATTACGCCGGGGTGTTGAGAAAGCTCGGCCGCCTGGACGAGGCGCAAGCCGCGCTCAAGCGTGCGCGCGCCATCGAGCCCGAGAACGCCGATGCAGCCGCCGCGCTCGCCGATCTGCTGCAAGCGCGCGGCGAGCTGGCCGGCGCGGCGGCCGAGCTCGAGGCGCTGCTCGGGCTGCGGCCCGACTGGGTGGAGGCGCTCTACAACTACGGCACGACCCTGATGAGCCTGCAGCGCGAGGCCGACGCGGAAGCGGCGCTGCGGCGCGTCGTCGGCCTCGATGCGCACTTTCTGCCCGCGTACCGCATGCTCGGAAGCCTGCTGCACAAGCAGGGGCGCGTCGCGGAGGCGCTCGAGCTGCTCCAGGCGGCGCGCGAGCGCCATCCGCAGGACTTCGACCTCGCGTCCTTCGAGCTCTTTCTGCTCAATTTCAGCCCGGACATCGACGCCGAGGCGCTGTTCGAGCGGCATCGGGCGTTCGGCGAGCGGCTGGAGCGCGCCCAGCCTTCCCGTTTCGCCTTCGCGCAGCGCTCGCAGCCCGGGCAGCGGCTGCGCATCGGCTACGTGTCGAGCGAATTCAACTATCACCCGGTAGGGCTTTTCATGCTGCCGGTGCTCGAGCGCCACGACCGCTCGCGGTTCGAGGTGTACTGCTACAGCACCAGCGCGAAGGCCGACGCGTTCACGCGCCGGCTGTCGGCGCACGCCGATGCATGGCGAGAGGCGTCCGCGCTTGCCGATGCGGAGCTCGCGGAGGCGATCCACCGCGACCGCATCGACATCCTGGTGGATCTTGCCGGGCACTCCGGCATCCCGCGGCTGGGCGTGTTCGCGCAGCAACCCGCGCCGGTGCAGGCGGCCTGGCTCGGTTACCTCAACACCACCGGCCTGACGCGCATGCGCTACCGCATCACCGATGCGGTCAGCGACCCGCCGGGCGCGGAACGCGCGCATACCGAGACGCTCGTGCGCCTGCCGCATGCCCAGTGGTGCTACCGCCCCTTCCTTTCGCTCGCGCACGCCCCGGCGCCGCCGCTCGCGCGCAAGGGCCACGTCACCTTCGGCTCCTTCGGCCAGGCCGCCAAGCTCTCCAGCCTCACCCGCCGCCTGTGGGCGCAAGTGCTGCAGCGCCTGCCCGAGGCGCGCCTGGTGGTGGCCGGCGTGGCCGAGGGCCGGGCGGCGCAGGACCTGCTGCGCGACCTGGCGGGCGCCGGCATCGCGCCGCAGCGGGTCACGCTCGCGCCTTTCATGCCGCTGCGCGAATACTTCGGCGGGTTCGATGCGGTAGACATCGCGCTCGATACGGCCCCTTACAGCGGCGCCACCACCACCTGCGACGCCCTGTGGATGGGCGTGCCGGTGCTCACCTTCCCCGGAGCGCGCCCGGTGTCGCGCAGCGCCTCGAGCATCCTGTGCGCCCTCGGCCTGCCGCAGTGGATCGCCGCGGGCGCCGAGGACTATGTGCGCCGGGCGGTCGAGCTCGCCGGCGAGCGCGAGCTGCTCGCGCGACTGCGCGTGTCGCTGCGCGAGCGCATGCGCGCGAGCCCGCTGATGGACGAAGCGCGCTTCACGCGCGACCTCGAGCAGGCCTACCTGGGAATGCTGAGCAATTCGCGCACGTAATCATCCGCCGGCGCGCGCAGCGCGACCGCCCGGATCTCGAACGGGGCGGCCGTCGGCCCGGCGTAGACGAAGGCAAAGCCCGCCCGCTTCAGCTCGCCCACCAGGGAGTTCACCGTGAACCCCGTCTTGTGGGCGTAGAACTCGCCGCCGGCCTCGATCTCGCGCCCGAATCCGTAGAGCACGTCGCGCACCGAGATCGGGCCCGCGGGCGAGGTGTACAGCACATGCTCCATGTCGCGCCCGTGCGCGGCCATTTCGCGCGCCACCGCCGCCACGTCGGGCACCCGGATCTCGACGAAGCCGCCGGGCTTGAGCACGTGGGCGAAGCCGGCCAGCACCCCCGGCACCTCGTGCGCGTAATAGTGCTCGAGGTTGTGCGAGCACAGGACCGCGTCGAACTGCGCGGGGGCGAGCTCGCCCAGGCGGCGCGCGTCCATGAGCAGGTCGGCCCTGGAGCGCGGATCGACGTCGAGCAGCACGTGCCCCCAGCCGGCGTAGTGCGCGGGGACGGGGAAGTCCTTGCTCCCGCCGCCGACGTTCAGGAAATGGCGCCGTGCCGCATCGAGCTCGAGCCTCGAGGGCCCGGGCGAGGGCGCGCGCGCTCTCAGGGAAGAGAGCAGCACCCGCAGCAGCATCAGGGCGTGTAGCCGGGGATGCGCGACTCGTCGACCGCGTCGATCTGCTCGGGATCGAGGAACATCTCGGCGTAGCGCCGGTAGATCCTGCGCCGCACGAAGATGTCGAACAGATCCGGGTCGATGTGGTTGTTGAGCTTCATGCGGCCGAGGATCTCGAGCGACTCGGAGAGCGTCTTGCCCTTCTTGTAGGGCCGGTCCTTCGCCGTGAGCGCCTCGAAGATGTCGGCGATGCCCATGCAGCGCGCCTGCACCGACATCTGCTCGCGCGTCAGGCCCTTCGGATAGCCCTTGCCGTCCATGCGCTCGTGGTGGCCGCCGGCGTACTCCGGCACCTTGGTGAGATGGCGCGGCCAGGGCAGCGCTTCGAGCATGCGGATGGTGGCGACGATATGGTGGTTGATGATCTTGCGCTCGTCCTCGGTGAGCGTGCCGGCGCGGATGGTCAGGTTCCTGACCTCGTCGTCGGTCAGGAACTTGGCCTCGTGCCCGGACACGTCGCGCCAGCGGTACTCGGCGATGCGGCGCACGCGCGCCACGTCCTCGTCGCGCATGCGCTCCCCGCCGACGTTGCAGGCATGCAGGAACTTGCGGTCGTCCTCGAGCTCGCGCAGCCGGTTGCGCAGCTTTTGTTCATCAACATGATTGCGGAGCGCTTCGATTTCGAGGTCTCTCTTGAGAACCTCGAAGCGCGTGTCGATGAGGTGGACGCGGTCGTAGATGGTCTCGAGCTTGGTCGCCTTGTCGACCACGTGCACCGGCGTGGTCACCTTGCCGCAGTCGTGCAGCAGGCCCGCGATCTTGAGCTCGTAGCGGTCCTTCTCGCTCATCTGGAACTCCGAGAGCGGCCCCTCGCGCGTCTCGTTCACGGCCTCGGCGAGCATCATGGTGAGCTGCGGCACGCGCTGGCAGTGGCCGCCGGTGTAGGGCGATTTCTCGTCGATCGCGCTGTTGATCAGGTTGATGAACGACTCGAACAGCTGCTCGAGCTGGTTGATCAGCATGCGGTTGGTGAGCGCGATCGCGGCCTGCGAGGCGAGCGACTCGGCGAGGCGCTGGTCGGAGGGGGAGAAGGCGACGATCTCGCCGCTGTGCGGGTCCTGCGCGTTGATGAGCTGCAGCACGCCGATGATCTCGCGCTCGTGGTTGCGCATCGGCACCGTCAGGAACGACTTGGAGCGGTAGCCGGTCTTGGAATCGAAGGCGCGCGTGCCGGAGAAGTCGAAGCCGTCGGCTGTGTAGGCGTCGGCGATGTTCACCGTCTTGCCGGTGAGCGCGGCGTACGCCGCCACCATGCTGTGGTTGGGCTTGCCGTCCCTGTAGAGCTGGATCGGGTAGAACGGGATCGGGTTGCCGGTGGTGCCGCCGAGATAGTACTTGAGCGAGCTGGTGCGCATGATCTCGAAGCGCAGCGTGCGCTCCTCGGTCACCCGGTAGAGCGTGCCGCCGTCGGCGCGCGTGATGGTCTTCGCCGCGGTCAGGATCGCCTCGAGCAGGCGGTTGATGTCGCGCTCGGCCGAGAGCGAGGCGCCGATGGCGTTCAGCTGCTCGAGGCGCTGGCCGAGGTCCTCGGCCGGGGTCGGCGCGTCCCCGCTCGCGAAGCGCAACCCCTGGCTGGTGTCGATCGTGGCGCTCATGCGCGCGCGCTCACTTGATGCAGACCGAGCGCACTTCCTTGATGTGCGTGACGCCGGTGAGGCACTTCTCCATGCCGTCCTGCTTGAGGGTGCGCATGCCCTCTTCCAGGCAGATGGCGAGCATCTCGGCCACGCGCGCGTGCTCCTGGATCGCCTTCTTCAGGCGGTCGGAGGCGATCAGCAGCTCGTGCAGGCCGCAGCGCCCCTTCAAGCCGCTGCCGTTGCACTTGTCGCAGCCGACCGGCTTGTAGAAGGTGAGCTGGCCCTTGTCGTTGCCGTAGGTCTTGACCCAGTCCTTGTAGACCGCCTCCATCGCGCCCTTCGGGTCGGCCTTGAACTTCGAGGTGCTCATCAACTCCTCGCAGTACTCGCGCAGGAACGAGGTCAGCTCGGCGGGCTCGGGGCTGTAGGACTGCTTGCAGCTGCACAGGCGCTTGGCGAGGCGCTGGGCGAGGATGCCGAGCAGCGCGTCGGAGAAGTTGAACGGGTCCATGCCCATGTCGAGCAGGCGGATGATCGACTCCGGCGCCGAGTTGGTGTGCAGCGTGGCGAACACTAGGTGGCCGGTGAGCGAGGCCTCGATGCCGGTGGAGGTGGTCTCCTTGTCGCGCATCTCGCCGACCATGATGATGTCCGGGTCGGCGCGCAGGAACGCCTTCATCACCGTGGCGAAGTCGAGTCCCTGCTTCTTGTTCACCTGCACCTGGCGCAGGCCCTTCTGCGTGATCTCGACCGGGTCTTCCGCGGTCCAGATCTTGGTGTCCGGCGTGTTCAGGTACTTGAGCACCGAATGCAGGGTGGTGGTCTTGCCCGAGCCGGTCGGCCCGCAGACGAAGAACAGGCCGTAGGGCTTGGACACCGCGGTCTGCAGCTTGTTCAGGTTGCCCGCGGTGAAGCCCATCTTGTCGAGCGGGATCGGCTCGCCGGCGGCGAGGATCCGCATCACGATGTCCTCGACCCCGCCCGCGGTCGGGATGGTCGCGACGCGCAGCTCGATGTCGAGCGGCCCGAACTTCTTGAACTTGATCTTGCCGTCCTGCGGCCTCCTTTTCTCGGAGATGTCGAGGTCGCACATGATCTTGATGCGCGCCACGATCGCCGAGCGGTAGCTCGCCGGCACCTCGATGTAGGGCCCGAGCGAGCCGTCCTTGCGGAAGCGCACCTCGGTCTTGGCCTTGCCCGGGTAGGGCTCGATGTGGATGTCGGAGGCTCCCTGGTTGTAGGCGTCGACGATCACCTTGTTGACCAGCTTCACCAGCTCGTTGTCGGCGGCCGCCGAGACCTCGTCGGTGCCGGCGCCTTCCAGCGCCTCGCCGCTGTCGTCCTCCATCCCGGACAGCATCTCGTCGATGTTGCCCATGTCCATGGCCGTTTCCTGGCCGTAGAACTGGTTGAGCGTCTCCTTGAACTCCTTCTGCGTCGTGACCTTGTACACGATGCGCGCCTTGGGAAACACGTTGGCGGCGATGCGCGAGGAGCGGATGCGCTCCGGGTCGAGGCACAGCACCACCAGCCCCTCCTTGGTGTCGTCGATCGGCAGCCAGTGGTTCGCCTCCACGTACTCGCGCTTGAGGTTCTTCAGCAGGTCGCCGGGCTTGATGCGGTCGGACTTGAACGGCTCGTAGGGCACGCCGAAGAACTTGGACAGCGCCTGGCCGATGGCCGGGATCTTGACCTGGAACTCCTCGGCCAGCACCTGCTCGATGTCGAGCGCCTTCTTGCGCGCCTGGCGCGAGGCGAGCTCGAACTCCCCGGCCGAGAGCACCGCGTCGGCGATCAGGTAGTCGTACTTGGTCTTGACGAGCTGCGGCTTCTGGCGCTGCTTGAAGGCGATGGCGAGGGTCTGCGAGAGCTCGCCCACGCCCTCCTCGGTGAGCGCACCGAAGGGCATGCCGGCCTTGTTGTTGATGATCTGGATCACGCCGATCAGCTCGGCCGAGCCCTGCTCCACGATCGGCGCCACCAGCATCTGCTTGGTGCGGTAGCCGGTGCGCTTGTCCACTTCCTGCAGGAAGCGCAGGTTCGGGTTCACCCCGCGCAGCTCCCCCTCGTCGTACACGTCCTTGATGTTGATGGTCTTCTTCGCCAGCGCGACGTAGCCCGCGATCGAGTGCTCGGCGATCGGCAGCTTCAGGTCCTTGAACGAGTTCAAGCCGGTCTTGACCTTGGAGACGATCGACTGCTTGTCCTCGCTGGTCGAGTAGATGGTCAGCCGGTCGGCGTTGAACAGCGCGCACACGTCCGCGCTCACCTCGAGCATGATCTCGTCGACGTTGTTGGTGGCGTGGATCTTGTTGGTGACCGCCTGGAGCTGCTTCTGGAACGCCAGGCGCGCGCCGACGTCGCTTTGCGCGGGCGCTTGATGGCTCAAGACTGCGCTCATTCGTACCCCCCTGACGCTGCGTTCTTTCTAGCTTGCATGGTAGCCGCAGACGCTATGATTTACAACGATTTTTCGGCCGCCTTGAGCCCGCCTTCGAGCAGCCAGACCTGGAAGCCGCGTGCGGCGAACAGGAATGCCGCCGCGGCGCTGCGCCGGCCGCTCTGGCAATACGCGACATATTCCCTGGAGCGGTCGAGCACCGCGAACATGTTGCGCACCTCGGCGAGCGGCACGTTGATCGCGCCCGGCAGCTTGTCGTACTGGTACTCCGAGGGATAGCGCACGTCGAGCCAGAGCGCGCCGCGGCGCACCTTCTCCGCCGCCTGCTCGAAGGACAGGCGCCGCAGCAGCGGCTCGCGCAGCAGCTCGTTGAAATGGGCGCGGCCCAGGCGCAGCAGCTCGCCGTCGGTCAGCGCGCAGATCGAGGCGTTGCGCTTCGCCTCGGACACGAGGGCCTCCTCGCCGAACGCATCGCCGCCGCGCAGCTCGGCCAGCACCACTCTTGCGCCGCCCACCAGGCGCTCGACCTGGAAGCGCCCCGACTCGATGACGTAGTAGAAGTCGCCTTCGTCGCCCTCGCGGATCACGGTCTCGCCGCGCGCCACTTTCAGGCGCTCGAAGCGCTTGAGCAGCTCGTCGATGTGCGCCGGGGGGAGCTGCGAGAACGCGCCGCTGCGCAGGTTGCCGAGCGAGAACGCGCCGCCGATCGGCGCGCCGCCCTCGGCGCCCGCCGCCACCTGGTCCCAGGTGGCGAGGATGTCGAGCAGCTCGTCGTCGAGCGCCAGCAGCTCGACTTCCGAGATGGCGCGGGCGCGCGCGACGCGGCTCTTCTGGCGGTTGAGCGCGTGGCGCGTCTCCTCGCTGCCGCCGACCACGACCAGCGTGCCGCCGCCCTGGAAGGCGAGCAGCATCTCGCCGGCGAGCAGGAAGATCGACTGCGTGGCCGGGCGGCCGGCGAGCGGGTCGCTGCCGCGCGCGCCGCGCTCGACGTGCGCGATCTCCGCGACCTCCTGCAGCCGCTCGGGCGAGAGCCCCGCGAGCGGGGCGAGGCCGGCGAGCTGCTCGGGCGTGGCGCGGGTCGGCTGCGACGGCCCCATGCCGGCGCTAGAACTCGAGCACCAGGTTGTTCTGCAGCATGCGCGGCGCGTACTTGCCGGCGCACTCCTCGATCTCCAGCATGGTCGGCTCGATCTCCCCCGGCTTGAGGTGGGTGACGTAGATCTCGGCGTTCCTCTCGAGCTTGGCGAGCTCCCCCGCGAGCGTCTCGGGGCACAGGTGGCGCGAGATCTCGGCCAGGTGGCGCTCCTTGTTCGAGAACGCCGTCTCGATGATCAGGAACTTGAGGTTGGCGATGCGGTTCACGATGCGCCACAGGGCGTCGTTCGGCCCGGTGTCGCCCGTGAACACCAGGCTCGCCGCGCCGCTGTCGAGGTGGTAGCCGACCGCGGGCACCGTATGGCGCGCCGGAAGAGGCGTGATCTCGCGCGCGCCGAGCCTGAGGGTGCGCCCCAGCTCGATCTCCTCGTAGCGCATGAACGGCGCCTCGGGCGTGGGGATTTCCGTGAAGTCGGGCCAGATCGCCCAGTTGAACAGATGGTTCTTGAGGATCTCGATGGTGGCGCGCGTCGCGTGCACCGTGAGCGGGCGCGAGCGCATGCCGCCCACCGTGTCGACCAGGAACGGGATCGAGGCGACGTGGTCGAGGTGCGAGTGGGTGACGAAGACGCGGTCGATCTGGGACAGCTCGGCGAGCGTCAGGTCGCCCACCCCGGTGCCGGCGTCGATCAGGACGTCCCCGTCGAGCAGGAACGAAGTGGTGCGCAGATGGCGCCCGCCGATGCCGCCGGAGCAACCGAGGACGCGCAGGCGCATCGCGGCTATTTCTCGGCGAACACCGTCACGCCGTCCCAGTCGGGCGGCGGCGGGCTGCGGCGTTTCTCGGCGACCCGCTCCGAGTAATGCCGGTAGAGCTCGCAGGCGGGGTTGATGCGCTGCAGGTTGAGAAGGTTGACGTCGGCCTGGTCCCACTGCTGCGCGCGGTAGGCGCGCAGCGTCTGGTTCCACAGCCGCAGCTCCTCGCGCATCGTCTCGCCGAGCTCGGCCCGCGCTCCGAGCGGCTCGTAGATCACCACGGCCTCGTCCTTGCCTTTGACCTTGATCCGGTCCACCTCGCGGAACAGGATGTCCTGCACCAGGTTGCGCGTGGCTTCTCCGACCAGCACGCCCACGCCGTATCCCTTGGTCCGGCCCTCCAGGCGCGAGGCGACGTTCACCGGGTCGCCCATCGCGGTGTAGGCGCGGCGCACCTGCGAGCCCATGTCGCCCACGCGCACCCGGCCGCTGTTCACGCCCACGCCGATCTTGAGCGTCGGCCAGCCGCGCGCGGCGAAGCGCTCGTTCAGCACCGAGCACTGGCGCTGCATTTCCAGCGCCGCCAGCACGCCGTTGCGCGCGTGCTGCGGGTCGTCCATCGGCGCGCCCCAGAACGCCATGATCGCGTCGCCGATGTACTTGTCGAGCGTGCCGCGATACTTGCTGCGGATGATCGAGCTCATGCTGGTCAGGTAGTCGTTGATGTACTCGCGCAGCTCCTCTGGCTTGAGCGTCTCCGAGATGCCGGTGAAGTTGCGCACGTCGGAGAACAGGATCGTGAGCTCGGCGCTCTTCGGCTCCATGTTGTAGCGCTGCGGGTCCGCGGCCATCCGGTCGACCAGCTCGGGCGGCACGTACTGGCCGAACAGCTCCGCGAACTGGCGCTTGGAGCGCGACTCGACGAAATAGCCGTAGGCCATGTCCATGGTATAGAGGCTCGTCATCATCAGGAGCGAGGCCGCGAGCGGCAGCACCAGGTTGGCCTCGTTCCAGACCACCACGTTGAGCGCGCTGGTGAGCGCGAGACCGAGCGCCACCGCGACCGTCGCCCACAGCGCCGAGAGCATCGGGATGGCGAGCGAGAGCGCCACCCCGGCGACGAGCAGCAGCACCACCTCCGCGCCCTGCACGTAGCGCGGCTTCTGCTTCAGCTCGCGGTCGAGGATGCCGGCGATCAGGTTGGCGTGGATCTCGACCCCCGGATAGACGCTTTCCACCGGCGTCGAGCGCAGGTCCTGCAGCCCCGGCGCGGTGGCGCCGACCAGCGCGATGCGGCCTTTCAGGCGCTCGGGATCGACGCGCTCCTTGAGCACGTCGGCGAGCGAGACGTAGGAGAAGCTGCCGCTCTTGCCGCGGTAGGGAATCAGGGCGCTGCCGGTCTCGTCGACCGGGATGCTGAGCGGGCCGACCTTGAGCCATTCCAGCCCGGCCTGCTTCTGCGGCGGGAACACCGGCTCGACCTGAGGCGGCTTGCCGGTCTGCAGCGCGAGGTACGAGCGCACCATCGCGAGCGAGAGCGATTCGTAGTACGCGCCCTCGAACTCGAGGATCATCGGCACCCGGCGCATCACGCCGTCGATGTCGGGCAGCGGGTTGAAATGGCCCGCCGCGGCGGCGTTCTTCAGGTAGATCGGCAGGTTGCCGGTGTAGCCGGTCCAGGGGCTGAGCTCGAGCTTGCGCCCGGCCAGGCTGCCCTTGGGCAGGATCGGCTCCGGGATGGCGTTGGCGCGCACCGCGCGCTCGTCCCGGCTGAAGTAGTAGCCGAGCACGACCGGCCTGCCGCGGATGCTGGCGGCGAAGCGGCCGTCGAAGTCGAGCTCGCTTCTCAGCCCGGCGTAGGCGGCCTGGAAGGCCGGCACCTCCTTCAGCTGGCTGCGCGCGAGCCGGTCGAGCACCTCGATGCCGGAGCTCACGTCGCGCTCGGCCCACACCACGTCGAAGCCCACGATCGTCACGCCGTAGCGGTCGAACAGCTTCTCGACCAGCTCGGCCATGCGGTCGCGGCTCCACGGCCAGTGGCCGATCTCGCCCAGGCTCCTCTCGTCGATGTCGAGGATCACGATGCGCGGGTCGACGCCGCGCGGCATGGTCATGCGCAGCCGCGTGTCGTAGACGATGTTGTCGAGCTGCGTGACCAGCCTCAGCTTGCCGTCTGAGCTCGGGTAGAACTCGGCCGCGTGGCCGATGAACAGCAGCGTGATCGCAAGGCCGATCGTGATCCTTACGATGCGCTGTTTCAGGATCAGCCTTTGAGGAAAAACTCCATCTTCACGCCTGCGAGTTCGATCACATCGTGATCCTTGAGGGCGTGCGGCGCCGGGCCGATCTGCTGGCCGTTGACCTGCGGCCGGTTCGTGCCCTCGACGTGGGTGATGAAGTAGCCCTGCGGCCGGCGCGTGAGCACCGCCACCTGCACGCCGGGCTTGCCGAGCGTGGTGAGGGGCTTGGCGAGCTCGAGCTCCTTGCCCGCGTTGCCGCCGGAGAGCAGCTGGATGGCCCCGAGCGGCTGGGCGGGTCTCGCCGGAGCGGCAGCCGGAGCGCCAGCCGGGGCCGGGGCCGCAGCCGGAGCCGGCTTGGCATCCTTGTCCGCGATCCCGGCCGCCGAGGCGCTCGCCGCCGCCTGCTGCACGGCCGCCGCGCGCTGCGCCACCGCGGCCTGGGCGCCTCCGCCGCCCGACCCGGCCGCCGCCTGCGCGGCCTTCATGGCCGAGGGCCGCAGCACCATGGTCTTCTCGAAGTCCGCCTTCTCGCCCGCCGCGGCCGGCGCCGAGTCGCCGACGAACTTCAGCTTGTACTTGCCGAGCTCGACGACGTCGTTGTTCTGCAGGAAGTGCTTCTTGACCGGGTTGCCGTTGACCACCGTGCCGTTGGTGCTGCCCAGGTCCTCGAGGAACGAGTCGTTCAGGATGGTGACGATGACGGCGTGCTCGCCGCTCACCGCAAGGTTGTCGATCTGGATGTCGTTGTGGGGCTTGCGGCCGATGGTGGTGCGCTCCTTCGTCAAGGGGATCTCCTTGAGCACCAGCCCATCCATGCTGAGTATCAGTTTAGCCATAGCTCGCCCCTGGGGGAGTTATTTTAACCACGCGAACACCTTGGCCATGACGCCGCGGGCGCCGGGGTACTCCCGGAGGACGCGCACGAGTATAACCGAAACGTTGTCGCGCCCCCCGTTGTCGTTGGCCATCTGCACCAGCTGCTGCGCGGCGAGCTTGAGGTTGCCCCCCAGGGCCTGGAGCGTCATGCCGATGTCCTCGTCCTCCACCATGTCGCACAGCCCGTCGGAGCACAGCAGGTAGAGGTCGCCCGGCTTGGTCGGGTACTCGTGGATCTCCGGCTCCACGGTCGGGTCGATGCCGAGCGCCCTGGTCACGAGGTTCTTGTGCGCCGCCTTCTTCGCCTGCTCGGCGGTGATGATGCCGGAGTCGATCTGCTCCTGCAGCAGCGAATGGTCGCGCGTCACCTGCTTGAACTTGCCGTCCCTCAGCATGTACAGGCGCGAGTCGCCCAGGTGCGCGACCAGCACGCGGTTATCGTAGAACAGGCATACCACCAGCGTCGTGCCCATGCCGGCGTACTGCGGCTGGCTCTGCGCCGCCTGGTAGATCGAGGTGTTGGCCTTGAGCACCTGCTCGCGCACCAGGCGCGCCGCCACCTCCTCGCTCGACCCCTGCTCGACGTCGTGCGGCCTCACCCCGGCGAGCAGCTGGCGCATCTCGGTGACGATCACGGTGGTCGCCATGCCGCTCGCCACCTCCCCGGCGTTGTAGCCGCCCATGCCGTCGGCGAGCACCACCAGTCCGTTGGCCGCGTCGGCGGCGATCGAGTCCTCGTTGTGCGAGCGCACCATGCCCGGGTCGGTGCAGGTGGCGATTTCCAGTATCTGCGTCAGGTCCATTCTTGGCTCAGAGCTCGATGTCGACCTGGCCCGAGACCTTGACCGCCACCGTGGCGCGCAGCGCGCCGCCGAACTCCTCGCCGGTCTGGAAGCGCTCGTCGGGATTCTTGGCGAGCGCGCGCTCGAGGAAGGCGGCGAGCGGCTCGGGAATGTCGGGATTGATCGAGCGGATGTCGGCCGGGGCCTCGTTCGCGATCTTGAACATGAGCTGCGCCATCGACTCGCCCTCGAACGGCAGCCGCCCGGCGAGCATCTGGTAGAGCGCCACGGCGAGCGAGAAGAGGTCCGAGCGGCCGTCGACGCGCTTGCCGGCGAGCTGCTCGGGCGACATGTACGAGGGCGTGCCGAGCACCATGCCGGTCTTGGTCTTGGAGCTGGCGGTGAGCCGCGCGATGCCGAAGTCGGTGACCTTCAGCGAGTCGGTGTCGCGGTGCCACATCAGGTTCGCCGGCTTCACGTCGCGGTGCACGACACCCTCGCGGTGCGCGTAGCCGAGCGCGTCGGCGGCGCGCGCGACGATCGACACCACCATCTCGAGCGGCAGCAGGGTGCCCGGCTTGGTGAACGCCGCCAGGTCCCCGCCCTTCAGCAGCTCCATGGCGATGTAGCAGAAGTCGTGCTCCTCGCCGGTGTCGTAGATGGTGACGATGTTCGGGTGCGACAGGCGCCCTGCGGTCTGCGCCTCGCGGAAGAAGCGCTCCTTCGCCCCGGCGAGCTCCTCGGGCTCGAACTCCTGCGCCAGCGCGAGCGTCTTGATCGCCACCTCGCGGCCGATCTTCGGGTCCTTGCCCAGGTACACCACGCCCATGGCGCCCTTGCCGAGCTCCTTCTCCACCTCGAAGCGGCCGAACTTGGGCTTGGTGCCCACGCCGAGCTGCAGCGTGCCGCCGGGATGGCTCGACGCGCCGCCGAGGATCACGGTCTCGGAGAGCTGCTTGGCGCGCGCCACCTTCTCCGCCACGTCTTTGAACTTCGGGTCGAACTCGTGCAGGCTGCGGAACACGCTCTCCGCCTTGTTGAACTGGCGCTTCCTCTCGAAGTCGAGCGCGAGGTTGTAGAGCGTGTCGGCAAGCGCCGGCGACATCGGCACCTGGCGGAACTTGTCCCAGGCGAGGTCGAGCTGCCCCTGGCCCTGGTAGGCGAGGCCGAGCATGCGGTTCGATTCCGCCGAGCTCTCGTCGGACTTCTGCTTCGCCGCCTCGGTGACGATGAAGTGCTTGGAGACGAGCGCGGCGTGGCCCACGAGCAGCAGCGTCGCCGGCAGCATGAGCTGCAGCCACATGCCCGCGCCGACCATGAGCGCGAAGTGCGCCACGATCAGCGTGGCGAACATCGCCCCCGACATCACCAGCGCCGGCCCCGCCTGCAGGCGCGGCAGCACCACCACGATGTACGCGGCGATGAGCAGGATGACGGCGAGCTCCGCGGCGTAGGCCCACAGCGGCGTGAGGAAGAAATGCTCCTGCAGGATGGAGGAGACCGCGTGCGCGAGCGTCAGCACCGGCGGCATCGCGGAGGACACCGGCGTCGCCGGCGCGTCGCCCAGGCCCGCGGCGGTGGCGCCGATCAGCACGATGCGATCGCGGTACTTCTCGAGCGGGATCTTGCCGGTGTAGACGTCGAAGAACGAGTCGACCGCGAACGCCGGGCGGCTCGCGCTGTCGCGGTAGAAGTAGGTGTGCATCAGCAGGCTCGGGTCGGTGCCGATGTGCAGCCGCGCGAGCGCGATGCCTTCGCCGAGCGTCACCTTGATGTCGCCGGGGGCGAGGTTCAGGTAGCGCGCCGCGATCATCACCGAGAGCGACGGATAGAACTGCTCGTAGTAGCGCACCACCAGCGGCTCGCTCCTCACCGCGCCGTCGATGTCGCGCAGCTGGTTGAGGTGGCCGATCGCCGCCACCGAGCGCGCGATCGGCTCGATCGGCACCTGCACGGCGCGCGAGGGCAGCGGCTCGCCCGCCCCGGCGACGTTGGTGAGCGCGTTGCGGGTCACGTGCTCGGGCAGCGGCCGGTCGGGCTTGCCGAGCGGCTCGCCCAGGGTGAACAGCATCGGCTGCAGCACGTTGCCCGCGGCGGCGAAGCTGGCGGCGAGCTTGCGGTCGGTGTTGAGCTTCGCCTCCGCTTCCTTCAGGAGGTCGGTGAAGGGCGAGGCGTCCCCGGGCGGGACGAGCTCGAGTAGCCTGGCGACGTAGACGTAGCCCGGGTCGATCTGCGGCTCGCTGAACAGCACCGTGTTGCCGATCACTTTCGCCCTGGCCGCGGCGAGCTTCTCGGTCATCTGCGCGAGCACCTCGCGCGACCAGGGCCAGCGGCCGATGTTCGCGAGCGAGGCGTCGTCGATCGCGATGACCGCGATGCGGTCGGAGGGCGTGCGCGCGGTGGCGGCGACGCCGAGGTCGTAGGCCTTGCGCTCCAGGCTGGGAATCAGATCGGACGCGCGGCTAAATACGGCGAACGCCACCACCACCCCGAGGCCGAGAAACCAGTCGGTTCGCCAGAAAGCCGATTTCATGCCCGCGCCGCGCCTCCCCCGTTGTCGTTCCGCGCCTTGCGCAAGCGCGCCGCGAAAAATTTTACGCTACGCCTTCAGGCCGTAGGGGATGCTGCTCTGCAGCAATCAGCTCGCGAGCATCCCCGGCCGGACGGCGCCGGTGGACAGGAGCTCCGCGGCTGCGACTTTTTTCCCCTCGCCGAGCTTGGCGCGCAGCACCTCGATGCGCCCGCCCTGGGCGGTGAGCTGGAAGCTCTGGGGGCCCACCTCCACCACCTCGCCGAGCTTGCCCCTGACCGCGCCGAAGGTGCGCACCGGGTGCTTGCGGGCATCGAAGATCTGCAATTCCTTCCCCTCGAGGGTGGTCCAGGCCCCGGGAGCGGGGTTGCAGCCGCGGATCAGGTTGTAGAGGAAGTCGACGTGGGTCGCCCAGTGGATGCGCGCTTCGGCCTTGCGGCACCAGCCCTCGTAGCTCGCCCGGGACTCGTCCTGCACGAGCTCTCGATGTTTGCCGGAAATCACCAGATCTGCCGCCTCGAGCATCGCCTTCACCCCCATCGGGAACAGGCGGTCGAAATACACCGTGCCGAGCGTGTCGTCGGGGCCGATCTCGGTCTGCTTCTGCAGGATCACCGGCCCCTCGTCGAGCCCGTCGGTCGGACGGAAGATGGAGAGCCCGGTCCTGGTGTCGCCGCGGATGATCGGCCAGTTGATCGACGAGGGCCCGCGGTACTTGGGCAGCAGCGACGGGTGGTACTGGATGGTGCCGTGCTTAGGGATCGCGACGAACTCCTGCGGCGCGAACTGCAGCACGAAGGCCATGATGCCCAGGTCGGGGTCGAGCTTCTTGAGGGTGGTTCTCGCCTCCTCGGACTTCAGGGACGGGAACTGAAAAACCTCCACCCCCTTTTCCTGCGCCGCGACTTTGAGCGCGTCGGGCCGCGCGCCGGGCTTCTCCGGCGCGCAGAACACGCCCGCCACCTGGTCGCCGCGCGCGAGGAAGGCCTCGAGCACCGCTTTGCCGAAATCCTGCTGCC
>MERP01000051.1 GCA_001772055.1 Betaproteobacteria bacterium RIFCSPLOWO2_12_FULL_68_19
CCACCGGCAACGTCAATCCCGGGCCGATCGAGCGCGTGTTCCGCAACTGGCGCTCGGCCGAGGCCCCACCGGCAACGTCAATCCCGGGCCGATCGAGCGCGTGTTCCGCAACTGGCGCTCGGCCGAGGCCGACAAGCTGCAGGCGGGCATCAGTGCGACGCGCAAGATCGTGCAGAAGCAGCCGATGATCCCCGCGCTCAAGGCGGCCATCGCGCACTTCGGCAACGATGCGCAGTGGAAGACCTGCCGCCCCCCGCTCGTAGAGCTGACTTCCTCGCAGGAAAAAGAGCTGCTTACCGAGCTGCAGGCGAACGGCTTCACCATGCCGGGCCTAAGGGAGTAAATTAACTGCCCCCATCAACAAGGAGGAGCCATGGCACTCAAAGCGACGAAGGCCGACGTCTGGGTCGTGACCCTGGAAGACCGCCCCGGCGGCGCCGCCGAGAAGCTCGAGGCGCTCGCAAAAGCGGGAGCCAACCTCGAGATGGTCCTCGCGCGGCGCACCGAGACGCCCGGGCAGGGCGTGATGTTCGTGACGCCGATCAAGGGCGCGAAAGCCACCAAGGCCGCGCAGGAAGCCGGCATGGCCAAGCCCGCCAACATCCATTCCGTGCGCATCGAAGGCGGCGACAAGCCGGGGCTCGGGTCGAGGATCGCGCGCGCGCTCGGGCAGGCCGGGATCAATTTCCGCGGCATGTCCGGGGTCGCGATCGGCAGGAAGTTCGTCAGCTACGTCGCCCTCGACAGCGCCGAGGACCAGGCGAGGGCCGTGGCGGCGCTGAAGAAAGTCAGCTGAAGACGCGGAAGCGGATCGCGGGATCGCGCTTGATCTGCTCCACCAGCGCGACCTCCCAGCTGAGGTAGTCGCGCGCGTGCTTCTCGTAGTCCGCGCCGTGGTCGTAGGGCTTGTACCAGACGTCGTCGAGCGCGGTGGTGGCGCGCTCGATGCCCGTCTGCGCCGGCAAGCCCGCGGCGAACCAGGCGGCATTCCCGCCCTCGAGAAAGCGCACCTGCGCGCCCGGCCACAGCGCCGCCGCCTCGGGCGCCGCGAGCTGCGCCAGCACCCCGTCTTCAGATGTCAGCACGAGTTGTCGTGGATTTCCGATCTTTTCCCTCGCTTCTGAAAGTCTCGAGCGCACCCCCCACCACGCGCCCGGGATGTGCCGCGCGCGAAAGCGCAGGCTGGTCGAGAAATCGATCACCACGGACCCGGCGTCCACCCGGGAAACGCTTTCCCAGGGACGCAAGCCGGGCACCTGGCGAATGCGCGCGCCGCTCTCGGTCGGCCAGCCGGCGAAGCCCTCCGCGCCTTCGGGCTCGAGCACGTAGACATCGTTCCAGCCCATCTGGTTGAGCCAGGAGGCGGTCATCACCGAGCGCACGCGCTCGGGATCGACCAGCACCACGCGCGCGTTTCGCACCCCGAGGTACTCGTCGGTCGCCTGCACGAGCTGCCCGCCCGGCGCGTGGCGCGAGCCGGCGATACGCCGCTGCTCGAACTCCTCGCGGCTGCGCACGTCGAGCAGATACAAGCTGCGGGCAGGATCGCTTTTCCACCGCTCGACGTTTTTTCTGTCCGTGAATTTGACCTGGAAACGTCGCGCCACGTTGTCGGCGACCGCCCGGGCGCGCTTCCTGCCTTCCTGCGACGGAGGCGGGGCGACGCGCGTCGTGCCGCGCTCGCACTCGAAGCCGGCCAGCTCCCAGCCCATGGTGCCGTCCTTCAGGGCCACCACCGGGTTCGGGATGCCGGCGTTGCGCAGCGACTGGCAGCCGATGATCGAGCGCGTGCGGCCGGCGCAGTTCACCACCACCAGCGTGTCGGGGTCGGGCGCGAGATCGTGGACGCGCCAGGCGAGCTCCGCCCCCGGCACGTCGATCGCGCGCGGGATGTTCATGCGGTGGAATTCCTCGAACGGCCGCGAATCGAGGATCACCAGCTTGCGATTCTTCTTCAGGTAGTCGTTGAGCTCCTGGGGGGGAATGCGCGGCGTGCCGTAATGGTGCTCGACGAACTCGCCGAACGCCTTGGAGGGGACGTTGACGCCGCTGAACAGCTCGCCGCCGGCGGCCCGCCACGCCGCGCAGCCGCCGTCGAGCACCGACACGTCGGTGTATCCAAGCTCCGCGAGACGTCGCTGCGCCTGCTCCGCCAGGCCTTCCTTGCCCCCGTCGAGCGCCACGATGGGAACGCCGCGCCGGGGCACGAGATCGCCAATCATCATCTCGAGCCGAGACAGCGGAGCCGACGAGGCGAAGAACGGATGGCCGCGGTAGTGCACGCCCTGCTCGCGCACGTCGAGCAGCGCGAGCTCCTCCTGGCCGGCGAGCCGCTCGGCAAGGCGCTGCGCCGACGTTTCAGCGCACACGGTAGATCTCCCGCTCGAAGTCCCCGCGCGAGACGAGCATCGAAGCGCGGCGCTGCGTGAGCTCGGCGCTCAGCAGCGCGCGCTCGGCGCCCGATTGCCACAGCGCGCGGTAGAACCGGCGCGCCGGCTTGCCTTCGCGCTCGACGGTCTCGCGCCCCTCGCTCACCGGCGCGCCGTAGCTCTTGCGCAGCACCTCGAGGAGGCGCTCGAGGTCCCGCGTGTCGAAGCGCACGTCGAAAGCCTCGACCGCGTCCTTCTTCAGGTAGAAGGTGACGCGCACCTTGACGCCGCCGAGCTCGACGCGCGAATCGTCGCAGCGCCGGTCGGCGGCCAGGCTGGCCCACTCGAGCGGCCGGCAATGGGCGCTCGGGAAGCGCTCCTTGACCGCGCTCTCGCGCGCCCCGAGCGCCACGCCGTTCGCGTCGTACGCCGCCGCGGCCGCGGAGGGCACCAGCACGAGCAGCAGGGCCGCGGCAGCAGGCTCAACGCTGCGCATCGATTTCCCGCCTGCGGAAGCAGCCCATCTCGTGGTCGTTGACCATGCCCACCGCCTGCATGAAGGCGTACATGATAGTCGAGCCGACAAACTTGAAGCCGCGCCGCTCGAGCTCTTTCGACAGCAAGTCCGAGATTTCGCTGCGCGCCGGAATATCCGCCGCGCCGCGGCGCCGCGGCCGCAGCGGCTCGCCGGCGACGAAGCTCCAGACATAACGCGCGAAGCTGCGGTGCTCGCGCCGCACCTCGAGAAAGCAGCGCGCGTTGCCTATCGCCGCGTCGATCTTGGCGCGGTTGCGCACGATCCCGGCATCCGCCAGAAGGCGGCGGCGCTCGCGCGCGCCGTAGCGGGCGACCTTGTTGAAATCGAAGCCGTCGAACGCGCGCCGGTAGTTGGCGCGCTTGGCGAGGATCGTGTGCCAGGAGAGCCCCGCCTGCGCGCCTTCGAGCACGAGCAGCTCGAACAGCCTGCGGTCGCTGCGCACCGGCACGCCCCACTCCCGGTCGTGGTACGCGACGGCAAGCGCGTTGCGCGCCCAGCCGCAGCGACGGTTCATACCACGCCGGCCTTGGGCTCCATGGCCACCAGCCGGCCGCCGAGCATGGCGAGGCGCTCGGCCATGATGGCGAGGAAAGCGGCGGTGAAGCGCGCGCGCGCGGGCTCCGAGAGCGCGTCCACGTCCTGCACGCGCAGGCGCATCGCCCAGCTCGGCTCGACCGCGGTGACCGTGGCGCTGCGCTGGCCCTGGCGCCGCGCGTAGGCCATCTCGCCGACGCATTCGCCGGGGCTGACCGCGTTGAGCAGCTTGCCGCGCTGCGTGACCTTGAGCAGGCCGGAGGCGAGGACGTAGAAGTGCTCGTCCGCGGTGCCCTCGCGGATCAGGTCCTCCCCGGCGGGATGATTGCGCCACTGCGAGGCGCGCACCGCTTCCCAGAGCTCGACGTCGCTGAAATGCTCGAAGAAGCGCAGCCGGCGCGCGGCGGCGAACTTCTCGGCATCCGAGAGCTCCGCCGCGCTGTGCTCCAGGCCGAGCAGCGCCCCGAGCGCCGCCGTGAACTCGCCCCAGCTCGCGAAGCGCTGCTCGCGCGACTTGGCGAGCGCGCACGCCACCACCTCGTCGAGCGCGGCCGGCAGCTCGCGGCGCAGCTGCGAAGGCGGCTGCGGGTCGTGCTTCAGGATGGCCTCGATCAGCTCGTAGGTGGTGCCGCCGCGGAACGCCCGCATGCCGGTAAGCAGGTGGTAGAGCACGCCTCCGAGGGAGAACATGTCGGAGCGGAAATCGATCTCCTCGCCCTTCAGCTGCTCGGGCGACATGTAGGCGGGCGAGCCGACGCCCGAGACCTGGGTGACCTGGCTGTGGGCGAGCTGCGCGGCGCCGAAGTCCGAGACCTTGATGTCGAAATCGCTGCGCACCAGGATGTTGGCCGGCTTGATGTCGCGATGCACCACGCCCAGGCCGTTCGCGAACTCGAGCGCCTTGCAGCACTTGTACGCGATGCCGACCACGGCGCCGGGGTCGAGCAGCGCGCCGGGCTGGCAATAGCGCGTCAGCGCCTCGCCGTCGACCAGCTCCATCACCAGGTAGCGCAGCGGCTCGCCGCCCGCCGTTTCCTCGACTCCCGCGTCGAGGATGCTGACGATGTGCGGGTGGCGCAGCTTTCCCGCGAGCGCCGCCTCGTTCTGGAAGAAGCGCAGCAGCTTCCTCGCCTCCTCGGCGTTGGAGGGCAGCTTCTGCATCACCTTGAGCGCGACCTCGCGCTGGCCGAACGGGTCGGAGGCGCGGTAGACCGTGCCGGTCGCCCCCTTGCCCAGCAGGCCCTTCACTTCGTACTTGCCCAGACGCTCGAGTGTCATGCCGCTTTCTTTATACCGGCATCCTTGACTTCGTGGCTGTCGGGACGCGCGCGCAGGCGCAGGTCGGTGAGCTCGGCGCGCTCGCGCGCCGCGAGCCGGAAGGCCTGGTCGCGCCCCGTCAGGTACTGCGCCGGCCAGTGCTGCCCCATGTGCTGGTACCAGGCCGAGGCCTGCAGCGTGAAGTACGGGTTGCCGAGGTGCGTGCGCGCGAGCGCCACGAGGTCCGCCTTGCCCGCCGCGAGCAGCGTGTTCACCTGGTCGGCGGTGGTGACCGCGCCGACCGTCATGGTCGCGATGCCGACCTCGTTGCGCACCCAGTCGGAGAAGGGCGCCTGGTACATGCGGCCATAGACCGGCTTCTGGTGCGGCACGGTCTGGCCGCTCGAGCAGTCGATCAGGTCGCAGCCCGCCTCCTTGAGCATGCGCGTGAGCGCGATCAGGTCTTCTCCCGACAGCCCGCCCGGCGCCCAGTCGGTGGCCGAGATGCGCGCCGACATCGGCTTTCGCTGCGGCCACGCCTGCCTGCAGGCGCGGAACACCTCCAGCGGAAAGCGCATGCGGTTCTCTATGCTTCCTCCATAGGAATCTTTTCTTTGGTTCGTCAACGGCGAGATGAAGCTGGCGAGCAGGTAGCCGTGCGCCATGTGGATTTCCAGCATGTCGAAGCCGGCCTGTTCCGAGAAAAGCGTCGCCTTTCGGAAGTCCGCGATGACTTTCTCCATGTCCGCCCGGGTCATCTCGCGCGGCACCTGCGAGATGCCCTCGTAGTAGGGAATCGGCGAGGCCGACACCACCGGCCAGTTGCCGCTCTCGAGCGGATGATCCATGCGCTCCCAGCCGAGCTGCGTCGAGCCCTTGCGCCCGGAGTGCCCGAGCTGCATGGCGAGCTTCGCCTTCGAGCTGGCGTGGCAGAAATCGACGATGCGCTTGAAGGCGTCGCGTTGCGCCTCGTTCCACAGGCCCGTGTCTCCCGGCGAGATGCGCGCCTCGGGGGAAGGACAGGTCATCTCGACGTACACCAGGCCCGCGCCGCCGATGGCGCGGCTCGCGAGGTGCACGAAGTGCCAGTCGCCGGGCACGCCCTCGAGCGCCGAGTACTGGTCCATCGGCGAGACCACCACGCGGTTCTCGAGCACCAGGTCGCGCAGCCGCAAAGGCGTGAACATCGGCACCGGCGGGTTCTCGAGGTCGATGTCGAAGCCCTGCTGCTTCACTTTTGCGGCGAACCAGCGATGCACGCTGCGCACGAACGCGGCGTCGCGCAGCTCCAGGTTCTCCCAGGTGATCTGCTTGGAGCGCGACATCACGCCGAAGGCGAACTGCTCCGGCTCCATGCCCCAGTAGCGCTGCATGTGCTCGAACCAGGCGAGCGAGACGTTGGCCGCGTGCTGGGTCTTCTCCACTTCCTCGCGGCGTGCCGTGTCGTACAGCCGCAATGCCTTTTTGACTTCCGATTCCTTTTTCAGGCATTCATAAAGCGCGATGGCGTCTTCCATCGCGAGCTTGGTGCCGGAGCCGATCGAGAAATGCGCGGTCGCCTTGGCGTCGCCCACCAGCACGGCGTTGTCCTTCACCCAGGTGCGGTTGGTGATGTTGGGGAAGTTGCGCCAGATCGAGCGGTTGGCGACGAGCGGGTGCCCGTCGAGCTCCTCCGAGAAGACCTTTTCCAAAGTCAAGATCATTTCTTGCTCGCCCATCCGGTCGAAGCCGAAGTTGCGCCAGGTCGCCTCGTCGGTCTCGATCACCCAGGTCGAGCGGTCGGCCTCGTACTGGTAGCAGTGCGCGAGGATGATGCCTTCGGGGGTCTCGCGGAAGAAGTACTTGAAGGCGTCGAGCGGCTTGGTCGAGCCGAGCCAGGTGAACTTGTTCGGGCGCAGATCGATGCTCGGCTGAAAATGGCTTGAATAAAGATTCCTTATTCTTGAGTTGATCCCGTCGGCCACGACGACCAGGTCCGAGTCGGCGAACTCATCGAGGCTCTCCACCTCGCGCTGGAACTTCAGCTGCACGCCGAGCTCGCGCGAGCGGTCCTGCAGGATGTTGAGCAGCGCGACGCGCGAGCAGCCGCAGAAGCCGTTGCCGCCGGAGCGCATCACCTGCCCCTTGTAGACCACGTCGACGTCGCCCCAGTAGGCGAAGCGCCGGCGGATGCGCTCGTAGGTGACCGGGTCGTAGGCCTTGAAGGTGTCGAGCGTCTGGTCGGAGAACACCACCCCGAAGCCGAAGGTGTCGTCGGGCCGGTTGCGCTCGTAGACCGTGATGTCCCAGCGCGGCCAGGCCTTCTTCGCGAGCAGCGCGAAGTACAGCCCGCCCGCGCCGCCGCCGATGACGCTGACTTTCATGGTCTTTTCTCCGGGATGACTGCGGTTGCCTCTATTTCCAGCCGCGCCTCGGCCTCGACCAGACCCGCCACCTGCACCACCGCCATGGCCGGGTAGTGCCTGCCCATCAGCTCGCGGTATGCCGCGCCGACCTCCTGCACCGAAGACAGGTATTCGTCCCTGTCGATCACGTACCACGTCAGGCGCACCAGGTGCTCGGGCCCGCCGTTCGCTTCCTTCAGGACCGAGATCACGTTTTCGAGCGCCTGGCGGAACTGGCCCGCGAAGCCGCGCTGCCGCCATTGCTGCTGCGCGTCCCAGCCGACCTGGCCGGCGATGAACACCAGCTTTCCCTGCGCAGCGATGCCGTTGGAGAAGCCCTTCGGGCGTGCCCAGCCGGGAGGTTGCAGGACTTGCATCTAGAGGGTCCTCAGCTTGAAGCGCTGCAGCTTGCCGGTCTCGGTGCGAGGCAGAGACTCGACGAACTCCACTGCGCGCGGGTACTTGTACGGCGCGATCGCGCTCTTGACGTGATCCTGCAGCGCCTTTGCCGTTTCCGCGCTCGGCAGATGTCCGGATTTCAGCACCACGAAGGCCTTGACGATGGTGCCGCGTTCCGCGTCCGGCGCCCCCACCACGCCGCACTCGGCCACCGCCGCGTGCAAGAGCAGCGCGCCTTCGACCTCCGGCCCGGCGATGTTGTAGCCGGCCGAGATGATCATGTCGTCGGTGCGCGCCTGGTAGAAGAAGTAGCCGTCCTCGTCCCTCAGGTAGGCGTCCCCGGTGAGGTTCCAGCCCTGCTGCACGTAGTCCTTCTGCCGCTCGTCCGCGAGGTAGCGGCAGCCGGTGGGCCCCTTCACCGCCAGGCGGCCGATCTTGCCGGGCGGGCACGCTCGCCCGTCCGCGTCGAGCACCGTGGCGTGGTAGCCGGGAATCGCGTAGCCGGTGGCGCCGCGGCGCACGCGCTCGGGCGTGTGCGAGATGAAGATGTGGATCATCTCGGTCGAGCCGATGCCGTCGATGATCTCGATGCCGCTCGCCTGCTTGAAGAGCTGGCGGGTCGGATCGGGCAGGGCTTCGCCGGCCGAGACGCATTTTTTCAGCGAGCTCAAGTCGTAATCCCGGGCGATCGCCGCCATGCCGCGGTACATGATCGGCGAGGTGAAGCACACCGTCGCCTTGAAGCGCTGGATGGTCTCGAGCAGCGTGTCGGGCCCGAGCTTCTCCATCAGCACCGTGGAGGCGCCGAAGCGCATCGGGAAGCACAGCATCCCGCCCAGGCCGAAAGTGAAGGCGATGGGCGGCGTGCCGCAGAACACGTCGTCCTTGCCCGCCTTGAGGCAGGAGCGCGGGAAGCAGTCGCACATCGCGATCACGTCGCGGTGGAAGTGCATCGTGCCCTTGGGCTTGCCGGTGGTGCCCGAGGTGAAGGCGATCAGCGCCACGTCCTCGGCGGCGGTCGCGACGTTGGCGAAAGTGAGCGGCTGCCTGAGCGAGAGCGTGTCGAGCGAGTCGGCCGAGTCGTCGTACCAGTACTTCACGCTTTTCAACATGCCGCATTTTTCCTGCGCGGCCTTCAGTTCGCTCTCGAGCCGCTTGTCGCACAGGGCGTGGCTGATCTCGGCCTTGGTGATGATCTCTGTGAGCTCTTTCGCGCGCAGCAGCGGCATGGTCGCGACGCAGACCCCGCCCGCCTTCATCACCGCGAACCAGCACGCGGCCATCATCGGGTTGTTCGGCCCGCGCAGCAGCACGCGGTTGCCCGGCTTCAGGTCCATCTCGCGCACCAGCACGTTGGCGAGCCGGTTGGACTGGGTGAAGAGCTGGGTGTAGGTGCACTCCCCGTCGGGCGAGCGCAGCGCCACGCGGTGGCCGTGGCCGCGCGTCACCGGCTTGTCGAGCAGCTCGGTCGCGCAGTTCATGCGCGCGGGGTACTGCAGCTCGGGCAGCTCGAAGGCGAGCTCCGGCCAGAGGCTGCGCGGCGGCAGGTTGTCGCGCGCGAAGCTGTCGAGGTGCGCGGTATAGCTCATGGCTTCAACAGGTCCTTCGCGATGATGAGTTTCTGGACCTCGGTCGCGCCCTCGTAGATGCGCAGCGAGCGCACCTCGCGGTAGAGGCGCTCCACCGGGTGGCCGCGCGTCACGCCCAGGCCGCCGCAGAGCTGCACCGCGGCGTCGATCACCTGCTGCGCCGACTCGGTGGCGAACATCTTCGCCATCGCCGCCTCGCGCGTCACGCGCTGCTTCTTCACGTCTTTTACCCATGCTCCCCGGTAGGCGAGCAGCGCCCCGGCATCGATCGAGGTCGCCATGTCGGCGAGCTTGGCCTGCGTCATCTGGAACTCCGCGAGGGCCTGGCCGAACATCCTGCGGCTCTTCGTTCTCGCGAGCGACTCGTCGAGCGCGCGCCTGGCAAAGCCCAGCGCCGCGGCCGCCACGGTGGTGCGGAAGATGTCGAGGTTGCGCATCGCGAGCTTGAAGCCCTGCCCCGCCTCGCCGAGCAGCGCGCCGCGCGAGCCCTCGAGCTTCACGCTCGCCATCGGGTGCGGCGCGATGATGTCGATGCGCCGCGTGGCGTCGACCTCGGCGGCGTCGACCACGAAGGCGCTGATGCCCCCCTCGGCGCGCGCGAACACCACGTAGTAGTCGGCGATGCCGCCGTTCGAGATCCAGGTCTTGGTGCCGTCGAGCACCCAGTCGCCGCCGCTTTTTCTCGCGCTCGTGGTCAGCGCCTTGACGTCGGAGCCGGCGTCGGGCTCCGACAGCGCGAACGCGGCGATCGCTTCGCCGCTCGCGGTTCTCGGCAGGTACTTGCCTTTCTGCTCCTCCGTGCCGGCCAGCGCGATCGGGCCGCTGCCCAGGCCCTGCATGGCGAACGAGAAGTCGGCGAGGCCGGAATGGTAGGCGAGCACCTCGCGCAGCACCGCCACCGAGCGGACTTCGACCTGCGTGCCGACGCAATGGCCGAGGAATCCCGCGCATCCCAGGTCCGCGACCAGGCGCCGGCAGATCGCGTCCGCGTCCTCGCCGTGCGTGTAGCCGAGGCTTTCCCGGGCGAACGCTTCGGCCTTGCGCGCGAGCTCGGCATGGCGCGGCTCGAAGAACGGCCACTGGTAATGCTGGAAACGGTCCATCCGCGCTCCCTAGCTCCCCTCGAAGAGCCCGGGCCGGGTCATGAGCTGGCCTCCACCGCGTTCTCCTTCACCCTGGCGAGCAGCCGCAGCAGCTCCTCCTGGTCGCGGCGCGAGAGGCCGGCGAGCAGCTCGACCACCCATTCCTCGTGGGCGCGCGCCATGTCGGCGAAGCCCCTCTCGCCGCTCCTGGTGAGGCGGATGCGGAAGGCGCGCCGGTCGTCGGGCTCGTCGAGGCGCTCGACCAGCCCCTCCTTCTCGAGCTGGTCGACGATCGCGGTGACGTTGCCGCCGGTGACCATCAGCAGGCGCGAGAGCTCGTTCATCTTCAGGCCCTCGCGGTGGCGCTCGAGCTGCGCCATCAGGTCGAAGCGCGGCAGCGTGGTGTCGAACTGGCCGCGCAGCCGCGAGCGCACCTGCCGCTCGATGAGCTGCGTGCAGGTGAGCAGGCGCAGCCAGATCCTGAGCGCGCGGTGGTCGCCCGCGCGGGCGATGGTTTCTCGGTCCTGCAAGGCGGGTCCGGTCAGGGCTAAATGCTCCAAGCCTGAATAGATCAAGCTTGAAGCATCTCGGGGCGGCTTGTCAACCGCGCGCCCGGCGCGGCCGGTCGCGCGAGGGAACGCTGTACAGCCAGGCCGCGAGCAGCAGCCCGAGCGCGCCCAGCGCCCACTGCAGGTAGACCTCCTCGACGTAGAACACGATCGAGACGGCGAGCGTGCCCGACATCAGCACGATGGCGATCATCTTGGTGCGCCAGGGAATGCTGCGGTGCCGCCGCCACTCGAGGATGGTCGGGCCGAAGCTGCGGTTGTTGAGCAGCCAGTTGTAGAAGCGCGCCGAACCGCGAGCAAAGCAGGCCGCCGCGAGCAGCAGGAAGGGCGTGGCCGGAAGCACGGGCAGGAAGATGCCGAGCACGCCGATGCCGACGAATGCGAATCCGGCGCCGAGATACAGGCCCCGGACGAGGCGCGATTCGTGATGCCGCACCTCGTGCGAGTAGTCGAGCCTCACGCCTTTCGCAGGAAATCGAAGTCGCAGCCCTGCTCCGCCTGCATCACGTGGTCCATGTAGAGCCTGGCGTAGCCCCGCGCCGCAGGCGCCACCGGGGGTTTCCAGGAATTTCTTCTTCTATCCAGTTCCTCCTTGGAAACCAGCAGGTCGATCTTGCGTTCCCGCACCGAGAGCCGGATGCGGTCGCCGTTGCGCACGAGCGCGAGCGGGCCGCCGACCGCCGCCTCGGGCGAGACGTGCAGCACGATGGTGCCGTACGCGGTGCCGCTCATGCGCGCATCCGAGATGCGCACCATGTCCTTCACCCCGGCGCGCGCGAGCTTGGCGGGAATCGGCAGGTAGCCCGCCTCCGGCATGGCGTAGCCCGACCTGGGCCCGGCGTTCTGCAGCACCAGGAAGTCCTCGGCGGCGACCTCGAGCGCCGCATCGTCGATCCGGGCGGCGAGGTCCTCGAGCGAGCTGAACACCACCGCGCGGCCCTCGCGCTCGAAGAGCTTCGGGTCGGCGGCCGAGCGCTTGAGGATCGCGCCGTTCGGCGCGAGCGAGCCGAACAGCGCGACCAGCCCGCCTTCCTTATAAACAGGATTGTCTGCGGTCCTGACGACGGCGCGATCGACCCATGGCGACTGCCGTTCAAGCGCTTCCTTCAGCGTGATGCCCGCGACGGTCATGCACTCGAGGTGCAACAGCGGCTTCAGCTCGCGCATCAGCGCGCCCACGCCGCCCGCGGCGTAGAGGTCGGACATGTAGTGCTGCCCGGTGGGCTTGAGGTCCACCAGCACGGGAGTCGAATCCGACAGCGCATTGAGCTTCTTCAAGTCGACTTCGATGCCGGCACGACCGGCTATTGCCGTCAGATGCACGATGGCGTTGCTCGAGCCGCCGATGGCGAGCAGCACGCGCAGCGCGTTCTCGACCGATTTCTCCGTGATGATCTCGCTCGGGCGCAGCGGCGAGCGCGTCAGCTCCACCGCGCGCCTGCCGCTCTCTTCCGCAGCGCGCAGGCGGTCGGCGTGCACCGCCGGGATCGCCGCGCTGCCGGGCAGCGCCATGCCGAGCGCCTCGGCGACCGCCGCCATGGTCGAGGCGGTTCCCATCACCGCGCAGGTGCCCGCGGTCGTTGCAAGATTGCCCTCCACCTCCGCGATTTCCTGCTCATCGACCTTCCCTGCACGGTGCAGCGCCCAGAAGCGGCGGCAGTCGGTGCAGGCGCCGAGGCGCTCGCCGCGGAAGGAGGTCGGCATCATCGGCCCGGCGAGCAGCTGCACCGCCGGCCGGTCGGCGGAGAGGGCGCCCATAAGCTGCGCCGGCACCGTCTTGTCGCAGCCGCCGATCAGCACCGCCGCGTCCATCGGCTGCGCGCGGATCATCTCCTCGACGTCCATCGACATCAGGTTGCGGAACATCATCGAGGTCGGGCTGAGGAACACCTCGCCGAGCGACACGGTCGGAAACTCGAGCGGCAGCCCGCCCGCGGCGAGCACGCCGCGCTTGACCGCCTCGACCAGCTCCGGGAAATGGCGGTGGCAGTTGTTGAAGCCGCTGCCCGAGCCGGCGACGCCGACCACCGGGCGCGAGAGCATCTCGCCGGAGTAGCCCATGCTCCTGGCGAAC
>MERP01000052.1 GCA_001772055.1 Betaproteobacteria bacterium RIFCSPLOWO2_12_FULL_68_19
GACTTCGACCGGCCGGTTCATGGGGCGGTCAGGCTAACATACAGGTCATCCATGTCATATAGTTGACTTGCGGGACGACGCCGCAGTACAGTGGCCGTTCCATCGGCGGGGAGGCAGAAGTGATCCATTTCGTCGTGCACGAGGAAGGCGACGGCGTCGGCGTCGTCGTGGTGGAAGGCGTCAAGTCGGGCCAGCCGCTCAAGGGCTGGATCATGGAGGACGACAAGGACCTCGAAGTGACCGCGAAGAGCGACATCCCGATCGGGCACAAGGTCGCGCTCAAGGATTACCGGGTGGGCGACACGGTGATCAAGTACGGCATCGACATAGGCAAGGTGGTCAAGCCGATCGCGCGCGGCGAGCATCTGCACGTCCATAACGTCAAGACCAAGCGCTGGTAGACAACATGGATCTTTCGAAAGCAACGTTCTTCGGTTTCAAAAGAGAAAATGGCAGAGTGGGCGTGAGGAATCACGTCCTCATCCTCCCGGTCGACGATCTGTCGAACGCCGCCGCGCAGGCGGTGGAGAACAACGTCAAGGGGACGCTCGCCATCCCGCACCCCTACGGCCGGCTGCAGTTCGGCGCCGACCTCGACCTGCACTTCAGGACGCTCATCGGCGCGGGCTCGAACCCGAACGTCGCCGCCGTGGTGGTGATCTGCATCGAGGACACCTGGGCGAAGAAGGTCGCCGACGGCATCCGCGCGACCGGCAAGCCGGTGTCGTACTTCGGCATCGAGCAGCACGGCGACCACGACACCATCCACCGCGCCTCCAAGGCGGCCAAGGAATACGTGCAGTGGGCTTCGGAGCTGCGCCGGGAGGAGCGCTCGCTCAAGGACCTGTGGGTGTCGACCAAGTGCGGCGAGTCGGACACGACCTCGGGCTGCGGCGCCAATCCCACCGTGGGCAACGCCTTCGACAAGATGTACCCGCACGGCGTCACCATGGTGTTCGGCGAGACGACCGAGCTCACCGGCGGCGAGCACCTGGTGGCGGCGCGCTGCCGCAACGACGAGGTGCGCAAGAAATTCCAGTTCTTCTTCGACCGCTACCAGGAGGTCATCGAGCGGCACAAGACCAGCGACCTCATGGACTCGCAGCCCACCAAGGGCAACATCGAAGGGGGGCTCACCACCATCGAGGAAAAGGCCCTGGGCAACATCCAGAAGATCGGCAGGAAGTGCGTGGTGGACGGCGCGCTCGACAAGGCCGAGGTCCCGAGCGGGCCGGGCCTGTGGTTCATGGACTCCTCCTCCGCCGCGGCGGAAATGGTGACGCTATGCGCCGCGGCCGGCTTCGTGGTGCACCTCTTCCCCACCGGGCAGTGCAACGTGATCGGCAACCCGATCCTGCCGGTGATCAAGCTGAGCGCGAACCCGCGCACGGTGCGCACCATGTCGGAGCACATCGATGTGGATGTTTCCGGCCTGTTGCGCAAGGAACTGACGCCGGACCAGGCAGGCGACAAGCTGCTCGAGTGCATGTTCCGCACCGCCAACGGCCGCCTCACGGCCGCCGAGGCCCTCGGCCACCGGGAATTCGTCCTGACCCGGTTGTACGAATCGGCTTGAAGGTTTCGGTCTGGAAAGGAGGCGCCGAAGGCCGCTTCCGGCAGTTCGAGGTGCCGCGCCAGGCGAGCCAGACGGTGCTGGACGTCGTCACCTACATCCAGCGCTCGCTCGATCCGACGCTCGCCTACCGCTACGCCTGCCGCGTCGGCATGTGCGGCTCGTGCGCCATGACGGTGAACGGCGTGCCGCGCTGGACCTGCCGCACGCACGTCGATCGGGTCCTGGACAAGGACTCTCTGTCCATCGGCCCCCTGAAGAACCTGCCGGTGATCCGCGATCTGGTCACCGACATGCGCGAGTTCTTCGACAAGTGGGCGCGCGCCCAGGGGCAGTTCAAGGGCAACCGCAGCAAGCGCGACGACTTCCAGGCCGTGAAGCCCGCTTCCGCCGAGCGCATGCAGGTCGATGCCGCGATCGAATGCATCGGCTGCGGCGTGTGCTACAGCGCCTGCGACGTGGTCGCCTGGAACCCGGACTACCTCGGCCCGGCGGCGCTGAACCGGGCCTGGACATTGGTCAGGGATGAAAGGGACCGAAACGCCGTTGCGCGGCTGCGCGCGGTCGCCGGCGACGCGGGCTGCCATTCCTGCCATACGCACATGAGCTGCACCGAGCGCTGCCCGAAGCAGCTCTCGCCCACGGCGGGCATCGCGGGGCTGAAAAGGGAAGTCGCGAAATCGATCCTCAGGGGAGAGTTCTGAGCACGAGAGCCGAATCGCTGCTGTGGATAGCGCAGCGCGCGAGCGCGGCGGTCCTCGCGCTGTGCGTGGCGGTGCACCTCGCGACGGTCATCTATGCGGTGCAGGGCGGGCTGAGCGCCGCCGAGATCCTCGTGCGCACGCGCGGCAACGCCGCCGGGTTCGCGTTCTACTCGCTGTTCGTGCTGGCGGTCACGGTGCATGCGCCGATCGGGCTGAGGAGCGTGCTCATCGAGTGGCTCGGCTGGCGCGGCCGCTCGCGCGATCTGTTCCTGCTGATTTTCGCCGCCGCGCTTGCCTGGATGGGCATGCGCGCCGCCGTCGGGGTCTTTGCTTGAAGAAGGAGAGCTCCTACTGGGTCTTCATGGTGCATCGCGTCTCGGGCATCGCGCTGGCCGCGTTCCTGCCGCTGCACTTCTGGGTGCTGGGCAACGCGCTGCAACTCGACAGCTTTCTCGCGTGGACCGAGCAGCCGCTGGTGAAGCTCGGCGAATGGGCGATCGTGCTCGCCCTGGCCGCGCATCTGGGCGGGGGCTTGCGCGTGCTCGCGCTCGAGTTCCTGCCCTGGCGCGACTGGCAGAAGGGCCTCGCGGCCGCCGCCGCGGCGCTCGCGCTCGCGGTCGGGCTCGCCCTGGCGCTGGCGCTGTAGAATGAAAAACCCTTAAGGAGGATGAGATGAAAAGGATTCTCGCTTTCGTTCTCGCGGCGCTCGTCTCGGCCGCCGCGCAGGCCCAGTCGTGGCCGCAGAAGCCGGTCAAGTTCATCGTGCCCTTCCCGCCGGGCGGGGCGACCGACATCTCCGCGCGGCTGCTCGGCGAGCAGCTCTCGCGCATCTGGGGCCAGCAGGTGATCATCGAGAACCGCGGCGGGGCGGGCGGCGGCGTGGGCGCGGCCGAGGCGGCGCGGGCGACGCCCGACGGCTACACGCTGTTCTTTCCCTCGGGCTCGGTGGTGACCGCCAACCAGCACATCTACGCCAGGATGGCCTACAACCCCGAGAAGGATTTCGTCCCCGTGACCAACGTCGTGTCCGGGCCGCAGGTGATGACCGTGCCCGCCAGCTCGCGCTTCAAGAGCGTCAAGGACCTGATCGACTACGCAAAAGCGAATCCCGGCAAGCTCAACTTCGGCCATGCGGGCATCGGCTCGCAGACGCACCTCGCCGCGGAGAACTTCGTCTATCAGGCGAAGATCCAGGCGCAGGCGGTGCCTTACAAGGGCGAAGGGCCGGGCCTCGCGGCGCTGGTGGGCGGCGAGATCGACTTCTTCGTCGGCAACCTTGCCGCCTCGATCGGGCACGTCAACGGCGGGCGCTTGCGCGCGCTCGGCGTGACGAGCAAGACCGAGGCGCCGCAGCTGCCCGGCGTGCCGCCGATCGCGAAGACCGTGCCCGGCTTCGAGAACGCGGGCTGGTTCGGCATCGTCGCGCCGACCGGAACGCCGCAGGAGATCATCCAGAAGGTGTATCGCGACACGAAGCAGGCGCTCCAGGACAGCCGGCTGAAAGCGCGCCTGTATGCGCAGGGTCTCGCGCCCGTGGCCAACACGCCAAAAGAAATGGCCAAGGCGCTCAAGGAAGAGACCGCCCTGTGGGCGAACGTGGTGAGGGAGAGAAAGATCCAGGTGAAGTGAAAGTCGATCTGCAGCAGGTCGAGGAAGCGGCGAAGGAGCTCTACATCCGGGCGCTGAAGCTGCTTCCTCCCGACGTCAAGCAGGGCTTCGACGCGCTGGCGCAGCGGGAGACCGACGCGGGCGCGAAGCGCATGCTCGGCACCATGATCCGCAACATCGCGGTCGCCGAGGACAGCGACAACCTGCTCTGCCAGGACACCGGCATCCCGGTCTACAACGTCTGGATCGGGCGCGGCGTAGAAATGGACGGGGTCTCCGGCGTGGCGCTGAAGGAGGCGATCCGCCGGGGCTGCGCGCGCTCGACGCGCGAGTACTCGTTCCGCTCCTCGATCGTGCACCCGACCACGCGGGTGAACGAGCAGAACTCGACCGGGCGCGGGATACCGGTCATCAACATCGATTTTGCCGAGGAGGAAACCCTGGTGATCGAAATGATCCCCAAGGGCTCGGGCTCGGAGAACAACTCGTGGCTGCGCATGGCGATCCCGGCCGAAGGCGTGGACGCGATCAAGACCTTCGTGGTCGATTGCGTGCTCGAGGCGGGCGGCAAGACCTGCCCGCCGACCATCGTCGGCGTCGGCGTCGGCGGCACGGCCGACCTGTGCATGCACCTCGCCAAGGTGGCGGCGACCCGGCCGCTCGGCTCGCGCTGCGAGGATGCCGAAGGCGCGAAGCTCGAGCGCGAGCTGAGCGAGGCGGTGAACCTGCTCGGCGTCGGCCCGCAAGGCCTGGGAGGGGACTCGACGTGCTTCGCGGTGCACGTCGAGACGGCGGCCACCCACATCACCATGAACCCGGTGGCGGTGAACATGCAGTGCCATTCCGCGCGCCGCGCGCGGGCGACGTTCCGTCCCACCGGGGTGGAATATGGCTATTAGATTCTTCATTTTCGCGGCGTTGTTCTCTTCATCCGCCCTGGGCGCGGAGGTGGCGGGGGTGAAGCTGGAGGAGCAGCTTCAGGCAGGCAATGCGAACCTGGTGCTCAACGGCGCGGGGCTGCGCAAGCGGCTGTTCTTCCAGGTGTACGCGATCGGCCTGTACCTGCCGAGGAAGACCGCCTCGGCCGAGGAGGCGATCGGCGCGCCGGGGCCCAAGCGCGTCGCCATCCACATGCTGCGCAACGTCGGCGCGGCGGAGTTCTCCGAGGCGCTCGCCGAGGGCATCCGCGCCAACCATTCCGAAGCCGACGCCAGGGCGCTCGAGCCGCGCGTGCAGGAGCTCGCCGCGATCATGGCCGAAGTGAAGGAGGCGAAGAAGGGCATGGCGATCGCGCTCGACTCGGCGGGGGCAGAGACGCGGGTCCTGATCGACGGCAAGCCCTCCGGGAAGCCGATCGCGGGCGAGGACTTCTACCGCGCGCTGCTGCGCATCTGGCTCGGCCCCCGGCCGGTCCAGGACGACGTGAAGAAGGCGCTGCTGGGCGGGTAATGGCGCACTACGATCTCGCTTGTCCGATAGATGAAACGCAGGTTCGGCAACTGCGGGTGAATGACAGCGTGTCGTTGAGCGGCACGCTGTTCGGCATCCGCGACGCGACCCAGATCCACATGTTCGACCGCGGCCGCAAAACGCGCTTCGACCTCTCGGGGCAGGCCGTGATCCATACCGCGCCCAACGTGAAGAAGGTCGAGAAGACGCCCGAGCATCCCGCCGGCTACGCCCCCGTGTGCATCGGCACCACCACCAGCGACCGCATGGAGCGCTTCACCCGCCCGCTCATGCAGCAGCACGGCGTGCGCCTCATCATCGGCAAAGGCGGCCTGAGGGAAGATTCCTTGAAATCATTTCAGGATCTCGGCGGCGCCTATCTCGCCATCATCGGCGGCACCGCGGCGCTCGAGACCACCTGGATCGAGGCGATCGAGGACGTCGACCTCGACGACCTCAACCCGGAGTCGCTGTGGCGCTTCCGCGTGCGCGCCTTCGGCCCGCTGCTGGTGGCGATGGACAGCCATGGTCAAAGTCTTTATTCAAGAGTCCAAACCAATGCCCGTTCGCGCCGCGCCGAGGTGCTGCGCAAGCTCGGCGTACGGTAGAATCGCCCGCTTCAATAGGAGAAGTCCATGAAATTGATCGCGCGCGTTCTTGCGCTTGTCCTGGGCGCGGTTGCCCTCGCGGTGCAGGCCCAGAACATCTCGATCGGCACCGGCGGCACGGGCGGGGTGTACTACCCGCTGGGCGGCGGCATGGCGGCGGTGCTGTCCAAGTACGTGCCCGGCATGCAGGCGACCGCGGAGGTGACCGGCGGCTCGGTCGCGAACCTGCAGCTGGTCGGCACCGGCAAGCCTTATCTGGCGATGACCATGGCGGACGCCGGCCAGGACGCGCTGCAGGGCAAGGACAAGTTCACCGGCAAGGCCGTGCCGATCCGCACGCTGATGGTGATGTACCCGAACCGCATGCACGTCGTGAGCGTCGAGGGCACCGGCATCAGCCGCATCCAGGATCTCAAGGGCAAGCGCGTCTCGACCGGCTCGGGCGGCAGCGCCACCGAGGTGATGGCGTTCCGCGTCATCGAGGCCGCCGGCCTCGACAAGGACCGCGACATGCGCCGCGAGCGCCTGGGCGTGGCCGAGTCCGTGAGCGCGCTCAAGGACCGCAAGATCGACGCCTTCTTCTGGGTCG
>MERP01000053.1 GCA_001772055.1 Betaproteobacteria bacterium RIFCSPLOWO2_12_FULL_68_19
CCGACGTGCGCATGCGCACGCCGGACGCCACGGGGCGCCGCAGGTTCGTCGGCGTGCTGAAAGGCGCGGACGAAGGCCGCGTGAGCATGGAGCTGGACGGACAGACGGTTGCGCTCGCGCTCGAGGACATCGACCGGGCGCGGCTGGTGCCGGAATTTTGAGGGCTGGGGTAATGAATCGTGAACTGGTGATGCTCGTGGATGTGCTGGCGCGGGAGAAGAACGTCCCGCGCGACATCGTCTTTGGCGCGCTCGAGATGGCGCTCGCCTCGGCGACCAAGAAGAAATACTCCGAGGACATCGACGTGCGCGTGCACGTCGACCCGAACACCGGGGACTACGAGTCGTTCCGGCGCTGGAAGGTGGTGCCCGACGACGCGCTCGAGCTGCCGCAGGCGCAGATCGCGCTGTCGGAAGCGCAGAAGCGCAAGTCCGACGTGCAGCTCGAGGAGTTCATCGAGGAGCCGCTCGAGCCGGTCGAGTTCGGGCGCATCGGCGCGCAGACCGCGAAGCAGGTGATCCTGCAGCGCATCCGCGACGCCGAGCGCGAGCAGATCCTGAACGACTTCCTGTCGCGCGGCGACGAGCTCGTTACCGGCACCGTCAAGCGCATGGAGCGCGGCAACGCCATCATCGAGTCGGGCCGGCTCGAAGCGCTGCTGCCGCGCGAGCACATGATCCCGAAGGAGAACCTGCGCATCGGCGACCGCGTGCGCGCCTGGGTGGCGAAGATCGACCGCCAGGCACGCGGCCCGCAGCTCATCCTGTCGCGCACCGCGCCGCAGTTCATCATGAAGCTGTTCGAGCTCGAGGTGCCCGAGATCGAGGAAGGCCTGCTCGAGATCAAGTCGGCGGCCCGCGACCCCGGCATCCGCGCCAAGATCGGCGTGCACACCAACGACAAGCGCATCGACCCGATCGGCACCTGCGTCGGTATGCGCGGCTCGCGCGTGCAGGCGGTGACGCAGGAGCTCGCCGGGGAGCGCGTCGACATCGTGCTCTGGTCCGCCGACCCGGCCCAGTTCGTGATCGGCGCGCTCGCGCCGGCGGAAGTCACCTCGATCGTGGTCGACGAGGAAAAGCACGCCATGGACGTGGTGGTCGACGAGGAGAACCTGGCGGTGGCGATCGGCCGCAGCGGCCAGAACGTGCGCCTCGCCTCCGAGCTCACCGGCTGGCAGATCAACCTGATGACCGAGGAGGAGTCCACCCAGAAGCAGAAGGAAGAGAGCGGCCGCATCAAGAGCCACTTCATGGAGCGCCTCGACGTCGACGAGGAGGTCGCCAACATCCTGATCGAGGAAGGCTTCTCGACCCTGGAGGAGATCGCCTACGTGCCGATCAACGAGCTGAACGAGATCGAGGCCTTCGACGAGGACACGGTCAACGAGCTGCGCAACCGCGCGCGCAACGCGCTGCTCGTGGCGGCGATCGCCAACGAGGAGAAGATGGAGGGCGTGGATCCGGAGCTGCTCAAGCTCGAGGGCATGGACACGCAGCTCGCCGCCAAGCTGGTCGAGACCGGCATCAAGAGCCGCGACGACCTTGCCGACCTCGCCGTCGACGAGCTCTCGGAGATGACCGGGATGGAGGAGGAGAGGGCGAAGAAGCTGATCATGGCGGCGCGCGCCCACTGGTTCGGCGACGAGGCCGAGAAGCCGGCCACGAAGCAGGAGGCGGCGTAGCGTGGCCCAGACCAGCGTAGCCCAATTCGCGAGCGAGCTGAAGGTGCCGCCCTCGGTGCTGCTCGAGCAGCTGCGCGCCGCCGGCGTGGACAAGAAGCAGCCCGGCGACTCGCTCAGCGAGCAGGACAAGTCGCGCCTGCTCGAGCATCTGCGCAAGACCCACGGCTCGGCGGACACCAAGAACAAGATCACGCTGACCCGCAAGCAGACCAGCGAGATCCGCAAGACCGATGCGACCGGCAAGTACCGCACGGTGCAGGTCGAGGTGCGCAAGAAGCGCGTGTTCGTGAAGCGCGACCCGGCGGAGGTCACGGCTGCCGCGGTCGCCGCCGAGGCGCCGCCCGCGCCGCCGCCCGCGGTTGATTCGAAAGAAATTGAATTAAGGGAAGAAGAAACGAAACGCCAGCAGCAGCTTGCCGAGCTGCAGGCGGCCGAGCTGCGCGAGAAGCAGGAGCGTGAGCGCAAGGAAGCGGAGCAGAAAGCGGCCGAGCAGAAGGCCGCCGAGGCTGCACCCGCCGCCCCGGCGGTGGCGCCCACCACGCTGCATGCGCCCAAGGCGGGCGAGCCCAAGACCGACAAGAAGCCGAAGAAAGCCAGGCCCACCACGGTGCTGCGCGACGACTCGGTGCGCCGGCGCACGATCAAGACCCGCGGCGACGCCGGCGGCGGCGTCGGGGGCTGGCACGCGCGCGGCGGCGGCCGGCACCGCCAGGCGAGCGCGGGCGCCGAAACCGCCTACGCCCAGCCGGTCGAGCCGATGGTGCGCGAGATCCCCGTGCCGGAGACGATCGCGGTCGGCGAGCTCGCGCACCGCATGTCGGTCAAGGCCGCCGAGGTGATCAAGGTGCTCATGAAGCTCGGCACCATGGCCACCATCAACCAGGTGCTCGACCAGGAAACCGCGATGATCGTGGTCGAGGAGATGGGCCACAAGGCGAAACCCGCCAAGCTCGACGACCCCGAGGCCTACCTCACCGAGACCGCGCCGCCCGCTGCGGCGGAAGGCAAGCCGCGCCCGCCGGTGGTGACGGTGATGGGTCACGTCGACCACGGCAAGACATCGCTGCTCGACTACATCCGCCGCACCAAGGTCGCGGCGGGCGAGGCGGGCGGCATCACGCAGCACATCGGCGCCTACCACGTCGAGACGCCGCGCGGCGTGGTGACCTTCCTTGACACCCCCGGCCACGAGGCCTTTACCGCCATGCGCGCGCGCGGCGCGAAGGTGACCGACCTGGTGGTGCTGGTCGTCGCCGCCGACGACGGCGTCATGCCGCAGACCATCGAGGCGATCAACCATGCCAAGGCGGCCGAGGTGCCGCTGGTGGTGGCGATCAACAAGATCGACAAGCACGAGGCCAACGCCGACAAGGTGAAGCAGGAGCTGCTCGCCCAGGGCGTGGTGCCCGAGGAATACGGCGGCGACTCGCCTTTCGTGCCGGTATCGGCGAAGACCGGGCAGGGCGTGGACGCGCTGCTCGAGCAGATCCTGCTGCAGGCCGAGGTGCTGGAGCTCAAGGCGCCCACCGAGTCGCCGGCCAGGGGCGTCGTGATCGAGGCGCGCCTCGACAAGGGCCGCGGCCCGGTCGCCACGCTGCTGGTGCAATCGGGCACGCTCAAGCGCGGCGACGTGATCCTGACCGGCGCGGTCTATGGCCGGGTGCGCGCCATGCTGGACGAGAATGGCAAGCCGGTGCAGGCGGCGGGACCCTCGATCCCGGTCGAGATCCAGGGCCTCTCGGAGGTGCCGAGCGCGGGCGAGGAAATGACGGTGCTGACCGACGAGCGCAAGGCGCGCGAGATCGCGCTCTTCCGCCAGGGCAAGTTCCGCGACGTGAAGTTCGCCAAGCAGCACGCCGCCAAGCTCGAGAACGCGTTCGGGCAGATGGCCGAGGGCGAGAAGAAGGTGCTGACGCTGGTCATCAAGGCCGACGTGCAGGGCTCGCAGGAGGCGCTGGTGCACGCCCTGACGCGGCTCGCGACCGACGAGGTAAAAGTGACGGTGGTGCATGCCGGCGTGGGCGGCATCACCGAGTCGGACGTCAACCTGGCGATGGCCTCGCGCGCCGTGATCATCGGCTTCAACACGCGCGCCGACGCGACCGCGCGCAAGCTGATCGAGTCGAGCGGCATCCAGGTGCGCTACTACAACATCATTTACGAGGCGGTCGACGAGATCAAGGCCGCGCTCTCCGGCATGCTGGCGCCGGAGCGCAAGGAATCGGTCATCGGCATGGTCGAGGTGCGCCAGGTGTTCCGTATCTCCAAGATCGGCACGGTGGCCGGCTGCTATGTGCTCGACGGCACGGTGAAGCGCGGCGCGCAGGTGCGCGTGTTGCGCGACAACGTGGTGATCCACACCGGCGAGATCGACTCGCTCAAACGCTTCAAGGACGACGTGCGCGAGGTGAAGGCAGGCTTCGAGTGCGGCATGTCGCTGAAGAACTTCTCCGACCTCAAGGAAGGCGACCAGTTCGAGGTCTTCGAGGTGATGGAGGTCGCCCGAAGCCTGTGAAGCGCGCTCAGGGGCGCCCGCAGCGCGTCGGTGATCTGATCCAGCGGGAGCTCTCTGAGCTGGTGGCGCGAGAGCTGCGCGATCCGCGCGTCGGGATGGTGACCCTTACCGCGGTCGACGTCTCTCCCGACATGTCTCACGCCAAGGTCCTTTTCACGCTGCTCGACAAGGAAAGGCTCGAGGAAGTGCAGGAGGGCTTTCGCCGCGCGGCGGGCTTCCTGCGCAGCCAGCTCGCGAAGCGCGTGAAGCTCTACAGCATCCCGGAGCTGCGCTTCGAGTACGACGAGTCGGTCGAGCGCGCCGATCGGCTGTCGCGGCTGATCGACAGCGCGGTTCGCAAGAAATGAGGCCGCGCAAGTGACCGACGGCGCGCTGCTGCTCGACAAGCCGGTCGGGCCGAGCTCGAACGCCGTATTGCAGAGGGCCAAGGCTCTTCTTGGCGCGCGAAAGGCCGGCCACGCAGGCACGCTCGACCCGCTCGCCTCAGGCCTGCTGCTCGTGCTTTTCGGCGAGGCGACCAAGTTCGCCGGGCTGCTCCTCGACGCGGAGAAGGAATACCTCGCCACCCTCAAGCTGGGCGAGACGACCGCCACGGGCGACGCGGAGGGGGAGGTGCTGGAAAGGCGCACCGTGAAGGTCTCGCAGGCCCGCCTGCACGAAGCGCTGCGGAAATTCCACGGCACGATCGAGCAGCTGCCGCCCATGCATTCGGCCCTGAAGCGCGACGGCGTGCCGCTCTACAAGCTGGCGCGAAAAGGCGTGCAGGTGGCGCGCGAGCGCCGTCGGGTGCAGATCCTGGCGCTCGAGTCGCTGCGTTTCGAGCCGCCGTGGCTGGAGCTGCGCATTCGCTGCAGCAAGGGCACGTATATCCGCACCCTGGCCGAGGACATCGGCGCCGAGCTGGGCACAGGCGCGCACCTGGCTGCCTTGCGCCGTACTGCGTCGGGCGGCTTCCGGCTCGAAGACGCGATCAGCCTGCAGGCACTGCAGGAGCTGCCCGCGCCGGCGCGCAGGGAGCGGCTGCTGCCCCTTTCGGCGCTGCTCGCCGGGCTGCCGCGCGCCGAGCTCGACGCCGGCTCGGAGGCGCGCCTGCGCAGCGGCCAGACATTGAAAATCAGCGGCCTGGAAGAGGGTCTGTACGCCGTGGTGCGCAAGGACGGCGCGCTGATCGGACTGGGGCGCGCCGAGGAGGGCGCCCTGCGCCCGCTGCGACTGACCCAAGCGGCTGATCTACATCGATAAACCTTGTGACTGGCGGCGTGCTTCGGTTAAAATCGCGCGCTTACATCGAGAGAGACAGCGAAATGGCATTGCAGGTCGCGCAGAAGGCGCAGGTCGTCAAGCAATACCAGCGCTCGGCCAACGACACCGGGTCGCCCGAGGTGCAGATCGCGCTCCTGACCGAGCGCATCAACGGCCTCACCGAGCATTTCAAGACGCACGTCAAGGACTTCCACTCGCGGCGCGGGCTGCTCAAGCTCGTGAGCCAGCGCCGCAAGCTGCTCGATTACCTGAAGCGCAAGGACGCGGACAAGTACCGCGGCCTGATCGAGCGGCTCGGCCTGCGCAAATAGCTGCCTTCTTCCCGATGTCGCGGCTTTAGGCGCTCATCCTCCTGATGAGCGTCCTGTGTTCGCGCGTCGTCCTTACTGAGGATTCGCCTTGAACCCGATCAAGAAAAGCTTCAACTACGGAAGCCACCAAGTCACCCTCGAAACCGGCGAGATCGCCCGCCAGGCGCACGGCGCGGTGGTGTGCACCATGGAGGACACGGTGGTGCTCGCCACCGTGGTGGCGGCGAAGGAGCCGCGCGCCGGCCAGGACTGGTTCCCGCTCACCGTCGATTACGTCGAGAAGACCTACGCCGCGGGCAAGATCCCGGGCGGCTTCTTCAAGCGCGAGGGCCGGCCGACGGAGAAGGAGACGCTGACCTGCCGCCTCATCGACCGGCCGATCCGGCCGCTGTTTCCCGACGGGTTCTTCAACGAGGTGCAGGTGGTCGCCACCGTGCTCTCGCTCAATCCGGAGGTCGACTCCGACATCCCCGCGATGCTGGCGGTGTCTGCGGCGCTGACCCTCTCGGGCATCCCGTTCAACGGCCCGATCGGCGCCTGCCGCGTCGGCTACCTCGACGGGCAATACGTGATCAACCCGAC
>MERP01000054.1 GCA_001772055.1 Betaproteobacteria bacterium RIFCSPLOWO2_12_FULL_68_19
GAAAGCAGCGTGCGCGAGTAGGCGCTCGAGTCGGCCGAAAGCACCGCGGTCGGCAGCCGCTTCGGGTCGGCGTTGATGGCGTAGCCGAACAGGATGAGCTGCAGCACCGGGATGCCGATGATCATGCCGAAGGTCAGGCGGTCGCGCTTGAGCTGGATGAATTCCTTGACGATGATGCCGACCCAGCGAGAAAGGGAAAACGCCACCGAGAGGCTCATTGTGCGTCCTCGCTCACGCCCCGCATGAGGTGGATGAACACGTCCTCCAGGCCGGGCTGGGCGCGCGTCCAGTGCAGGTCCGCGTCCGCGCGGTACTCGTCGATCGCCTGCTGCAGCGCCGCCTCGTCCTCGCCGGTGACGTGCAGCGTATTGCCGAAGGCCGTGACGTGCGCGACGCCTTCGCGCTCCTCCAGCCGCTCCGCCAGCATGGAAAGCTTGGCCGGCGCGCCGGCGACTTCCCACGTGCTGAGGCTCACGCGGTGCAGGACCTCGTCGGGCGTGCCGGTCGCGAGCAGCTTGCCGTAGGCGATGTAGGCGAGGCGGTGGCAGCGCTCGGCCTCGTCCATGTAGTGCGTCGACACCAGCACCGAGATGCCCTTCGCCGCGAGGGCGTGGATCTCCTGCCAGAACTCGCGCCGCGCCTGCGGGTCGACGCCCGCGGTGGGCTCGTCGAGGAGCAGCAGCTTCGGGCGGTGCAGCATGCAGGCGGCGAGCGCAAGGCGCTGCTTCCAGCCCCCGGAAAGGGTGCCGGCCAGCTGATTCTGCCTCTCATGAAGTTTCAATTCATGAAGGGATTCGGAAACCGCGCCCTTACGATCCTTCATCCCGTACATGCGCGCCACGAACTCGAGGTTCTCGCGGATCGTGAGGTCCTCCCACAGCGAGAAGCGCTGCGTCATGTAGCCGACCTCGCGCTTGATGGCGGCCGAGTCGCGAATGTCGTGGCCGAGGCAGCTGCCGCGGCCCGAATCGGGCTTGAGCAGCCCGCAGATCATCCGGATCGAGGTGGTCTTGCCGCTGCCGTTCGGGCCGAGAAAGCCGTAGATCTCGCCGCGGCGCACCTGCAGCGAGAAATCCTTGACCACGTGCTTCTTGCCGAAGCTCTTGTTCAGGCCTTCGACGTCGATCGCGAGATCGGTCACTTCAGCCTCACGTCCACCGGCTGGCCAGGGTGCAGCTTCGCGCCGGCGGCCGGGTCGAGCCGCGCCTCGACCAGGAACACGAGCTTCGAGCGCGACTCCTTGCTGTAGAGCACAGGCGGGGTGTACTCCGCCTGGCTCGAGACGAAGCTCACCTTGGCGGCGATCGGCGCGGGGCAGCCGTCGCAGGAAATCTGGACATCGAGCCCGGGTTTCATCGAGGAGAGCGTCCCTTCGGGAACGTAGAAGCGCGCCTTCAGGTTTCCCGGCGGCAGCAGCGAGACGACGGGCCGGCCGGCGACTACCCACTCGCCCTGGACGAAGTAGGTGTCCTGCACGAGCGCCGCAACGGGCGCGGCGACGCTTTTCTGCTCGAGGCGCCATTCCGCCTGCGCGACCGCGGCCTTCGCCGCGGCGGCTTCGCCCTCGGCGGCGGCGAGCTCGGCCTCGCGCCCGAGCGGCAGGCGCGCGTTGCGCAGCTGCGCCTGCACCTCGGCGACGCGCGCGCGGTTGCGCTGGTGCGCCGAGCGCGCCTCGTCGAGGCGCGACTCGGCGATGAAGCCGTCCTCGAAGAGCTTCGCCTGCTGCTCGAGCTGCGAGGCGGAGAGCTCGGCCGCGGTGCGCGCCTGGGCGAGCTGCGCGCGCAGCGCGTCGATCTCGGGCGCGCGCCGGCCGGCCTGCAGGTTCTGCAGGCGCGCCTCGGCGGTCTTCAGGCGCTCGGCCGCTTCCTGGCGCGCCACGCGCTCGCTTTCGGATTCGAGCGCGAACAGCGGCTTCCCGGCCTCGACCCGCTCGCCGCGGCGCACGTGCAGCTTCTCGAGCTGCCCGGCATAGGGCGAGGCGAGCAGCACGAACTCGCCCTCGATGTAGCCCTGCCAGGAATCGGTCGGGGGCTTCTCGCAAGCGGCCAGCAGGACAGCCGCGGCCAGGAGCAGGAGCTTTTTCATCGACGAATGCATGAAGCGGCCTTCTTCAGCACCGCCCTCGCCTCGGCGCGCGCGGCGGAGTTGTCGCGCGCGAGCTGCAGCACCGCGCAGCCCACGATCACGGAATGGAAGAACGCGAGGCTCTCAGCGTCGGTCGCGAGGCCGCTCGCGGCGAAGAGCGGCGCCATGCGCGCGCGCAGCTCGCCGACGAACTTGCGCATGCGCTTCTTGATCGCCGGATCCCGGTCCGCCGCCGCGACCAGGCCGAGCATCACGCGCGAGCGGCGCTTGTCCGCGGCGCCGGCCGCGATGCCTTGCGCCAGCGTTGCCGCCCCCGCCTGCGCGAGCTGTCCCGCGAGCTTCTCGATCGAGTAGCGCGCGAGCTCCTGCAGCAGCTCGCCGCGCGTGGGGAAGTAGTAGGTGAGGTGGCTCTGGCGCACGCCCGCCGCGCGGGCGACGCGCGGCTGCGTCAGCTCATGCGCGCCGCCCTCGGCGAGCAGCTCGAGGGCCGAGTGCAGGATGCGTTCGCGCACCTCCATTTGGTAAGTCTACCAAACGGGGGAGGAACACGGTGATGCTGCCTTGCGGCCCGCGCCGGCGCAGGTAGGCATAGCGCGCGCCGGCCGGGGCGAGGCGGCCGGTGAGGTCCGCGAGCGAGGGCATGCGCCAGGGGCTTGCCGGCTGCCACACCGCCTCGGCCTCCCAGGGGACCTCTCCGCTCACCGTCACCGCGACATAGTCGCCGGCGGCGGGACCGCCCGGGTCGTCCGGGTCCGGGGGCGGCACGGTGACGTTCGAGACGTTCAGCGTCAGCTCTTCCAGGCGCGCGCCGCGGCTCAGGGACGCCGCCATCATCTCGCCGAGCAGCGGTATGAACTCTGTGTCGTCGGTAGCGGCCTCCCACAGCTGCGGCGGCTGCTCCACCTTCATGAAGCCGTGGGCGCGCAGCAGAGCCTCGAGCCGCATCGAGCCCCTAGCGGGTCGGGTCGAGCCGCGCGTAGAGCAGCGGCGTCGCGACCGCGGCCACGAGCAGCGCCGCCGCGAGCAGGGGCGCGACGACGGCCAGCATCGCGAGCGGCAGGACGACCAGGATTGCCGCCGCCGGCCAGGGAACGGGCGGAGGCGAGCCCAGGTCGACCTGCAGCTTCCTCGCCAGCCAGGCGCCGAGCGCGCCGGGGGGCTGGCCGGCGCGGTGGCCGAGCGCGCGCGCCAGCGCGCGGCCTTCCAGCCAGGAGAAGAAGACGTAGAACTGGACGAACAGGCTGCCGAGCGCCACGAAAGGCGCGAGGATGAGCGCCGGCAGGGCGAGCCAGGCGCTGGACTCCGCGAGGAACATGAATACCCCGGCGGCGCAGGCGAGCCCGATCACCAGCATCGCGGCCGAGGCGGCAAGCACCAGCGGCCTGCGCCTGGCGAGGTAGCGCTGCAGGCCTTCGACGTCGCGGAAGCGCGCCGCGAGCCCGAGCGCCTCGTTTAGCAGCCTGAGCGGTAAGGCTTGTCTGGTGGTCTCCACGCCATGTTCTCCCTTTCGAGAAAGAACCCAGCATACGAAACCGGGGCGGGAAACGCCCGGCAATATTTCCGCTCCCTAGAGGCCGAGGTAGGCCTGCCTGACGCGGTCGTCGTGCAGCAGCTCCGCGCCCGGCCCGCTCATCACCACCCGGCCGTTCTCGAGCACGTAGGCGTGGTTCGAGATCTTGAGCGACACCGCGACGTTCTGCTCCACCAGCAGGATGGTGATGCCGCGGCGGTTCAGCAGGTGGATGGTGCGCAGCACCTCCTGCACCACCAGCGGCGCGAGGCCGAGCGAAGGCTCGTCGAACATGACCAGCTCGGGCTCGCCCATCAGGCAGCGGCCGATGGCGAGCATCTGCTGCTCGCCGCCCGACAGGGTGCCGGCGACCTGCAAGCGGCGCTCGGCGAGCGTGGGAAACATGCGGAACACTTCCTGCAGCGCTTGAGCGCGCTTGCCGCGCGCGCGCGGCAGCATCGCGCCCATCTCCAGGTTCTCGAGCACCGTGAGGCTGGGGAACACCTGGCGCCCCTCGGCGACCTGGCCGATGCCGAGGTTGCAGATGGCGTGCGATTCCAGCCCGAGAATGGGTTTTTGCTTGAAGGTAATCGTCCCGGATCGTGGCTTCTCTATTCCCGCAATGCTGCGGATGAGCGAGGACTTGCCGGCGCCGTTGGCGCCGACGATGGCGACGATCTCGCCCTTGGGCACGCTGAGCGAGACGCGATCGAGCGCCTGCGCGTCGCCGTAGTACAGATCGAGATCTTTCACTTCCAGCATCAGACCTCGGTCTCCTCGCCGAGATAGCACTCGAGCACCGCCTTGTCGCGCACCACTTCCTCGGGCGTGCCGCGCGCGATCACTTCCCCGTGGTGCAGCACCACGATGCGCCCCGCGAGCGCCATCACCGCGCGCATCACGTGCTCGATGAGGACGATGGTGAGCCCCTCGGCGCGGTTCAGCTCCCTGAAGACCGCCACGATCTGGTCGCACTCGGTGGGCCGCAGGCCGGCCATCACCTCGTCGAGCAGCAGCAGCTTCGGCCGCGTGGCGAGCGCGCGCGCGACTTCCAGCCGCTTGCGGTCGGGCAGGGTGAGCGACGACGCGAGCTGGTCGCGCTTCGTCCCGAGCCCGAGCTTCTCGAGGATCTGCAGCGAAAGCGCCCGGGCGGCGCTCGGCGCTTTCTCTCTCAGAAAGGCACCGACGAGCACGTTGTCCAGCACCGAAAGCCCCGCGAAGGGCTTGACGTTCTGGAACGTCCGCCCGATGCCCGCGGCGCAGATCTGGTCGGGGCGGAGCGCATGGATGGGCCTTTTCTGGAAAAGCACGGAACCGGAATCCGGCGCGTAGACCCCGGCGATCAGGTTGAAGATCGTGGTCTTGCCGGCGCCGTTGGGGCCGATCAGGCCGACGATCTCGCCCGCGGGAACCTCGAAGCTCACGTTCTGCACGGCGCGCAGCCCGCGGAAGCTCTTGGAGAGGCTCTCGACTTCGAGCAGAACCATCAATCCTTGCCCTTGCGGTCCAACCGGAGCGCCCTCGCGAGCGGCGGCCAGACGCCGTCGGGCAGGAACATGACGACGAGCAGGAGGCAGATGCCGTAGAAGACCTGCTTCACGCCCGGGATGTCGACGCCGAGCGCCAGCATCAGCTCGCCCATGCCTTCGGCGAGCCCGGTGAGCAGCAGCGCGCCCACCAGCGGGCCGACCAGCGTGCCGATGCCGCCGATGATCGGGCCGAGGATCAGCTCGATCGAGCGCGAGATATGGAAGATCTGCTCGGGGAAGAGATTGTTGTAGTAGAACGCGAACACGACGCCGGCCAGCGAGGTCATCGCCGCCGACACGACGACGGCAACCATCTTGTAGCGGAAGAGGTTGACGCCGAGCGCCTGCGCGGCTTCGGGGCTCTCGCGGATGGCGAGCCAGTAGTAGCCCATGCGGCTGCGCAGCAGCGCGTGGCAGAGCACGAACGCGCCTGCGGTCAGGCCGAGCATCAGGTAGTAGAACATCCTCGGGCTGCCGCGCAGGTTCCACAGGTCGTTCTCGGTGTAGTTCGCCACCGGCAGGAACAGTCCGGAGGATCCGCGCACCCAGGTGAAGTGGTCGAAGCCGATGCGGGCGAACTCCGCGAAGGCGATGGTGAGGATGGCGAAGTACACGCCGCCGACGCCGAACCGGAACGCGAGAAAGCCGATCACGGCGCCGGCAGCCGCGCACACGGCGATCGAGGCGCCGAGGCCGACCCAGGGGCTGACGCCGAAGTGCACATACAGCGCGGCCGCCGCGTAGGCGCCGAGGCCGACGTAGAGCGAGTGCCCGAGCGAGAGCTGGCCGGCGAAGCCCATCATGATGTTCCAGGCCTGGCCGACGTAGGCGAAGTACAGGATGAGGAAGCCGACCGCGAGCAGGTAGCCGCTCGCGAAGAACGGGAACGCGAGCAGCAGCGCGAGCAGCGCCGCGAGCATCGCGAGGCCGCGGCGCGGCACGCCCTCGAGCAGCCCTCGGATCACGCGGCCTTCCTGCCGAGGATGCCTTGAGGGCGGAACAGCAGCACGAGCACTAGCAGCGCAAAGGCGAACATGCTCTTCGCGGAAGGCGTGAACAGCACCCCGCCCAGCGCCTCGGTGACGCCGATCAGCAGGCCGCCGAGGAGCGCCCCGGGCATCGAGCCCAGCCCCCCGGTGATGACGATGACGAACGCGAGCAGCGTGTAGGCCGGGCCGAGGGTGGGCGTGACGTCGATCACGGCCATGAGCATGGCGCCCGCGGCGCCGACGCAGGCCGCGCCCAGGCCGAAGGTCAGCGCGTAGAGGTGCTTCACGTCCAGCCCGACCACGCGCGCGCCTTCGTAGTTGTCGGCGCAGGCGCGGATCGCCTTGCCCAGCAGCGTGAAGCGGAAGAACGCGAAGAGCGCGGCGGCGACCACCAGCGCCGCGCCCGCGGCATAGACCTTGGCGGCGTCGACGATCAGCGGGCCGAGCTGGAAGCTGTCGAAGGAGTAGGAGGTGCGGATGCCCTGCGCGTCGGGGCCGAAGACGATGAGCTGCAGGTTGACGAGGATCAGCGCCACCGCGACCAGCAGCATGAACTGGCTGTGCTCCGGCCGGGTGATGAAGGGGT
>MERP01000055.1:0-1584 GCA_001772055.1 Betaproteobacteria bacterium RIFCSPLOWO2_12_FULL_68_19
CGTGGTGCGCGAGCCGGTGGGCGTGGTGGTCGCGATCACGCCCTGGAACTATCCGCTGCACCAGATCGCGCTCAAGGTGGCGCCGGCGCTCGCCGCGGGCTGCACCGTGGTGCTCAAGCCCTCGGAGGTCGCGCCGTTCAACGCCTTCATCCTCGCCGAGGTCATGGAGGCGGCCGGGCTGCCGAAGGGCGTGTTCAACCTGGTGACGGGCTACGGGCCGGCGGTGGGCGAGGCGCTGGTGAAGCACCCCGGCGTGGACATGATCTCCTTCACCGGCTCGACGCGCGCCGGCAAGCGCATCTCCGAACTTGCCTCTCAAACAATAAAACGTGTGGCCCTCGAGCTAGGGGGCAAGAGCGCCTCGGTGATCCTCGACGACGCCGACCTCGCCGCGGCGGTGAAGGGCACCGTCAACGGCTGCTACCTCAATTCCGGGCAGACCTGCACCGCGCTTACTCGGATGTTGGTTCCTCAGAACAAATATGAAGAGGCGGCAAAGCTGGCGGCCGAAGTCGCCAACGGCTTCACGGTAGGAGATCCCATGTCGGAAACGACAAGGCTCGGCCCCCTCAGCTCGCAAGCGCAGCTCGAGCGCGTGCGCGGCTACATCAAGAAGGGCATCGCTGAAGGCGCCGAGCTCGTGGCCGGCGGCGCCGAGCCGCCCGAGGGCGCGCCGCGCGGCGGCTATTACGTGCGCCCGACGGTGTTCGGCAAGGTGAAGAACAGCATGACCATCGCGCAGGAGGAGATCTTCGGCCCGGTGCTCTCGATCATCCCCTACCAGGACGAGGACGACGCGGTGCGCATCGCCAACGACACGGTCTACGGCCTCGCCGGCGCGGTATGGTCGAAGGACGACGCGCGCGCGCAGCGCGTCGCGCGGCGCATCCGCGCCGGCCAGGTGGACGTGAACGGCGGCGCGTTCAACATGAACGCGCCCTTCGGCGGCTTCAAGCAGTCGGGCCACGGCCGCGAGGCCGGGGTATACGGGCTGGAAGAGTTCCTCGAATACAAGTCGCTGCAGCTGAAGGGGTAAAGTGAGGCGGCTTCGCCTGATCACCGGGCTGGTGATCGCGGCGTTCGTCGCCGGGCACTTCCTCAACCACGCCCTGGGCGTGGTCTCGATCGACGCGATGAACGAGCTGCGCGCCGCCCTCGCGCTCTGGTGGCGCAGCCCCGCCGGCACGATCGCGCTCTACGGCGCGCTCGCCACGCATTTCGTGCTCGCGCTCGCTTCGCTCTACCGCCGCACGACGCTGCGCATGCCGGCCTGGGAGGCGGCGCAGCTCGTGCTCGGCCTCGCCATCGCGCCGCTGCTGATCGCGCACGTGGTCGGCACCCGCCTCGCCTGGACGCTGCTCGGCCATCACATCGAGTACGAGCGCGTCGTCGGCCTGCTGTGGTCCGACGCTTCCGCGGCCGCCACCCAGGCGCTGCTGCTGCTCATCGTCTGGTCGCACCTTTGCTTCGGGCTGCACTACTGGCTGCGCCTCAAGCCCTGGTACCCGGCCGCGCAGCCGCTCGCCTTCGCCGCCGCGCTGCTCATCCCGGCGATCGCGCTCGCCGGCTTCGCCGCGGCGTGCG
>MERP01000055.1:1595-10376 GCA_001772055.1 Betaproteobacteria bacterium RIFCSPLOWO2_12_FULL_68_19
CGGCATGAGCGACGCCCAGCGCGCGCGGCTCGCGGCCTGGCGCGGGGGGCTGGTGTGGGGCTTCTGGCTGCTCGTCGGGGCGGCCCTGCTGGCGCGCTGGCTGCGCACGCGCATCGGCGCCACCTACCAGCTGCGCCATTCCTCGGGACGGGTGATCAGCGCGCCCGTCGGGCGCAGCCTCCTCGAGGCGATCCGCGACGCGGGCCTGCCGCACGCCTCGGTGTGCGGCGGCCGCGCGCGCTGCACCACCTGCCGCGTGCGCGTCGGGGATGGGCTCGCCGCGCTGCCGCCGCCCGGCGCAGCCGAGGCAAGAGCGCTCGCGCGCATCGAGGCGCCGCCCAATGTGCGCCTTGCCTGCCAGACGCGGCCGCTGCGCGACGTTGCGGTGGCGCCGCTGCTTCCCGCGGGCACGGACGCGGCGTTCGCGCGCCGTCCGGGAGCCGCGCAGGGACGCGAGCGCCGCGTAGTGGCGGTGTTCGTCGACCTGCGCGATTCCACCCGCCTGGGCGAGTCGCGCCTGCCTTACGACGTGGTCTTCATAATGAACCAGTTCTTCGCCGAGATGCACCAGGCGCTGCGCGCCACCAACGGCTACTACGCCCAGTTCCGCGGCGACGGGCTGCTCGCCCTGTACGGGCTGCAGAGCGAGCTGCCCCAGGCCTGCCGCGAGGCGCTCGCCGGCGCGGCCGAGATGCAGCGGCGCATGGACGCGCTCAACGCGAGCCTCGCCGCCGACCTCGCCGAGCCGCTGCGCATCGGCATCGGCGCGCACGCCGGGGTGGCGATCGTCGGCACCATGGGCCCGCCGGAGGCGCCGATCCATTCCGCGATCGGCGACAACATCAACATCGCCGCGCGCCTGGAAGGCATGACCAAGGCCTACCAGTGCACGATGGTGGTATCGGAAGAGACCCTGCGCACCGCCGGCATCGACCCGCGCGGCGCGCCGCTGCACCGCGTGCGCGTGCGCGGCCGCAACGAGCGGCTCAACGTCTACGCCATCGACGACCCGCGGAAGTTGTTACAGCAATAGATCTACTTGTTGCTGCCGCTCAGGGTGCGCGAGAGCTGGTTGGTGGTGTTGGCGAGGCGCGCGGCGAGCACGCGGATCAGCTCGAGCGCCGCGTCGGGGTTCTCGCGGATCACCTTGGTGAACAGCTCCTTCGAGATCTTCAGGGTCTCGACCCGGGTGATCGCCGTGGCGGTCGCGGTGCGCGGCACGTCGCCGAAGATCGCGATCTCGCCGATGATGTCGTTGCGCTGCAGCTTGTTGACCACGATCGGCCCGCCCGGGGTGGGCACGCTGATCTCGACCGCGCCGTCGATCACGATGTAGGCGGCGTCGCCCATGTCGCCGGCGTTGAACATCACCTGCCCCGCGCCGTAGGTGAGCCGCTCGGCGGAGAACACCAGCAGCTTCTGCATCGCCGGCTGGATCTTGCTGAAGATCGGGAACTGGCGGATCAGCTCGACTTCCTGCTCAAGGCTCATGCAGTCCTCCTCTTCAGCTCGGCGAAGCGCCCCTGCTCGACCAGCCGCCCGCGCTCCATCACCAGCACGGTGGTGAAGCGCTCCGCGTACTCCTCGCGCGAGAGCGCCCAGACCACGCCCCGCCCGCGCCGCTCGGCGAGGACGCGGTCGAGCACGCGGCTCTGCGAGGCGGGGTCGAGCACCGCCGCGGCATGATCGAGCACCAGCAGCGCCGGGCGCTTGAGCAGCGCGCGCACCATCGCGATCTTCTGCCGGTCGGCGGCCGCGAGCCGCGCGCCGCCGACGCCGACGTGGTAGGCGAGGCCGATCCTCACCACCAGCGGCCGCAGGCCGAGCTCGTCGAGCAGCTCGCGCATCAGCGTGGTGATGCGCTGCGCCGCGCCCGCCTGCCCGGTGACGATCTTGCCGAACAGGATGTTGTCCTGCAGCGAGGCGGCGCCGTTGTAGCGCGCCGGGTCGAAGAATTCCACGGCGCTGCGCATCCCGGCGGGCAGGTGGAGGGCGAAATGCTGCCGCGCCTCGACCACGCGCGCCTCGAAGCTCTCGTCGATCAATCCCAGGCGGTGGCGGGCGGCGATCAGGCGGAAGGGCAGCGCGAGCAGCGCGCGCCGCTCGGCCTCGTCCAGCCCCTTCAGCCCGACCTCGGTGACGTGCTTGAGGGTCGCCTCGAACTGCGGCAGGTCCTCCTGGCGGATGAAGCTGTACTGGGCGAAGAACTCGTGCCCCGGCGGCAGGCCGCTGAACAGCTCGACCATCGTCTCGGCGACCTTGTGGCCGGTGCGCAGCAGCAGCTCGTGCAGCCCGGTGTCGCGCAGCACCTGGCGCACGTACTGGTTTCCCGCCAGGTTGTCGATGTCGAAGGTGCGGCCCACCGGCGTGCCGAACAGCAGGTTCTCGGCGAGCGTGGCGTTGCGGTTGTAGCGCGCCGGGTCGAAGCGCTCGACCCAGTTCTCGATGTCGAGCGAGGCGAGCCGCTCGCGCATCCGGCTTCTTGCCAGAAGAATCTTGTCAGTAGCAACATCGCTGGCCGAGCTGCGCAGGCCCAGCTCGAAGATCGTCTCCTCGAGCTCCACGACGCGCAGCAGCTCGACGATGCGCGCCTCCATCTCCTCCGGGCCGGCGACGCCGGCGGAGGCGTAGTCGATCCATTCGGCGTTGATGTCGAGCGCGCTGTTGCCGGTGCGCAGCGCCTCGCGCGCCTCGAGCTCGCGGCGGCGCCGCGCGTGGGGGTCGTAGTCGGGCTCGCGCACCGGCCGGTGCTTGAGGCCGTAGAGCATGTTCTCGCGCACGTCGGTGGGGAACAGATAGGCCGGCGAGCCGACGTAGGCGAGCGCCCGGCCGGTCACCGCCTCCGGAGCGCGGGTAATGTCCATGCCCCCGATCTCGATCGTACCGCTCGAGGGCGGGTACAGGCGCGCGAGCAGCTGGGCGAGCTCGCCCGTGCCCGCAGCGCTGTGCCGGCCGACGATCGCGACGTGCGCACCGAGATCGACCTCGAAGGAGACGTCGTCGATCACGCGCGCGCCCGCCTCGTCGAGCAGCGCCAGGTTGGAGGCGCGCAGCTTCCCCTCGCCCGGCAGCTGCGGCGCCTCGATCAGCGCCTGCAGCTCCACCGGGGCCACGTCCTCGGCGGTGAACTGCTCGATCACCTGGCCGTACTTGATCTCCACGTCCAGGCGCTGCTGGTCCCAGTCGATCAGCTCCTTCACCGGCGTGGGCAGGTCCTTGTAGGCCGCGATCACCGCCACCAGAGCGCCGATGTCCAGGCGCCCGACGATCACCAGGTAGCCGCCCACCGCGTAGAACAGGAACGGCGTCATCTGCGACAGGAAGTTGTTGAGGAACTTGATCAGGAACTTGCGCTGGTAGAACTCGAAGCGGATGCGGAAGATGTGGCCCAGGCGCGCCGAGATCTCGGCGCGCTCGTAGTTCGAGGTGTCGTTGGCGTGGATCTCGGCCACGCCGTCCACCGACTCGGCGATGCGCCCGGCGAGCGCGCGCGCGGTGAGCTGGCGCTCGCGCCCGAGCACGAGCAGGCGCCGGCGCAGCCGCGGGATGAAGTAGGCCTGCACCCCGACCACGCCGAGCGCGATCATGCCGAGCGAGACGTGCTGATAGAGAATGAAGGCCATCGCCGTGAGCGCCTGCCCGCCGAGGAACAGCGGCGTGATGAACGCCTCGCCGATGAAGCCGCCGAGGGGCTCGACCTCGTCCTTGATCATGGTCGCCATCTCGGCCGCCTTCACGCGCCGGAAGCGCTGCAGCGGAAAGCGCAGGATGTAGTCGAACAGCGCGTAGCGCAGGCGCCGCAGCATGCGCTCGCCCATCCAGCCCTTCATGGTGTTGATCTGGAACTTGAGCCAGCCGTTCAGCACGATCAGGCCGAGGAACACCATGCTGAGCGCGAACAGGTACGCGGTCCTCTCCAGCGGGAACCACCACAGGAAGGTCACCGTCGAGTCGGGCTGCGGAAAGCTGTCGCCCTGGATCGCCTGGTTGATGATGGTCTTGGGCAGGTCGAGCGACAAGTAATAGACCAGCATGGTCAGCAGCACCAGCGGGACGATCAGCAGCTGATCGCGCTTGCTGTAGCGCAGGATGAAACCGAACAGGCTTCGATCCATTCATTTCCCCCGTGGTGGCGACATCTTACAGTCCCTGACCTCTTTTGCCGCTATAGTAAAAGCGTGACTTCGCCGGCCTTCAGCGTGCGCTTCTGGGGCGTGCGCGGCTCGATCGCCTGCTCCGGCCCGGGCACCGTGCGCTATGGCGGCAATACCTCGTCGCTCGAGGTGCGCTGCGGCGAGCGGCTGCTGCTGTTCGACGCCGGCACCGGCATCCGCTACCTGGGAAAGGCGCTCGAGGGCGCGGCGCTCGACACGGACCTGTTCTTCACCCACACGCACTTCGACCACGTGTGCGGCCTGCCCTTCTTCCGGCCGTTCTTCGAGCCGAAGAACCGCTTCCGGCTCTGGGCCGGCCACCTGGGCGAAGGCCTGACCCTGCGCCGCGTGCTCTCCGAGTTCATGATGTCGCCGCTCTTCCCGGTGCCGCCGGAAGTGTTCCGCGCGCAGCTCGAGTACCGCGACTTCGCCGCCGGCGAGACGCTGCGGCCGGCGAGCGGCATCGAGGTGAAGAGCGCGCCGCTCAACCATCCCGACGGCGCCACCGGCTATCGCATCGAGTACGACGGGCGCTCGCTTTGCTACCTCACCGACACCGAGCACGTGCCCGGCGCGCCCGACCGCAAGGTGCTCGCCCTGATGGCCGGCGCCGACCTGGTGATCTACGACTGCATGTATACCGACGAGGAATATCCGCGCTTCGCCGGCTGGGGGCACTCGACCTGGCAGGAAGCGGTGCGCCTGTGCCGCGCGGCGGGCGCGAAGCGCCTCGTCGTCTTCCACCACGACCCGGACCACGACGACGACATGCTCGACGCGATCGGCCGCGAGGTGGCGAAGGCACTGCCCGGCTCGGTCGTGGCGCGCGAGGGCCTGCTTTTGGAGCCCTGACCCCGGCCTGCCGAGCCTTGACGCCCGCCTTATAGGAGTTCCCCATGCTGTCTCGCGCAGAGCTGAAAGATCGGCAGCTGCGGCACATGAAATGGTGGGCGAGCGGGCTGCTGCTGCTGGTTTTCGCCTTGTACGTCCTGAGCAGCAGCTTCGAGACGCGCTACCCGTCGCTCTTCTACCTGGCCGCGTTCACCGAGGCGGCGATGGTGGGCGCGATCGCCGACTGGTTCGCGGTGGTGGCGCTGTTCCACCATCCGCTCGGCCTGCGCCTGCCGCACACCGCCGTCATCCCGCGCAACAAGCGCCGCATCGCCGAAGGCATCTCGGGCTTCATCGAGCAGAACTTCCTCGCCGAGGAGGCGATCGTGGCGCGCATCGCGCAGTACCGCCCGGCGCGCAAGCTCTGCGCCTGGCTGCTCAGGCCTGACAACGCCGATACCGTGGCGTCCTACGCCGCGCGCCTGCTCGCCTACGGCATGACGGTGCTCGACGATGCGCGCATCCGGCGGTTCTTGCTGGATTTGATCTCAAAGAAAGCAAGAGAGCTGGACGTCGCGGCGGGCGCGGCCGAAGTGCTCGACGTGCTGACGCAGAACGGCCGGCACCACGAGCTCTTCGACCAGGCGCTCGCGAGCCTCGACGAGCTGCTCTCGCGCCCCGAGACGCGCCGCCTGATCGCCGCCGAGATCGCGAAGAACGTGCCCTTCCTCAAGGCGGTGAGCGACGTGCTGCGCCTCGACCTGGACGAGAAGGCGGCGCTCAGGCTGCTCGAGGTCGCGATGGCCAAGGTCGGCGAGGTGCGGCGCGATCAGGACCACGAGCTGCGCCGGCGCTTCGACGCCTTCGTCGCCGGATTCGTGCAGCGGCTGAAGGCCGACGAGGCGACGCGGGCGAAGGTCCACGCCCTGCGCGACGAGGTCCTGGCCAACCCGGCCCTCGGGCGCTATCTCGAGGGGCTGTGGGGCGACTTCCGTGCCTGGCTGGCAGCCGACCTCCATCAACCGGAATCCGCTGTTCGAAGGCGCATTACCCAGGTAGTCGGGTCGTTCGCGCGCAAGCTCGACGAGGACGCGCAGGTGCAGCAATGGCTCGACGAGCAGATCCTCGCCGCCGCCCCGGCCCTGGTGCGCGAGCACCGCGCCGGCATCGGCAGGTTCATCGAGGACCAGATCCACGGCTGGGAGGAAAGGCGGCTCGCGCTCGAGCTCGAGCGCGAGCTCGGACCCGACCTGCAGTACATCCGCATCAACGGCACGCTGGTCGGCGGGCTCGCGGGCCTGGCGATTGCTACGATCACGCAGCTCGCGCGCTAATCCTGGGCCCTTCGGCGGGTTTCGGTGTAAATTGTGCGCAGTCCTGTTCATGCGCCGCCTCGGCCTTGGCCTTCCGTAGCGCCCCTGTGGCTAATTACGCGCCGCAGGAGAGCGAGGTGCGCGTTCCCGCCCTGACCACGCTGCTCTCGGACTGGGTCTGGGAGCAGGACGAGCAGTTGCGCTTCACCTTCGTGTCCGAGGGCCTGGCCAAGAAAACCGGCCTCGATGTCTCGGTCTACCTCGGGCGCGCGCGCTGGGACGCGCCGGCGCCCAACCTGAGCGACGCCGACTGGGCGCGCCACCGCGCGCAGCTCGAGCGCCACGAGCCGTTCCGGGAGCTCGAGCTGCAGCGCATCGCGCCCAGCGGCCGGCCGGTGTGGCTCTCGGTGAGCGGCGAGCCGGTGTTCGACGCCGAGGGGCGCTTCAAGGGCTACCGCGGCGCCGGGCGCGACATCACGGCGCAGAAGCGGGTCGAGGAGCTGCTGCGGCTGGAGCACGCCGTGGCGCGCTCGCTGGCGCATGCCGCCAGCCTGTCCGAGGGGCTGCAGGCGGCCCTGCGCTCGATCTGCGACGGCGAGGGCTGGGACTACGGGCGCTGCCTGCGGGTCGAGGAGGGGGCAGGCCTGTCACGCTTCCAGGACGGCTGGTTCTCGCGCGAGCCGGCGGTAGAGCAGTTCCTGCGCGGCGCGCGCGTGCTGTGGCAGGAAGGCAAGCCGGTCTGGTCGAGCACGCCCGCCGCCGGGGCGGGCAGCTTCGCCACCTTCGCCTTCCCGGCGCTTGCGCAGGGCAAAGCGATTGCCCTGCTCGTCTTTTCCGGCCACGGGGCGCGCGAGCCCGACAAGAGCCTGCTCGAGGCGGCGCCGGCGATCGGCAGCCTGTTCGGCCAGTTCCTGTCGCGCATGGAGGCCGAGGGCTCGCTGCGCGAGAGCGAGGCGCGCTTCCGCAGCCTCACCCACATGTCCTCCGACTTCTTCTGGGAGAGCGACGCCGAGCACCGCCTGACGAGCATCGTGCACGGGCCGAACTATGCCGCGGCGCAGGTCGGCCGCGACATGATCGGGCAGACCCCCTGGGGCATCGCGACCGTCAGTCCCGACGCGGCCGGCTGGGCGGCGCACAAGGCGGTCCTGAACGGCCATCTCTCGTTCCGCGACTTCGAGTTCGCGCGCATCATGCCCGACGGCGGCACGCGCCACTTCGCCGTGGGCGGCCAGCCGCACTTCGACGCCGAGGGCAAGTTCATCGGCTACCGCGGCGTAGGGCGCGACGTGACGGAAATCGCGCATGCGCGCGAGCGCATCGCGTCGCTCGCCTACAGCGACGCGCTTACCGGGCTTGCCAACCGCATCAGCCTCGGCCCGGCGCTCGAGCAGGCGATCGAGCGCACGCGGCGCCACAACGGCAAGCTCGCCGGCGTGTTCATCGACCTCGACGGCTTCAAGGAGCTGAACGACCAGCACGGCCATGCGGCCGGCGACGCCTTCCTGATCGAGGTCGGCCGGCGCCTGCGGCGCAGCCTGCGCGCGAGCGACCTGATCGCCCGGCTGGGCGGCGACGAGTTCTTCGTGGTGCTCGAGGAAGTGCGCGACACCGCGACGGTCGAGCGCGTGGTCGGCAAGCTGGTGAAGGAGCTGCTGCGCTCCTACGAGCTCGCGAACGGCGCCCGGGTGCGCGTCTCGGCCAGCCTCGGCGTGAGCCTCTTCCCGGCCGACGCCGGCGACGCCGCCACCCTCATGGACCACGCCGACAAGGCGATGTACACCGCCAAGAAGGCGGGCAAGAACGCCTACTGCCTGTTCTCGGGCAACGGCAACAGCCACAAGCCGCCCGCCGACCCGGGCAACGTCAAGATCCCCATCGGCCCGCAGTCCACCGGCATCCCCCCGTCCACCGCGACGCGACAGTAACGCCTAGCGGTACATGACCTTCTTCGTCATCGAGGCGATCAGCATGCCGAAGGTGGCGATGCCCGACCCGCCCTCGAGGATGGCGATAGCCCGCGCAGCCGGCCCGATGGGCGCGTAGTCGCCGTAGCCGATGGTGAGATAGGTGATGCCGCTGAAGTAAACGTGCTCCCACCACGATCTCTACCGGCGTCCAGCGCGAGCAGTTTAGGGGCTTTTGTATCCCGATCGGGATACAAGCCCAATAGGCTTAGAACTGCTTCGGCAAGCCGGCCTGCTTTAGGACGGCGTTCGCGGTATGACGGGACTTGATGTCGCTATCCACGGGAACCGCTTCCCCGAGATGGGACTGAACCAGATCTCATGACCGCCCTTGTCAGGCGGCTTGCCGATGCGCGACTTCGTTGATTTCGCCGAGCAGCTTGGTGCGGCAAGCATACCGCCGTGGGAAAACGTGGTCTGTCCCTGTTTTTAGCGGTGGGTGGTGCTGTAGGGATCGGCGGCGTCGCGCAGGCCGTCGCCGAAGAAGTTGAAGGCGAGCACCACGATGAACACCGG
>MERP01000056.1 GCA_001772055.1 Betaproteobacteria bacterium RIFCSPLOWO2_12_FULL_68_19
GTGCTCGCGGTCTGGAACCACGAGTCCGCCGGCGCCCATTTCAAGGCTCAAGCCTGCGCCGCCTGCCTCGAGATCGTCGCCGCGGTGGAGGTGTTCAACCGGCAGCACTTCTCCGGCCGGCTTCCGACCCGCCTCGGGCTCGACTTCGGCCCGGTGGCGATCGCACGCGTCGGCGCTCATGCGCGCTACGAGTACCGCGCCGTCGGCGACCCGGTGAATACCGCCAGCCGCCTGGAAGCGCTCAACAAGGTCCTCAGGACGCGCGTCCTCGTCTCGGAGGCGCTCGCGCAAGGCGTCGACGGCTTCCTGTTCCGGGACCTGGGCAGCTTCCATCTGCGGGGCAAGCACCTGCGCACGCGGGTGAAGGAGCTGCTCGGCAGGGCCGAGCGCTGCTCGCTTCGCGAGCACGAGCAATGCCGCGAGTTCGCGCAGGCCGTCGCGGCGTACGAGCTGGGCGACGCGGAGAAGGCGCGCAGGCACTTCCGCGCCCTGCAGTCGCGCCTGCCCGAGGACGGCCCGACGCGCTACTACCTGCAGCGCCTGGAGTCGGAGGCCGCGGCAGGCGCGGCGTACGCGCGCCCCGGCTGGCTCACGCAGCTGTGGCGGAGCGCCTGAGGAGAGCGCGATGGCGGCGTCTAGACATGCACTCGGTCTTGCCCTGCTCGCAGCGGCAGCGCAGGCTTGGGCGAACAACGGCCTGTTGTTCATCGGGTTCGGCTCCGAATCGCTCGGCATGGGAGGCGCCGACGTCGCCGTCGCGCGCGACACGACGGCGCTCAACAGCAACCCGGCCGGGCTGGCGCAAACGCGGCGCGTGGCGATGGACGCCTACGGAACGCTCACCTATGCCGTCGACGTTCGCCACCGGGATGCGCTCGGAAACGACCTGGGCGTCTCCGATCGCTTCACGCCCACGCTGGGCATCGGCTACGCGCAGCGCGCCGAGCGCGCCGGGCTCACCTGGGGCGTCGGATTCTTCGTCCAGGGCGGCGCCGGCAACAAGTTCGAGAACCTGGCGACCGCGGCGGGCACCCGGGACGAGCTCTCGGCCGCGCTCGCGATCTTCAAGCTCGCCCCCGGTCTCGCCTACGAGCTGAGCGAGCGGCTGCGGATCGGGGCCTCGGTCGCGCTGGTGTTCGGCACGCTCGAGCAGAAGCTCTTCCCGGCGACTTCCACGCTCGCCCCGGCGCCCTTCTTCGGCGTCGAGGTCGAGGGACTGCAGGCATCCGGACTCAACGCGCGGCTCGGCCTGCAGGCCCTCGCTTCCGAGCGCCTTACCCTGGCGGCGACGTACTCGCCCAAGACCCGGCTCGACTTCGAGGGCGGCACGCTGAGGTCGAACCAGACCGCCGCCGGCTTCGGGGTGGTGACCTACCGCGACGCGCGCATCGAAGGCTTCGCGCTGCCTCGCGAGCTGGCGCTGGGCGCCGCCTGGAAGGCAGGGCCCGGCCTGCTGATCTCGGCAAAGCTGGCGTGGCTGGACTGGAACGACGCGCTCGACCGGCAGACGCTGCTCGCCTCGGACCCGGCGGGACCCGCGGCCGCCGCCTCGATCAGGCGCGATTCGCCGCTCGACTGGAACAGCCAGCGCGTCCTCGCCCTGGGATTCGCGTACACCTCCGATGCCACCACGTTCTACGGCGGCGTAAACCTTGCCAACAGCCCCGTCCCGCCGCAGACGCTGACGCCGCTGCTCTCTCCGGCCATCGCGCGAAAGCACCTCACCGCCGGCGTCTCGCGTCTTCTGGCCGGCGGTTGGCGGCTTTCAGCCGGCGTGCTCCATGTTCTGCCCGAAAGAGTCGTCTATACCAATGCCGCGCTGCAGCCCATGCTCGGATCGAGCGAGGAACGCATCGAATACCTCGGCTTCAACGCGATGATCGGCAGGTCCTGGTAATCCTACTTGCGCGCGAGCGCCCTCTTCTTCCACAGCTCCCAGGGCCGCTCGAGCGTGCCGCGGTTGGCGGCGGTGGCGCGGCGCCCCTCTTCGTCGCTCAGGAACTCGATCGGCCCTTCGAGCTGCGTCGCCTGCAGCTGCAGGCGCGCGTTCATCTCCGTGTAGACGGCGCGAAACACCGCCTCGGGGACGCTCTCGCCGACCACGGTCATGCCGTGGCCGCGCATCAGCACGCAGCTGCAGGCGCCCAGCGACCCCGCGAGCGCGGCGCCGAGCTCGCGGTCGCGGATCAGCAGGTCGTTCGCTTGCCTTTCCTTCCTGATGTCGAACACCGGCGCGCCCGCCCAGAGGAACGAGCCCATGTGGTAGATGGGCCGCAGCCGGGTGCGCGTCGCGCCGAAGGGGAGCACCGAGGCCGAATGGCTGTGCACCACCGCCATCACCTCGGGCCGCGCGCGGTAGATCTCGCCGTGGATATAGCGCTCGATGAAGCCCTTGCGCTTGTCGCGCGGCAGCGGCTCGCTGTCGGCGTCGAGCTCCATGAGGTCCGCGGCGCTCACCAGCGCCGGGGCGAGCGAGCGCGATATGATGAAGCGCCCGGGCCTGCGGTCGCTGCGCGCGCTGACGTGGCCGTAGGCGTCGAGCACCTCGTGCATGGCGAGGATGCGGCTGGCGGCCACCAGGTCCTCGACCAGGCCGCGGCTGGCGGAAAGTTTTTTCATTTGATGCGCATCTCCCTGAGTTGTGGCGAGACAAAATACAGCACCAGCACCGCGGCGCTCGCCGCCGCGGCGAGCGCGAGCGACGCGCCGCGCACCCCGAGCAGGTCGGAAAGCGGCCCGGCGATCAGCGCGCCGACCGAGATCAGCGCCGGGTTGAGCATCATCAGGCTCGAGACGCGCCCGCGCATCGCCTCGGGCGCCGACATCTGCAGCATCGCCATGTTGCTCGCCAGGTGGGCCATTTCCGCCGCGCCGCCGAGCGCGGCGAACGCGATCGCGGCGCCGAGCGAGGCGCTGGCCGCGATGCCCACGATGGCGGCGCACATCACCAGCACCCAGGCCGCCTGCAGCAGCCCCTGGCGCTCGACGCGCGAGAGCGCGTTGGCGGCGAAGCCGCCCAGCGTGCCGCCGACGCCGACCGCGGTGAGGAGCATGCCCAGGCCCTGCGGCCCGGCGGCGAAGACGTCCTTCGCGTAGATCGGGAACAGCGTCCCCCACACCGGCACCAGCAGGAAGAACGGCAGCGCGCCCAGGGTGAGCAGCAGGCGCGTCGGCGGATCGCCGGCGGCGAAGCGCAGGCCTTCGAGTATCTCGGCGAGCGCGCTGGTGCCGGTGCTTCTGCGCGCTTTTTTGGGAAAGACGACCGTCAGGACCACCAGGGCGGAAGCCCCGTACAGCAGCCCCTGCACGAAGAAGCTGCCGGCGGCGCCGAAGGCGCCGATCAGGTAGCCGGCCAGCGCCGGGCCGACGATGCGCATCATCGAGAAGCCGATGGTATTGAGCGCCACCGCCTTCATGGCGTCCTCGCGCGCCACCAGCTCGAAGGCCATCGACATCCTCGCCGGGCGATCCAGGACGTTGGAGGCGCCCATCAGCATGGTGAAGGCGAACAGCATCCAGGTGCCGACCACGCCCAGGGCGAGCGCGGCGCCGAAGGCGAGCGACACGGCCGAGGCGAGCGTCTGGCTCGCCTGCAGGAGGCGCCGCCGGTCGTAGCGGTCGGCGGCGACGCCGGAGAGCGGGGTGAGCAGGAACATCGGCAGGGCCCGCGCCCCGAGCACCGCGCCGAGCATCGCGCCCGAGCCGGTGATCTCGTACACCACCCAGCCGAGCGCCGCTTGCTGGATCCACTGGCTCGACCAGGAGCACAGCGAGCTCGCCCACAGGCGCCGGAAGTCGCGGTAGGCTAGCGCGCTCGCCACGACGTGAGTGTACCCATGACCTTCAAAGTGCTGGGAATCTGCGGCAGCCTGCGCAAGGCCTCGCTCAACATGGCGGCGCTGCGCGCGTGCAGGGAGCTGCTGCCCGAGGCGATGGCGCTCGAGATCGCGGACATCGGCGAGCTGCCGATGTACAACCAGGACGTCTTCGACCAGGGGCTGCCGGCGCCGGTGAAGCGCTTCCGGGAGCAGGTGGCGGCCGCGGACGCGCTGCTCATCGCCTCCCCCGAGTACAACTTCTCGATCCCGGCGCCGCTCAAGAACGCGATCGACTGGGGCTCGCGGGCGCCGAACCAGGTGTTCCACGAGAAGCCGATCGCGATCTTCTCCGTCGCGCCGGGGCCGGTCGGCGGGGCGCGCGTGCAGTACGACCTGCGCCGCGTGCTCGGACAGCTCTGGGGGCACGTGCTGCCGCGGCCCGAGGTGTTCATCGGCATGGCGGCGGGCAAGTTCGACGCGCAGGGCCGGCTCAGCGACGAGACCACGCGCAAGTTCCTCACCGAGCTGCTCGCCGGCTTCAAGACCTGGATCGCGCGCATGCAGCCCAGGTAGCTGCGGAGCTCGGGCGAACCTCCGGTCACGCCCGCGCGGCGCCGGTATATAGTCGCCCTCTTTACGGAGGACGCATGGACAAGCGATCGCACAAGGAACGTTTCGACTCGGGGATGAAGACGCGCCGCGAAGTGCTCGGCGCGCCCTGGGTGGACAAGTCGATGGCCACGGTGGACGACTTCAACCGCGAGTTCACCGATCTGCTCAACACCTACTGCTGGAACGACATCTGGAACCGTCCCGGCCTCGCGCGCAAGTACCGCTCGGTGCTCAACCTCGGCATGCTGTGCGCGCTCAACCGCGAGCACGAGCTGAAGCTGCACATCCGCGGCGCGCTCAACAACGGCCTCACCAAGGACGAGATCAAGGAAGTGTTCCTGCAGGTCGCGATCTACTGCGGCGTGCCGGCGGCGGTGGTCGCGTTCCGCGCCGCGAAGGAGGTCTTCAAGGAGTGAAGACCGTCGCCTTCATCGGCCTGGGTCGCATGGGGCAGCCGATGGCGGCGAACCTCGCCCGCGAGGGCTTCGGCGTGCGCTCGTTCGACCTGAGCGGCACCGGCAGCTGCGCCTCGGCGCGCGAGGCGGCGAGCGGCGCCGACGTGCTGATCACCATGCTGCCCGACGGCGAGGCGGTGCGCGAGGCGGTGCTCGAGGCGCTGCCCGCGCTCGAGCCGGGCGCCGTGGTGATCGACATGAGCTCCTCCGACCCGCTCGCCACGCGCGCTCTTGCAGCTGCACTAGGTGCAAAAGGTGTTTCTCTTGTAGATGCACCCGTATCAGGCGCGATGGCGAAAGCGCGCGACGGCACGCTCGCGATCATGGCCGGCGGCGACGCAGAAACAATAATCAGAATCCGTCCGATACTGGAAAAAATGGGAAACCGGATCTTCCACGTCGGGCCGCTCGGCGCCGGGCACGCGGTGAAGGCGCTCAACAACTACCTCGGCGCCGCGGGCACCCTCGCCGGCTTCGAGGCGCTGCTGGTGGCGCGCGCCTTCGGCCTGGAGCCCGGGCCGATGCTCGAGGCGATCAACGCCTCGACCGGCCGCAACAGCACCACCGAGCGCAAGATCCCGCAGCAGGTGCTGACCGGCGCGTTCGCCTCGGGCTTCAAGCTGGCGCTGATGGCGAAGGACCTCGGCATCGCCGCGCGCATGGCGCGCGACCTGGGCGTGCGCGCGCCCTACCTCAACGAGACGCTGAGGCTATGGCGTGCGGCGCAGAAGCAGCTTCCCGCCGCGGCGGATCACACCGAGATATTCCGCTTCCTGGAGCGATTGAAGACTCCATCTCGCGGCGCAGCTTCACCGCGGTCGAGTTCGCGTCGAACGCGACGTCGCTCCAGCGCACCGGCTGGCCGGCGGCGACCGGGCGCGCGAGCTTCCAGCCGTGCGCGAGCCCGAGCGGCAGGCAGCCGGCGGCGAGCGAGTCGGCGGCGGGCATGAGCCGCCCGAGCACCGTATAGCCGCCCTCGCCGTCGAGAATCTCTCCCTGTTTCAAGTCTCTCTTTGAAACAGCAACGGCATCCGCGCGCCATCCTGTGGCGCAGCCGGTGGGCTCGCCGCGCAGGCCCACCGACGCCACCGAGATGCCGACCTCGAGCCCGATCAGGTGCCAGCGCTTGTACAGGCAGGCGTAGCGCCCGCTGTCGTCGGTCTTGACGCCGTACTCGAAGAAGCAGCGGCGGATGTACTCGCTGTCGCCCTCGAACACCACCCAGACGCCGAAGCGGATGTCGTAGGCGATGGGTTCTCCATTTCCTCTTAATGAGGAAATGACTTCCACCTGCCCCTTGTGGTGCAGCACCCCGCCCTCCTCGCGCGGGCGCATGAGCGAGGGGATCTCGTCGATCGATCCCGGCGGGTAGAGCAGGCCCTGCGGCGCCGGCGTGAGCCCGGTCGCGTTGCACACCGCGGTGGTCTCGATCGCCGGCTTCGAGCCGTCGAGGAAGGAGTTGAACATCTTCGGGTTCAGCCCGCCCGCGCGCGCCTGCTCGGGCGTGAGGCCGTAGTGGCCCCACACCGTCTCGGGCGTCGATTGCGCGAAATGCGGCAGCCACTTGTGTCCGCGGCCTGCCGCGACCACGGAAAACCCGGCTGCGCGCGCCCAGTCGACGAGATCGCAGATCAGCGCCGGCTGGTCGCCGTAGGCGAGGCTGTACACCACGCCCGCTTCGGCGGCCTTGCGCGCGAGCAGCGGGCCGCAGAAGGCGTCCGCCTCGACCGTCACCATCACCACGTGCTTGCCGTTCTCGAACGCGCCGAGCGCGTGCTCGACCGCGGCCGGGGGATTCCCGGTCGCCTCGATGACGATGTCGATCTGCGGGTCGGCGACCAGCGCTTCCCAGTTGTCGGATATATGGGGATATTGCGCCGGATCCCATCCGACCCGCTTGAGGCTCTCCCGCGCGTTGTCCGGGGAAAGATCGGCAATGGCGACGAGGCGGATGCCGGGCGTCTTGGGCACCTGCGCGAGGTACATCGCCGCGAATTTGCCCGCGCCGATCAGCCCGATGCGAAGCGGGTTTTCTTTTCTTTGCTGAAGCTTGGCGTAAAGATTCATTGCAACCCCGAAAACAGGGACAGACCACGTTTTTCGGATATGCGGAAAATCGTGGTCTGTCCCTGATTTGCCGTTAGATGAGAAAAATGGGGTACGTCCCCATTTACGCGGCATCCGGCAGGCACCGGATCGGCGCGAGCTGCTCCGCAGCAAGCCTCATTGAAATAGTATAAGCCCGTGAAAGCGGACTCCGTACGCACCATCTTCTACGCCCTCGGCGCCAACCTGGCGATCGCGGCGGCGAAGACCGCGGCGGCGGTCGCCACCGGCTCAAGCGCCATGCTCGCCGAGGCGATCCACTCCTATGCCGATTCCGGCAACCAGGGCCTGCTGCTGCTCGGGCTGAAGCGCGCCCGTCGGCCGCCCACGCCGGACTATCCGCTCGGCTACGGCAAGGCGGTGTTCTTCTGGTCGTTCATCGTCGCGCTGGTGCTGTTCTCCCTCGGCGGCCTGTTCTCGGTCTACGAGGGCTGGCACAAGCTCGCGCAGCCCGAGCCGCTCAGCTATCCCTGGGTGGCAGTCGCCATCCTGGTGTTCGCGCTAGCCGCCGAAGCGGTTTCGCTGCGCGCCTGCCTGCACGAGGTGGACAAGGTGCGCGGCGGCCGCAGCCTCTGGCGCTGGTTCCGCGAGAGCCGGCAGAGCGAGCTGGTGGTGGTGCTGGGCGAGGACCTGGCGGCGCTGCTCGGGCTGGCGCTCGCCCTGGTGGCCGTCCTGATCACGATCTTTTCCGGCAACCCGGTCTGGGACGCGCTGGGCTCGATCGCCATCGGCGCGGTGCTGATCGTGGTCGCCATCGGCATCGCGGTCGAGATCAAGGGGCTGCTGATCGGCCAGAGCGCCGATCCGCAAGTCGAGCGGCGGCTGGGGGATTTCCTGCAGGGCCACGAGGCAGTGGAGCGGGTATTCAAGATCCTTACGCTGCAGCTCGGCGGCTCGCTGATGGTGTCGGTCAAGGCGCGCATGAAGGGCGCGAGCGCGCACGAGCTGGTGGGCGCGATCAACCGCACCGAGGCGGCGCTGCGCGCCGAGTTTCCGGAAATTCAGTGGCTGTTCTTCGAGCCCGATATGACAGATTGAATTCCTCTCAAGGAGGCTGCATGGAAACCGCCGGGAAGATGATGGATGACCTGCGCAGAGCGATCGCCGATGCCGAGGAGCTGCTGCGCGCCACCGCCGACCAGGCCAAGCCGAAGCTCCAGGAGCTCGAAGCGCGGGTGCGCGAGCATCCGTGGGCAGCGGTGGGTGTCGCCGCGGGCATCGGCCTCATCGTCGGCATGCTGCTGAGCCGCAAATGAGCGCCGGCCTGCTGGAATCGGCGCAGAACATGCTTACCGGGCTGCTGGACCTCGGGCGCACCCGCTTCGAGCTTTTCGGCACCGAGCTGCGCGAGGAACTGGCGCGCCTTGCGACCACCATCCTCGGCGGCCTCGCGGCGCTGATGCTGGCCGCGCTCGGCCTCGCGTTCGCCGCGGCCGCGCTCGTCCTGCACGCGGCGGAGGCGAACCGCCTCGCCACGACCGTCGGAGTGGCGCTGTTCTTCTTCGTCGCGGCGGCAATCGTGGCCTGGTGGCTGCGCCGCCTCGTCGACGTGAAGCCGCGCGCCTTCGACGCCACGATCTCGGAGCTGCAGCGCGACCTGGACACCCTCAAGCCGTGAGCCAGCGCGCACAGCGGCTGGAACAGCGCCGCCGGGAGCTCGTCGAGCGCTCGGCTGCGCAGCGCGCCGCGCTCGTGCGCGCCGCGGAGCCGCTCGTGCGCAAGGCCGCGGCGCTCGACCGTGTCGTCGCCTACGTTCGCCACTACCCCATCGTGACTGCGGTCGCCGCGGGCGCCGTTGCGCTCCTCGGCCCGCGCAAGCTTCTGAGCCTGGGAACTCGCCTACTGACCCTGTATACCCTGTTCAGGCAGCTCGGCAGATAGCGCTCTCGCCGGCTGGGGCGGGTCCTGGAACTGGAAGAAGATCTCGTCCGGGCGTGTCAGTCCGAGCTCGTAGCGCGCCCGCTCCTCGATCGCCTCGGTGCCCTGCTTGAGGTCGCGCACCTCGGCGGCGAGCGCGGCGTTGCGCGCCTCGAGCTTCCAGTTGTTGACTTTCTGATTCTGCAAGTCGTTCTCTATTTGCCAGGCGCGCAGCCAGCCGCCCTTGCCGAGCCAGAGCGGATACTGGATCAGGACGATGAGCGCGATCAGGACGGCGCCGAGGATCTTCATCCGGCCCGCGCGTACAGCTCGCGCCCGGGATAGCTCACCGAGTCGCCGAGGTCTTCCTCGATGCGCAGCAGCTGGTTGTACTTCGCCACGCGCTCGGAGCGCGACAGCGACCCGGTCTTGATCTGCAGCGCGTTCGTCCCCACGGCGATGTCGGCGATGGTGGTGTCCTCGGTCTCCCCCGAGCGGTGCGAGATCACCGTGCCGTAGCCCGAGCGCTTGGCGAGCTCGATCGCGGCGAAGGTCTCGGTGAGCGTGCCGATCTGGTTCACCTTGATCAGGATGGCGTTGGCCGCGCCCTTGCGCACGCCTTCGCGCAGGATGGCGGCGTTGGTGACGAACAGGTCGTCGCCCACGAGCTGCAGCTTCTTCCCCAGGCGCGCGGTGAGCGCCTTCCACCCTTCCCAGTCGCCCTCGGCCATGCCGTCCTCGATCGACACGATCGGGTAGCGCCCGGCGAGCTCGGCGAGGTAATCGATCAGCTGCGCCGGGCTGAGCTTCCTGTCCTCCAGGGTGTAGACCCCGTCGCGGTAGAACTCCGAAGCGGCGCAGTCGAGCGCGAGCGCCACGTCCTGGCCGGCGCTGTAGCCGGCCTTGCCGATCGCCTCGAGCACCAGCTCGATCGCCGCGGCATGGCTCGGCAGGTCGGGCGCGAAGCCGCCCTCGTCGCCGACCGAGGTAGACATGCCTTTTGCACTTACCAGTTGTTTCAACGATTGAAATACCTCTGCGCCGCAGCGCAGCGCTTCGCGGAAGCTCTGCTGGCCGACCGGGACGATCATCAGCTCCTGGAAATCGAGGTTGTTGTTGGCATGCACGCCGCCGTTCACCACGTTCATCATCGGCACCGGCATGCGCATCGCGCCCGAGCCGCCGAAGTAGCGGTACAGCGGCAGCCCGGACTCCTCGGCCGCGGCCTTCGCCACCGCCATCGATACCGCGAGCAGCGCGTTGGCGCCCAGGCGCGACTTGTTCTCGGTGCCGTCGAGGTCGATGAGGGTCTTGTCGATGAACGCCTGCTCGGTGGCGTCGAGGCCGACGATCGCCTCCGAGATCTCGGTGTTCACGAACTCGACCGCCTTCAGCACGCCCTTGGCGCCGTAGCGGCTGCGGTCGCCGTCGCGCAGCTCGATCGCCTCGCGGCTGCCGGTCGAGGCGCCCGAGGGCACCGCGGCCCGGCCCATGACGCCGGATTCGAGCAGCACGTCGGCCTCGACCGTCGGGTTGCCGCGCGAATCGAGGATCTCGCGCGCGACGACGTCTACGATGGAGCTCATGTTTTTCCCACCTTCTGTTCCGCGAAACCGTTCTTTTTCACCATGCGGTCGATGCCGACCAGCGTCTCGAGCAGCTCGCGCATCATGGCGAGCGGCCAGGCGTTGGGCCCGTCGGAGAGCGCCTTCGCCGGGTCGGGATGCGTCTCCATGAACAGCCCCGCGATGCCGCTCGCGACCGCGGCGCGCGCGAGCACCGGGATGAATTCGCGCTGCCCGCCCGAGGCCGTGCCCTGCCCGCCCGGAAGCTGCACCGAGTGCGTCGCGTCGAACACCACCGGGCAGCCGGTCTCGCGCATGATCGCGAGCGAGCGCATGTCCGAGACGAGGTTGTTGTAGCCGAAGGAGAAGCCCCGTTCGCAGACCAGGATGTTGTCTGCCTTGGAAGCCTCGCGTGCCTTCTCGACGACGTTCTTCATCTCCTGCGGCGAGAGGAACTGGCCTTTCTTGATGTTGACCGGCCTGCCCGCCGAGGCGGCGGCGTGGATGAAGTCGGTCTGCCGGCAGAGGAACGCCGGGGTCTGCAGCACGTCGACCACGGCGGCGGCGGGCTTCACTTCGTCCTCGTCATGGACGTCGGTAAGCACCGGAACACCGATCTCTTTTTTGACGTACGAAAGTATTTCCAATCCCTTGTCCATCCCGAGGCCGCGGAACGATTTCCCCGAGCTGCGGTTCGCCTTGTCGTAGGACGACTTGAAGATGAAGGGAATGTCCAGCTCTGCGGTGATTTCCTTCAGGCGGCCGGCGGTCTCGAGCTGCAGCTCGCGCGACTCGACCACGCAGGGGCCGGCGATGAGGAACAGCGGCTTGTCCAGGCCGGCCTCGAACCCGCAGAGCTTCACGCCGCGACGGCCCGCAGCTTCGAGCCCGCCCGGTGCTTGAGCGCCGCCGCGACGAACGCCTTGAACAGCGGGTGGCCGTCGCGCGGCGTGGAGGTGAACTCGGGGTGGAACTGCACGCCGACGAAGAACGGGTGGCCGGGCAGCTCCATGATCTCGGGCAGCTTCTCGGCCGGGGTGCGCGCCGAGACCTTGTAGCCCTTCGCCTCGAGCTGCGGCAGGTAAACGTTGTTCACCTCGTAGCGGTGCCGGTGCCTTTCGTTGACTTCCGAGCCATAAATCGAAAAAGCCAGCGAATCCTTCTCCACGGGGCACTTCTGCGCTCCCAGGCGCATCGTGCCGCCGAGCTCGGAACTCTCCGAGCGCTGCTCGATGCGCCCGGTGCGGTCCAGCCACTCGGTGATCAGCGCCACCACCGGGTGCGGCGTGTCGCGGTCGAACTCGGTGCTGTTGGCGCCGGCGAGGCCGCAGACGTTGCGCGCGAACTCGATGGTCGCGAGCTGCATGCCGAGGCAGATGCCGAGGTAGGGAACGGCGTTCTCGCGCGCGTAGCGGATGGCGCGCATCTTGCCTTCGGTGCCGCGCTTGCCGAAGCCGCCGGGCACGAGGATCGCGTCCATCTTCTCCAGCGGCGCCGTGCCGGTCTTCTCGATCTCCTCGGAGTCGAGGTAATGAATATTCATTTTGGACCCCGTATGAATCCCCGCGTGGCGCAGGGCCTCGTTCAGGGACTTGTAGGAGTCCTGCAGGTCGACGTACTTGCCGACGAAGGCGATGTCGACCTCGTGCTTGGGGTTCTCGAGCGCGTGCACCAGGCTGCGCCAGGACGAGAGGTCGGCGGCGCGCGCCAGGATCTTCAGCTTGTGGCAGACGATCTCGTCGAGCATCTGCTCGTGCAGCATCATCGGGATCTTGTAGATCGAGTCGACGTCCCAGGCCGAGATCACCGCCTCTTTCTGGACGTTGCAGAAGAGCGCGATTTTCCGTCTTTCGTCTTCCGGCAGCGGCCGGATGGTGCGGCACAGCAGCGCGTCGGGCTGGATGCCGATCTCGCGCAGCTCCTTCACCGAGTGCTGCGTCGGCTTGGTCTTGATCTCGCCGGCCGAGGCGATGTAGGGCACGAGCGTGAGGTGGATGTAGCACACGTTGTCGCGGCCCATCTCCAGGCCCATCTGCCGGATCGCCTCGAGGAAAGGCAGCGACTCGATGTCGCCGACCGTGCCGCCGATTTCCACGATCGCCACGTCGGCGTCGCCGGCGCCGCGCTTGATGAACGCCTGGATCTCGTCGGTGATGTGCGGGATCACCTGCACCGTGCCGCCGAGGTAGTCGCCGTGGCGCTCCTTCTTGATCACCGACTCGTAGATCTGGCCGGTGGTGAAATTGTTCGCGCGGCGCATCTTCGAGCTCTGGAAGCGCTCGTAGTGCCCGAGATCCAGGTCGGTCTCCGCCCCGTCCTCGGTGACGAACACCTCGCCGTGCTGAAACGGGCTCATGGTGCCCGGATCGACGTTGATGTAAGGGTCCAGCTTGATGTTGGTGACGCGGATGCTGCGCGACTCGAGGATCGCGGCGAGGGAGGCGGCGGCGATGCCTTTCCCCAATGAGGAAACTACACCACCGGTTACGAAGACATACTTGGCCATCACCCTATCGCATGGTGGGATGGAGAAGTCTACAGGAACTCACTCGGGCCTACAAATCCGCGAGCTCCTTTCTGTCCTTGAACTGCTCGAGCGCCTCCGGGTTCGCGAGCGCCTCCAGGTTCTTCACCGCCCGGCCGTGCACCACGTCGCGCACCGCGAGCTCGACGATCTTGCCGCTCTTGGTGCGCGGGATGTCGGACACCTGCAGGATCTTTGCCGGCACGTGGCGCGGCGTGGTGTTCTCGCGGATCCGCCTTTTCAGGCGGGAGATCAGATCTTCCGAAAGAGAAAGGCCTTCCTTCAGCTTCACGAACAGGACGACCCGGACGTCGCCTTCCCAGTCCTGGCCGATCACCAGCGCCTCGAGCACCTCCTCCAGGCTCTCGACCTGGCGGTAGATCTCGGCCGTGCCGATGCGCACGCCCCCCGGGTTGAGCACCGCGTCGGAGCGGCCGTAGATGACGATGCCGCCGTGCGGCGTGATCTCGCACCAGTCGCCGTGGCGCCAGACGTTCGGGTACTTCTCGAAGTAGGCGGCGCGATACCTGGCGCCGTCGGGGTCGTTCCAGAAGCCGATCGGCATCGAGGGAAAGGCCTTGGTGCACACCAGCTCGCCTTTCTGTCCTTCCATTGAGACGCCTTCCTCGTTGAAGACCTGGACGTCCATTCCCAGCCCCTTCGCCTGGATCTCGCCGCGCCACACCGGGCCCGCCGGATTGCCCAGCACGAAGCACGACACGATGTCGGTGCCGCCGGAGATGGAGGATAGGCAGAGGTCGCTCTTGAGCTCTTTGTAGACGTAATCGAAACCCTCGGGCACGAGCGGCGAGCCGGTCGAGAGCACCGCGCGCAGGCTCTCGAGGCGGTGGCTCTGCCCGGGCCTGAGGCCCGCCTTGGCCAGCGCGTCGATGAACTTGGCCGAGGTGCCGAAGTGCGTCATGCGCTCGGCGTCGGCGAAGTCGAACAGCAGCCGGCCGCCGCCGGCGAAGGGCGAGCCGTCGTAGAGCAGCAGCGTCGCCTCCGAGGCGAGGCCCGAGGCGAGCCAGTTCCACATCATCCAGCCGAGCGTGGTGAAGTAGAACAGCCGGTCGCCCGCCCTCACGTCGCTGTGCAGGCGGTGCTCCTTCAGGTGCTGCAGCAGCGTGCCACCGGCGCCGTGCACGATGCATTTCGGCACCCCGGTGGTGCCCGAGGAGTACAGGATGTAGAGCGGATGGTTGAAGCCGAAGCGCGGCCAGGCGATCTCGCCCGGGTCGAAGGGCTCGAGGAAATCGTACAGCGAGGTGCCGGCCTTCGCCGGCGCGCCCAGGTTGTCGATCACCACGCATTCCTCGACGCTCGGCAGCGACTCGAGCACCTCGGCCGCCTTCTCCTGCGAGTCGAACTCCTTGCCGCCGTACAGGTAGCCGTCGGCGCACAGCAGCAGCTTGGGCCCGATCTGGCCGAAGCGGTCGATCACGCCCTGCACGCCGAAGTCGGGCGAGCAGCTCGACCAGATCGCGCCCAGGCTCGCGCTCGCGAGCATCGCCGCGGTGGACTCCGGCAGGTTGGGCAGGTAGCCGGCGACGCGGTCGCCCGGCCCCACGCCGGCGTCGGCGAGCGCCTGCGCCAGCCGCGACACCAGCTGATGCAGCTGCTGGTGGGAAAGCCTTCGCCTGATGCGCTCCTCGGACCAGAACACGATGGCGTCGCCGTCGTCGCGCCGGCGCAGCAGGTTCTCGGCGAAGTTGAGCTTCCCCTCGGGAAACCACTTCGCCCCCGGCATGCGCTCGCCGTCGGCCAGGGTCCGGCCGCCCTTCTCTCCCCTGACTTCGCAGAAGTCCCAGACCAGGTTCCAGAACGCCTCGCGCTCGGCCACCGACCAGGCATGCAGCTCGGCGTAGGTCTTCTTTCCGGCGCGCGCCATGAAGCGCGCCATGCCGGTCTGCGCCGCGCGCTCGGGCGAGGGCGTCCACAGCGGCTTCATGGCGCCGATGACTGCAGCAATGAGCGGATCTGCTCGGGAATGCGCACCGGCTTCTGGGTCTGCATGTCGATGAACACCACCACCGCCGCCCCGTCGGCGTAGATTTCCGACCCGACGCAAAGCTCGTAGTAGGTGGCGACGCTCGATCCGCCCGGGCGCCCGACGTAGACCCTGACCTCGACGGTGCCGGGATAGGTGATGGCGCGCCGGAAGTTGCACGAGGCGTTGACGATCACGATGGCGCTCGACTTCCAGGCCTCGCGCGCGGGAACCAGCCGCTCGAACCAGCTGATGCGCGCCTGCTCCATGTAGCGGAAGTACACGACGTTGTTGACGTGGCCCATCGCGTCCATGTCGGCCCAGCGGATCGCGATGGGCTCGACGTGGGCGAGCTTCCTCTGGTCGCTCATAGGCCGGCGATTATAATTGCGCACGATGCCGCGCGAATCGATGCAGTACGACGTGGTGATCGTCGGCGCCGGTCCCGCGGGGCTGGCCGCGGCGATCCGCCTCAAGCAGCGCTCCGCCGCGCTCTCGGTGTGCGTGCTCGAGAAGGGCTCCGAGGTCGGCGCGCACATCCTCTCCGGCGCGGTGTTCGACCCGCGCGCGCTCGACGAGCTCCTGCCCGACTGGAAGGAAAAGGGCGCCCCGCTGCACACGCCGGTGAGCGAGGACTGCTTTCTCTTTCTCGGCGAAAAAGGCGCTTTCAGGACCCCGAGCCTCCTTCTGCCCGCCTGCTTCAGGAACCACGGCAACTATGTCATCAGCCTCGGCAACCTGACGCGCTGGCTCGCGCGGCAGGCGGAAGCCGCCGGCGTCGAGATCTTCCCCGGCTTCGCCGCCGCGGAGATCCTGTTCGACAACAACGTCGTCAAGGGCGTCGCGACCGGCGACATGGGCATCGGCAAGAACGGCGAGAAGACCGCGGGCTTCCAGCCCGGGATGGAGCTGCACGGCAGGTACAGCTTCTTCGCCGAAGGCTGCCGCGGCCATCTCGGCAAGCAGCTCGAGACCCACTACGGCCTGCGCCAGGGCGCCGACCCGCAGGTCTACGGCATCGGCCTGAAGGAGCTCTGGGAGGTGAAGCCCGAGCAGCACCGGCCCGGGCTGGTGGTGCATACCGCGGGCTGGCCGCTCGATCGCGCCACTTACGGCGGCTCTTTCCTGTACCACATGGAGAACCGGCAGGTGGCGGTGGGTTTCGTCGTCGGGCTGGGCTACGCGAACCCCTACCTCTCCCCCTACGAGGAATTCCAGAGGTTCAAGACGCACCCTCGCATCAGAACCGTCCTCGAGGGAGGGAAAAGACTCTGCTACGGCGCGCGCGCCATCGCCGCTGGCGGCCTGCAGTCGCTGCCCAAGCTCGTGTTCCCCGGCGGGGCGCTGATCGGCGACGACGCCGGGTTCCTGAACGCCTCGCGCATCAAGGGCTCGCACTGCGCCATCAAGTCCGGGATGCTGGCCGCCGACGCGGCGGCCGACGCCCTCCAGGCCGGGCGCGGCGGCGACGAGCTCGCGGCCTACCCCCAGGCCTGGCGCGCGAGCTGGCTCTACGACGAGCTCTACCGCGCGCGCAACTTCAAGCCGTGGATGTCCAAGGGCCTCTACACGGGGGCGCTGATGGTGGGCATCGATCAGACGCTGTTGCGCGGCAGGGCACCCTGGACCCTGCACCACAAGGGCCCGGATCACGACCAGCTGCGCCCGGCGAGCGAGTTCTCTCCCATCTCCTACCCCAAGCCCGACGGCATCCTGAGCTTCGACCGGCTCTCCTCGGTGTTCATCTCGAACACCAACCACAACGAGGATCAGCCCGGCCACCTCAAGCTCAAGAACGACACGATCCCGGTGCAGGTGAACCTGGAGCGCTACGCCGGCCCGGAGAGCCGCTACTGCCCGGCCGCGGTCTACGAGTTCGTCGAGCTCGAGACCGCGCCGCGCCTGCAGATCAACGCGCAGAACTGCGTGCACTGCAAGACCTGCGACATCAAGGATCCGCGCCAGAACATCGTCTGGGTCGCGCCTGAAGGCGGCGGCGGCCCCAACTATCCCAACATGTAGGGAAATCAGGCGGCGGCCATGCGCCGCTGCAGCGAATCCTGCGCGCCGGGCCCGAGCAGCGACTCGACCTTGTCGGCCGGGACCGGCTGGCTGACGTAGAAGCCCTGGATCTGGTCGCAGCCGAGCGAGCGCAGCAGGCGCACCTGCGCGTCGTGCTCGACCCCCTCGGCGATCACCTTGAGCCCCAGCGTGTGCGCAAGCGAGACGATCATCGCCACGATGTTGCGCGGCGTGCCGGCCTCCCCCATGCGCACCACGAAGCTGCGGTCGATCTTGAGCGTGTCGACCGGCAGCCGTGCGAGGTAGCCGAGCGAGCAGTAGCCGGTGCCGAAGTCGTCGACCGAGACCTCGATCCCGGCGCGGCGCAGGGTCTGGAGCTTGCGCGTGCTCTCCTCGATGTCGTCGACCAGCACGCTTTCGGTGATCTCCAGGTCGAGCAGCGGCCGGCGGCCGAGGCCGGCGATCGCCTGCAGCACCGAGTCGACGAAGTCCTTCTGCCGCAGCTGGATCGCCGAGATGTTGACCGAGATGCGCGGCACCTCCAGGCCGGCCGCCTGCCAGCGCCGCATGTCCGCCGCCGCCCGGCGCAGCGCCCAGTTGCCCGCGGCGAGGATCATGCCCGTCTCCTCCATCAGCGAGACGAACTTCGCCGGCGGCACCGCGCCGAGCTCCGGATCGTTCCAGCGGATCAGGGCCTCGAGCCCGGCGAGCGCGCCGCTCTGCACGTCGATCTTGGGCTGGTAGTGCAGCGACAGCAGCCCGTCGTCGATCGCGCGGCGCAGCCGGTTCTCCATCGCCAGCGCCTCGGCGACCCGGGCGTTCATCTCGGGCGCGTAGAAAAGGTAGCGCTGTGCTCCGTCCTTGGCGTGCTTGAGGGCGCTCTCGGCGTGCGCGCACAGCGCCTCGGTCGACTCGCCGTCGGTCGGGAACACCGCGATCCCGGCTTTGAGCATCACCACCAGCTCGACGCCGTCGACCAGGAACGGCCGCGCGAACGCCGCGCCCAGCCGCTCGATCAGCCAGTGCGTGGTCTCGCCGGGATGGTCGAACCCGGCGACCGCGATCGCGAAGTGGTCGGCGCCGATGCGCGCCACCGTGTCCTCCTCGCGCGCCGCCTCGCGCAGCCGCGCGCCCACCTGGCGCAGCAGCTCGTCGCCCGCCTTGCGCCCGAAGGTCTCGTTCACCATGCGAAAGCGCTCGACGTCGAGAAACACCGCGGCGGCGAAGCGCTTCTCGCGCCGCGCGGCGCTGAGCGCCTGGCCGATGCGGTCGATGAACAGGCTGCGGTTGGGCAGGTCGGTGAGCGAGTCGTGGTAGGCGAGGTAGTCCATCCTCGCCTTCTGCTCGAGGTGGTGCAGCGCGAAGGAGACGTCGCCCGCCAGCTCCTGCAGCAGCCGCATTTCCTCCTCGTCGAAGAAGTCGCGCACGCGCGCGTAGAGCAGCAGCACGCCGGCCGTCGCGCCGCCGACGATGAGCGGCAGGGCGACGAACGAGCCGCTTTCGGCGTCGTTCCAGATCACCGCCCGCGCGCCGGGCTTGAGGCGCGCGAGGTCGCGCTCGGCGCTTCCCTCGCCGGCCGCGGCGGCGGGAGCCATCGCCCCCGAGACGGGCTCGAGCAGGCCGACCGCCGCGAGGCGGAACCCGCCCTTTTCGACCGCGATGCGGCAGGCCTCTTCGAGCAGCGCCTGCTGCTCGGAGCCGCGCACGATCAGCGCGTTCACCGCGCTCAGCATCGCCAGCGTGCGGTTCAGGCGCTGCACGCGCCGCTGCTGCGCCTCGAGCGCGCCGGTCTTGTCCAGGAGCTGGTCGACCATCACGCGCAGGTGCTCGCGGTCGAGGCCGCTCGAGACCACGCGCGGCCCCGCGCGCGAGGACAGCACCTCCTCCACGGCGGCGAGGATCGCGTCGTTGTCCGAGGGCTTGACCAGCACCCGGGCGACGCCGTGCGCCAGCGCCAGATCCTTCGCCTCCCGCGTGCCGAAATAGGCCGTGTAGAAGAGCACCGCGGTGGCGGCGGTCGCCGGGTCGAGCTGCAGGCGCCGCGCCAGCTCGTAGCCGTCCATCTCCGGCATCAGCACGTCCGAGATCACCAGCTCCGGCCGGTGCTCGCGCGCGCGCTCGAGGGCTTCGCTGCCGTCGGCGGCGGACAGCACGCGGTGCCCGGCGGTCTCCAGCAGCGCCGCCAGCGCCTCGCGGTTGGCGCGGTTGTCGTCGGCTACGAGGATCGTCGCCATGCTTTCAATGGACACGCGTTCTGCCCGCTAGTTTTGTCGTCGCCCGGCTACAGGTTGTCGGATAAAATGCTCTTCATGGGAGAAGCAAGAATCGCGTTCGGCAGCTTTAGCCAGTTCTATCCGTTTTATCTATCGCAGCACTCGGACCGCATCTGCCGCCGCCTGCATTTCGTCGGCACCAGCCTCGGCCTCGCCGCGGCGCTGCATGCGTTTTCCACCCTCAACTTCTGGTGGCTGCTCGCCGGGCTCGTGGCCGGCTACGCCTTCGCCTGGGTCGGGCACTTCTTCTTCGAGAAGAACCGCCCGGCCACCTTCACCCACCCGCTCTACAGCTTCATGGGCGACTGGGTGATGTGGCGCGACGTGCTGGCGGGAAAAATCAGGCTTTGAACTCCGCCGCGATGTCGTTCTGGAGCGCCGAGGCGCCGGCGCTCACCGTGCTGGCGCTCGCGCTCACGGTGGCGCTGCTGCGCGCCCGGCCGCACGAGCGCACCGTGTTCCTCAACACGCTGTGGCTGTTCCTGATGGGCATCGCCGGCCAGGCCGCCGCGGCGGCGCTCGCCGGCCTGGACTTCCCGGGCGCGGCGCACGGCACGCAGATCGTGTTCCGCATCGTCACCGCGGTGGCGCTGATCCGCATCCTCGGCTTCGCCGTGTTCCGCCTGCTGCTGCCGCTGGCGGGCAAGCAGCCGCCGCGCATCATCGAGGACCTGGCGATCATGGTGGTGTACCTGGGCTACGGCTTCGTGCAGCTGCGAGCCGCGGGCGTCGACCTGGCGAGCCTGGTCACCACCTCGGCCATCCTCACCGCGGTGATCGCGTTCGCGATGCAGGACACCCTGGGCAACGTGCTCGCGGGCCTCGCGATCCAGCTCGACAACTCGGTGCAGGTCGGCGACTGGATCAAGGTCGACGAGCTCTCCGGGCGCGTGCGCGACATCCGCTGGCGCTCGACCCTGCTCGAGACGCGCAACTGGGAGACGGTGGTCATCCCGAACGGCATGCTGATGAAGTCGCGCGTCGCGATCCTCGGCCGGCGCGAGGGCGCGCCGCGCCAGTGGCGGCGCATCCTCGGCTTCATGGTCGACCCCGGCGTGCCCCCGGCGCGCGTCATCGCCACGCTGGAGGACGAGATGCGCGAGCTCGCCATCCCGAACGTCGCGCGCAGCCCGGCGCCGAGCGTGGTGCTGCACGGCTTCGACGAGGGGAACCTGCGCTACCAGCTGCGCTACTGGCTCACCGATCTGCTCGAGGACGACTCCACCGACTCGATGGTGCGCGTGCACCTCTTCGCCACCCTGCAGCGCGCCGGCATCCGCGTCGCCGAGCCGCAGCGCACCGTGCACGCCATCCAGCGCGACGAGGCGCACGCCGCGACGGTGCGGCGCCGCGAGCTCACGCGCCGCACGCAGATGCTCTCCAGCGTGGGGCTGTTCGCCGGGCTCTCCGACAGCGAGAAGGCCGACATCGCCGAAGGGCTGCAGTACGCGCCCTTCGCGCGCGGCGACGTGATCACCAAGCAGGGCAACGCCGCGCACTGGCTGTACCTGGTCGCCTTCGGCGAGGCGGAGGTGCTCTACGAGCCTCCCAACGGCGGCATGCCGCGCGTGATCGGGACCATCCACGCCGGCGAGTTCTTCGGCGAGATGGCGCTGCTCACCGGCGATGCGCGCAGCGCCACGGTGATCGCCAAGACCGACGTCGAGTGCTACCGCCTCGAGCGCGCCTCCTTCCAGGAGCTGCTCGCCTCGCGGCCCGAGATCGCCGACGAGGTCAAGCGCGTGATGGGCACGCGCCGCACCGACCTCGAGCACGCGCGCCAGAGCTACGCCGTCGCCGGCGACGGCTCGCGCGGCGCGCGCACCCCGAACCTGCTCGGCCGCCTGCGCCGCTTCTTCGCCGCCAACCCCTGAGATCGGGGTCAGACCCCGATTTCCTAGCTCGCCAGGAACTGCTCGTCGGAGAGCGCCATCACGCCCGCGCCGCCCTTCACCACGGTGTCGCGCAGCCCCGGCGCCTGCACCAGCACGTGCTCGGCGAAGAATCGCGCGGTCTTGATCTTCGCCTGATAGAAGTTCGAATCCCCGGATAACAGCTTCTCCGCCGCGAGCGCGGCCCGCGCCATCTGCCAGCCCCCGGCGACGATGCCCATCAGCTTGAGGAAAGGAACGGCGCCGGCGAACACGCCCCGCACGTCCTTGCCCGCGTTGGCGACGATGTAGTCGACGCAGTCGGCCACCGCCGCGGTTCCGGCGGCCAGGACGGGGCGCATCGCCTGGATATCGGGGTTTTTCGACCTGGCGAGCTCGGCATCGAATCGCTTCAACTCCGTCACAAGCGCTTTGGCGGTCGCTCCGCTGTCGCGCGCGATCTTGCGGCCGACCAGGTCGCCGGCCTGGATGCCGGTCGTGCCCTCGTAGATAGTGGTGATGCGCGCGTCGCGCAGGTGCTGAGCGGCGCCGGTCTCCTCGATGAAGCCCATGCCGCCGTGCACCTGCACGCCGAGCGAGGCGATCTCGATGCCGGTCTCGCTCGACCAGCCCTTCACCACCGGGATCATCAGGTCGACAAATGCCTGATGTTTCTGCCGTTGATTCTTGTCTTCGACCTTTTGAGCGAAATCCATGGCGGCCGCGACCACGTAGGCGAGCGCGCGCATCGCCTCGGTCTGCGACTTCATCAGCATCAGCATGCGGCGCACGTCGGGGTGGCGGATGATCGGCACCGTGCTTGCGCCCTCCACCAGGTCCTTGCCCTGCAGGCGCTCGCGCGCGTAGGCGAGCGCGCGCTGGAAGGCGCGCTCGGCGATCGCCACGCCCTCCAGCCCGACGCTGAAGCGCGCGGCGTTCATCATCACGAACATGTAGGACAGGCCCTTGTTCTCCTCGCCCACCAGGTAGCCCACGGCGTTGTCGAACACCATCACCGCGGTCGGGCTGGCGTGGATGCCGAGCTTGTGCTCGATCGAGGCGCAGCGGGCGGCGTTGCGCTCGCCCGGCGTGCCGTCGGGCTTCGGCAGGAACTTGGGCACCAGGAACAGCGAGATGCCCTTCACCCCCTCGGGCGCCTCCGGCGTGCGCGCCAGCACCAGGTGCACGATGTTCTCCGCCAGGTCGTGCTCGCCGTAGGTGATGAAGATCTTCTGGCCCGAGATGCGGTAATGGTCGCCTTCGCGCACCGCCCGCGTGCGCACCAGCGCGAGGTCCGAGCCGGCCTGCGGCTCGGTGAGGTTCATGGTCCCGGTCCAGCTGCCCTCGATCATCTTGCCGAGGTAGGTCTTCTTCAGCGCCTCGGCTCCGCACAGCTCCAGGGCGTGGATCGCGCCTTGCGTGAGCAGCGGGCAGAGCGAGAACGACATGTTGGACGAGGTCAGCATCTCCTCGACCGCGGTCGCCACCAGCTTCGGCAGCCCCTGGCCACCCCATTGCGCCTCGAACGGCAGCGAGCCCCAGCCGCCGGCCACGTACTGCTGGTAGGCGTGCTTGAAGCCCCTGGGCGTGGCGACCGCGCCGTCCTTCCAGACCGAGCCTTCCTGGTCTCCAGAATAGTTAATAGGATCAAGTATTTCTGTAGCAAACTTCGAGGCTTCCTCGAGGATTGCATCGACCGTGTCCGGGGTCGCTTCCTGATACCCCGGAAGCTTCGCCACATCGGCAAGCCCGGCCAGCTCGTTCAGCACGAACTTCATGTCCTTCAGCGGCGCGGTATAGGCGCTCATTTCTTGAGTTCCTGCTCTTTCAACTCTTCCACCAGCGTCGGCACGATCTGGAACAGGTCGCCGACGATGCCGTAGTCGGCGACCTGGAAGATCGGCGCCTCCTCGTCCTTGTTGATGGCGACGATCACCCGGCTGTCCTTCATGCCGGCGAGGTGCTGGATGGCGCCGGAGATGCCGACCGCCACGTACAGCTCGGGGGCCACGATCTTGCCGGTCTGGCCGACCTGCCAGTCGTTCGGCACGAAGCCGGCGTCGACCGCGGCGCGCGAGGCGCCCATCGCCGCCTTCAGCCGGTCGGCGAGCGGCTCGAGGATCTTGAAGTTCTCCCCCGAGCCCATGCCGCGGCCGCCCGAGACTACCGCGCGCGCCGAAGTGAGCTCCGGGCGCTCGGATCTCGCCACCTCGCGGCCGACGAACTTCGACAGCCCGCTGTCGGCCGGCGCGGCGATCGTCTCGACCGCGGCCGAGCCGCCGGCCGCGGCCACCGCGTCAAAGCCGGTGGTGCGCACCGTGATGACTCTGATCGGGTCGCTCGACTTGACCGTCGCGAGCGCGTTGCCGGCGTAGATCGGGCGCACGAAGGTATCCGGGCCCTCGATCGAGACGATGTCCGAGATCTGCTGGCAATCGAGCAGCGCCGCGGCACGCGGCAGGACGTTCTTGCCGTTCGAGGTCGCGGGCGCGAGGATGTGCGTGTAGCCCTTTGCAAGCGAGACGATCAGGGCAGCCACGTTCTCGGCGATCTCGTCATCGAGCTGCGGCGCGTCGGCGTGCAGCACCTTGGCCACGCCTGCGATCTGGGCCGCGGCCTTGGCGGCGGCTGCGCAGTCGTGGCCGGCCACCAGCACGTGGATCCCGCCGCCGATCTTCTGCGCGGCGGCAACCGTGTTCAGCGTGGCCTTGCGGACCGACTTGTTGTCGTGCTCGGCGAGGACCAGGATGGTCATATCACCTTCGCCTCGTTGCGCAGCTTGTCGACCAGGGCTCTCGCGTCGGCCACCTTGATGCCCGCCTTGCGCTTGGCCGGCTCGACCACCTTGAGCGTCGCGAGGCGCGGCTTGACGTCGACGCCGAGCGCCTCGGGCGTCAGCGTCTCGAACGGCTTCTTCTTCGCCTTCATGATGTTCGGCAGCGTGACGTAGCGCGGCTCGTTCAGGCGCAGGTCGGTCGTGACCACGGCCGGCAGCCTGACCGAGATGGTGTCCAGGCCCCCGTCCACCTCGCGCGTGACTTCGGCGCTGTCCTTGTCCATCTTCACCTTCGAGGCGAAGGTCGCCTGGCTCCAGCCGAGCAGCGCGGCCAGCATCTGGCCGGTCTGGTTGGAGTCGTCGTCGATCGCCTGCTTGCCCATGATCACCAGCCTCGGGGCTTCTTTCAAGGCGATGCTCTTCAAGAGCTTCGCGACCGCGAGCGGCTGCAGCTCTGCGTCGGTTTGCACCAGGATCGCTCGGTCGGCGCCGATAGCAAGCGCGGTGCGCAGGGTCTCCTGGCAGGCGGCGACGCCGCAGGACACCGCCACGATCTCGCTCGCCGCGCCCGCCTCCTTGAGGCGCACCGCCTCCTCGAGCGCGATCTCGTCGAAGGGATTCATGGACATCTTGACGTTGGCAGTCTCGACGCCGCTGCCGTCCGCCTTGACGCGCACCTTGACGTTGAAGTCGACCACGCGTTTCACCGCGACCAGGACTTTCATTGGTAGATAGCTGGCGCGTATCCATCAGGCGGATACGATTCCAGCACCCCCTTTCAAACCGTGCGTGCAGATTTCCTGCACACGGCTTACCGTTGGTCGGATGGGCGTGGCGTGCACGGGGTACGACACGGTGCCGCGCAGGCGATGCAATCCCAAGGCGTGGTAGCGCTCACGGGGCCAAGCCGCCGGACGGTGCCGGGTACGCTGGCCGCCGCGCCGCCAATGCCAGCGCCGCAGCCGCTCGTACACGTACGCATCGATGCGGTTGAACTCCCGTTCAGCATTCCCGGTGCGAAAGTAGTTGCCCCACCCCCGCAACAGCGGATTGAGCGACGCGATGATTTCCCGTACATCGCTCGCCCCGCTGCGACTGGCATCGGTCAACTCGTGCACGCGCGTTCGCAGCTTCTTTAACGCCTTGGGCGAAGGCCACCTGTGCAAGTAGCGCCGGTGGGGCGCCCGCTGGATGCTGCGTCGCTTGCGTAGGCTACAGCCAAGGAATTCGAACCCTTGCCTACCCGCGCTCAAGTCCACCAACTTAGTCTTCTCCGGGTGCAGCTCAAGGCCCAGACGCCCCATGATGAGACCCAGCCGACGCAGCGTTTCCTTTGCCGCCGTCTGGGTACGGCACATCACCACGAAATCGTCCGCATAGCGCACCAGTACCCCAAGCTCACTACACCTGGAGCTCCAGATGCGATCGAGCTCATGAAGGTAAAGGTTGGCCAACAGCGGCGAGATTACCCCGCCCTGCGGTGTTCCCGCGAGCGTGCTTCTCAACGCACCGTCCTCCATCACCCCGGCCTCGAGCCACTTCTTTAGCAACTTGAGCACCCGCCGGTCCGAAATGCGCTTCTCTGCCATCGCCATGAGCTTGCCTTGGTCGATGCTGTCGAAGTACGCGCGGATGTCCGCATCGACCACGAAGTTGTGGCCCCGATTGCCTGCTTGGCGGATCGCTTCCAGCGCCTGCGTTGCGTTTCGCTTGGGGCGAAAGCCGTAGCTACAGGCGAGGAAGTCCGCTTCAAACACAGGCTCGATCACCAGCTTCGTTGCCATCTGCACCACCCGGTCTCGCACCGTCGGTATCCCAAGCGGCCGCTGCTGCTTGCCGTCCGCCTTCAGGATGTATCGGCGCCGCACCGGCTGCGCACGATATTCGCCTGCCCGTAGCGTCTCTCGGATATTGCCCAAGAACTGCTCAACGCCGCTTGCCTCGATCTCGGCAATGGTCTGTTCATCAACCCCCGCCGCACCGCGGTTCGCCTTCACCCGCTTCCACGCTTGCCACAGGACGTCATCCCTGTAGATCCGGTCATACAGCGCGTGAAAGCGCCGTGTCTTGCTCCGCTTGGCACACGTCCAGAGCCGGCGTTGCAGTTGTCGCACTTTGTCTTCCGGGTCGTTCGCCCTCACGGGCATGCCCTCGCGCTTACCTGCCTCACCGGCGCGACCAAAGCAGGGCCGCTTCCCTCCAGCGGCTTGTCACCGCCTTCAGCGGTACTACCGGCCCCTCGGACTCCCGCTTGGCTCCGCGCGCTTTCGGCTCCCGCCTTATACGCCCGGTCTTTGCCCGACGTGGGCTGCCAAGACGGGTCTCGCGTGTTCCACACTTCTCCTTCGAAACATGCCGCCGCCCATACCCCGGGGAAGCCCAGTGCTCGTTCCAGAACAAGAGCACTGTGCATCGCCTTCGCCGCGAAATGACCGGCTCGGCCTTCCCAAACACCTTTCGGCTGATAATCTGACGAGGCTTGCTCGGCGTTCACTGTGTTGCGGCCTGCTTCGTTGCTTCCTCTTTCAAGGCTTTCGACGGCCCGCTCGGCCACGGCTCTTTCGAGTCGTAGCTGGACCCTGCTACCGGTCGCTCTGGCGCTTATCCGGACGGGACTCTTACCCGCTAGAGAAGTGCAGCAACGCACAGCCTCGTTTCCCGCTCTCACGAGTCCCTTGGCTGCGCGGTCACGTCGCACCATCGCGAAATTATAGGGTCCGCTCGATCAGAGCGTCGACGGCGAGCGCACCGCGCCCCGTTTCAAACACGAATACCGGGTTGACGTCGACCGAGGCGACGGCGCCTCGCCAGGCGAGCATCGCCTCGCCCAGCCGCACCGCCATGCGCGCGAAGGCCGGCAGGTCCGCCGCCGGCTGCCCCCGCCAGCCGGCGAGCAGCGGCGCGACCCTCAACTGCCCGAGCTTCTCGATCACCTCGGCTTCGCCGAACGGCGGCATCAGCAGGCGAAAGTCCTTCAAGGCCTCCAGGTTCACCCCGCCGTCACCGACCAGCACCACCGCGCCGAACTGCGGGTCGAGACGTGCGCCCAGGGCGAGCTCCCTGCCCTTCGCGGCCTTGCGCGCCACGACCACGCCCTCGAAGCTCGCCCCGAGCGCGGCCGCCCGCTCGCGCTGGCGGCGGAACTCGGCGAGCGGGTCCCCGGGCTCGATGGCCACCAGGCCGTGCTCGCTCTTGTGCGGCAGGTCGCGCGAGCAAGCTTTCATGACGGATTGCTTTCCAAACGCCATGCATGCCGCGGCAGCCTCCTGTTCGGTCTTGCACAGGCGGTGCTCGATCACCGGCAAGCCCGCCCGGGCGAGCACTTCCAGGCTCTGCGCTTCGTGCAGGATGCGCTCGCTCCCGCTCGGGAGCCAGGCCGGCCCTTGCGGCCCTGGGGCGAGCGCCTGTCTTGCAAGCAGCGCGGCGTGCTCGGCAAGCTGGGCGAGCGCATCCATCGCCACGCGCTCGCTGGCGAAGGCCGGCACGCCCGCCCTGGCGAATTCGTCGCGCACCGATTTCTGCGGCGCCGCTACGGCGACGGCTTGGTCGAACGCTTGCGAGAATTCGGACAGGTCCCGCGCGAACCTGGGAACGTCATAGCCGGTCCCGGCGACCGGCAGCGCGAGCAGGAGCAGGTCGCTTTGGCGGTCCTCGCCCACGACCGGCAGCACCGAGGCGAGGAGCTGCGCGTTGCCGAGCAGCGCGCCGGTGACGTCGATCGGATTGTCGAGCGCGGCGAACACGGGTAATGATTTCTTCAATTTCAGCTTCGCTTCCACGGACATTGCTGCGAGAGGCATGCCCCTTTGCTCGGCGTAGTCGGCGGCCATGACGCAGCTCGCGCCGGAGTTGCTGACCACCACCAGCCGCTTGCCGCGCGGCCGGCGGCCGGCGAGGTAGAGCTCGGCGGCGGCGACCAGCTCCTGCGGGTCGGCGGCGCGCCAGATGCCGTGGCGCTCGAAGAACGCGTCGACCACGCGGTCCTCGGAGGCGAGCGCCCCGGTGTGCGACCTCGCCGCCTTCTGACCGCTGGCGGTGCGCCCCGCCTTGAGCGCGACGATCGGCAGCCCGCGCTTGCGCGCTGCTGCGGCTGCCGCCGCCAACCGCTCGGGGTGCTTGATCGCCTCCATGTAAAGAAGCAGCAGCCGCACGCCCTCGTCGGCCACGATCGCCTCGGCGAGGTCGGCGACGCCGACGTCGGCTTCGTTGCCGGTGGCGTGCACGTGGCGCACGCCCAGCCCCTTCTCGTGCAGCAGGGCGT
>MERP01000057.1 GCA_001772055.1 Betaproteobacteria bacterium RIFCSPLOWO2_12_FULL_68_19
GATCTCGACCAGCGACCTGGGATCGGCGAGCCTCGCCTCGACGCAGGCGCGCGCCGGCAGGTTCTTCGGGTCGACCCAGGCGCTCCATACCTCGTTCACGGGCGCCCGGTTGCGGATGTCGGTGACCCAGATGGTGGCGGAGAGCAGCCTCGACTTGCTCGAGCCGCACTTGGCGAGCAGGCGGTCGATCTCGGCGAGGATCTCCCTCGCCTGCCCCTTGATGTCGTTGTCGAGGTTCTTCGCCACGACGCCGGCGAGGTAGACGGTGTCACCGTGCACCACGGCCAGGGAAAGGATGCTCGTCGGGTCGTGCCGGATGATGCTCATCGCTTGTCTCCTTCGTCGATTTTTCTGTTCACTGCCGCAGCGCGGCCTGGTCGTAGCCCGCGACGCGCTTGTACCGGTCGGTGAGCGCCTTGAGCTCCGCGACGCTGATCACCTCGTCGATGCTGCGGAAAGGCCGGTCGCCGGTGCGCTCGTAGACCTCGCGCAGGACCGCGTCGGGGGGATTGCGGCGGTTCTCCAGCACCACGCTGGAGGTGGGCTGCAGGCGCTGCGTTTCATAGTCCTTCAATGCCGCCGTCCGATCCGAGTGCTTCTGCAGGCAATCGGCCAGCGCCCTCGCATCCAGGATCGCCTGCCCGGCGCCGTTGGAGCCGCGCGGCACCATCGGGTGCGCCGCGTCGCCCAGCAGCGTCACGCGGCCGAAGCTCCACGCCGGCAGCGGGTCCTTGTCCACCATCGGGTACTCGAGCACCACCTCGGCGGCGCGGAAGAAGGCCGGCACGTCGAGCCAGTCGAATTTCCAGCTCTGCACGTCGCGGATGAAATCCTCCACGCTCGCGGCGCGATTCCAGTCCCAGCGCTTGTACTCGGGGGTCTCGATCTCCCACAGCCAGTTCACGAGCTGGCGCCCCTGCGCGTCGACGCGGTTGCGGATCGGGTAGTGCACCAGCTTCCCGGTCTTCAGCCAGCCGGCGCGAATCATGGTGGCGCCGCCGAGGATCGGCTGCCAGCGCGTCACCCCGCGCCACATGTTGACGCCCGAGTACCTCGGCTCGCCCTCGTCCGGATAGAGCTGCTTGCGGATCACCGAGTGGATCCCGTCGCAGGCTATGGCCGCACGGCCTTTCACGGCTTCATGGTTCTCGAACTTCAGGAAAACGAAATTCTCATCCTGGCTGAATCCCTCGCAGTGCCACCCCAGCTTGAGCCTGTCCTCGCCCAAGCGCGCCTTGACCGCTTCCAGCAGCACCGCCTGCAGGTCGCCGCGATGGATCGAGAGCTGCGGCCACTCGTAGCCCGCGCGCCGGCCGAGCGGCTCGCGGTAGATGAGCTGGCCGAAGCGGTTGAAGAACGCCGCCTCGGAGGTCTCGACCGCCACGCGCTCCAGCGCCGGCAGCAGCCCCAGCTCCGCGAGCACGCGCGTGGCGTGCGGCAGCAGGTTCACGCCCACGCCCACCGCCTTGATCTGCGGCGCGGACTCGAGCACGCGGCAGGCGATGCCGCGCCGCTGCAGCTCGAGCGCGAGCGTCAGCCCGCCGATCCCGCCGCCGACGATCAGCACTTCGTTCATCCGACCCATTTTCGCGCGTTGCGGAAGATGCGCATCCAGGGCGAGTCCTCGCCCAGGCCCGGAGGCGCCCAGGACATCTGCACGCTGCGGAACACGCGCTCGGGGTGCGGCATGACGATGGTGAAACGCCCGTCGGCGGTGGTGAGGCCGGTGATGCCCTGCGGCGAGCCGCTCGGGTTGTAGGGGTAGGCCTCGGTCGTCTCGCCTCGGTTGTTGACGTAGCGCATGGCGACGATGGCCTTCTCCAGGTCGCCCTGGCTCGAAAATTCGGCCCTTCCTTCGCCGTGCGCCGTGACGATCGGGATGCGGCTGCCGGCCATGCCGGCGAACAGGATGGAGGGGCTGGGGGTGATCTCGACCATCACCATGCGCGCCTCGAACTGCTCGGAGCGGTTGCGCACGAACGCCGGCCAGTGCGCGGCGCCGGGGACGAGCTCCTTCAGCGCGCTCATCATCTGGCAGCCGTTGCACGCGCCCAGCGCGAAGGTGTCGGAACGCTCGAAGAACCGCTCGAACTCGTTACGTACTTTCTGATTGAACAGGATGGTGCTCGCCCAGCCGCGACCGCCGCCGAGCACGTCGCCGTAGGAGAAGCCGCCGCCGGCAGCAAAGCCCTTGAAGCCCTCGAGCGAGGCGCGCCCGGCGATGAGGTCGGTCATGTGCACGTCGACCGACTCGAAGCCGGCGCGGTCGAACGCGGCCGCCATCTCGACCTGCCCGTTCACTCCCTGCTCGCGCAGGATGGCGACACGCGGTCTTGTTTTTGCTGCTACGAAAACCTCTTTTGCATCAAAAGTCAGATGCAGCGAGAGGCCGGGATCGTCGTGCTCGATGACCCGGTCGTACTCCTCGCGCGCCGACTCGGGATGGTCGCGCAGCGCCTGCATGCGGTAGGTGGTCTCGGCCCAGGAGCGCTGCACGTGGTCGCGCTTGGACTCGTACACCGGCTTGCCGTTGCGGTTGATGCGGATCTCGTCGCGGCCGTTGAGCTGGCCGATGACGTGCGAGTGCTCGCCGAGCCCGGCCTCGCGCAGCACCTGCATCACGCGCGCGCGCTCGGCGGCGCGGATCTGCAGCACCGCGCCGAGCTCCTCGCAGAACAGCGCCGCGAGCGCGAGGTCCTTGGCGCGCCCGGCGAGCTGCTCGTCCGAGTCGCGCTTGAAGGCGTCGACGTCGTCGGCCGCGGCGTCGAAGGCGAGCGGGTCGAGGCTGAGCGTCACGCCGCAATGCCCGGCAAAGGCCATCTCGCACACCGTGGCGAACAGGCCGCCGTCGGAGCGATCGTGGTAGGCGAGGATCAGGGGCCGCAGCTCCTGGATCGCGGCGAAGAAGCCCTTGAGCAGCGCCGGATCGTCGAGGTCCGGGCAGGCCGCGCCCAGCGCGTTGTGGGTCTGCGCGAGGATCGAGCCGCCCAGGCGGTTCTTGCCGCGGCCGAGGTCGACGAGCACGAGCTCGGTGTCGCCCGCGTCGGTGCGAAGCTGCGGTGTGAGCGCGGCGCGCGCGTCCTCGACCGGCGCGAACGCCGAGACCACGAGCGAGAGCGGCGCGAGCACCTCTTTCCCGTCCCACGAGGTCTGCATCGAGAGCGAATCCTTCCCGACCGGGATCGAGACGCCGAGCGCCGGGCACAGCTCCAGCGCCACCGCCCTGACCGTGTCGTAGAGCGCCGCGTCCTCGCCCGGGCAGCCGGCCGCCGCCATCCAGTTCGCCGACAGCTTCACCTTCGAGAGCGCGGCGACCGGCGCCGCCGCGAGGTTGGTGAGCGCCTCGGCCACCGCCATGCGGCCCGAGGCGGGCGCGTCGATCAGCGCGAGCGGGCTCCTCTCGCCGATCGCGAACGCCTCGCCGGCGTAGCCGTCGTAGTCGGCGAGCGTCACCGCGCAGTCGGCGACCGGGACCTGCCAGGGGCCGACGAACGGATCGCGCGCGCACAGGCCGCCGACGGTGCGGTCGCCGATCGCGATCAGGAAGGTCTTGTCGCCCACCGCGGGATGGTGCATGACGCGGTGCGCCGCGCCGTGCAGCGAGATGCGCTCCAGCGGGAAGGGCGTGGTCCGGCCGGGCAGCCGGCGCGCCTCGCGCAGCATCTTCGGCGGCTTGCCCAGCACCACCGAGAGCTCGATGTCGATCGGCGTGCGCCCGAGCTTCGAGTCCTCGACCAGCAGCCGGCCCTCGTCGGTGGCGGTGCCGAGAACGGCGAACGGCGCCCTTTCACGATTGCATATGGAAGAAAATCTCTCCAGATCCTGCGGTGCTATTGCGAGGACGTAGCGCTCCTGCGCCTCGTTGCACCAGATCTCGCGCGGCGACATGCCGCCGTCCTCGCTCGGGATGCGCCGCAGGTCGAGCCGCGCGCCGCGCCCGGCGCAGTGCGCGAGCTCGGGGATCGCGTTCGACAGCCCGCCCGCGCCGACGTCGTGGATCGAGAGGATAGGGTTCGCGCTCCCGAGCTGCCAGCAGCGGTCGATCACCTCCTGCGCGCGGCGCTGCATCTCGGCGTTGTCGCGCTGCACCGAGTCGAAGTCGAGGTCCTCCACGTTCGCGCCGGCGCCCATCGAGGAGGCGGCGCCGCCGCCCATGCCGATCAGCAGCCCCGGGCCGCCGAGCTGCACGAGCAGCGTGCCGGCAGGCAGGGGCGCCTTGGCGGCGTGCGCGGCGGCGAGGCTGCCCAGCCCGCCGGCCAGCATGATCGGCTTGTGGTAGCCGCGGTTCTCGAACTCGAAGCTGCGGAAGTAGCCGCACAGGTTGGGCCGGCCGAACTCGTTGTTGAAGCCCGCGGCGCCGATCGGGCCTTCGAGCATGATGTCGAGCGCCGAGGCGATGCGCCCGGGCTTGCCCTGGCCTTTCCCCTCCCAGGCCTGCTCCTGCCCCGGGATGCGCAGGTTCGACACCGAATAGCCCACCAGCCCGGCCTTGGGCTTGGCGCCGCGGCCGGTCGAGCCCTCGTCGCGGATCTCGCCGCCCGCTCCGGTCGCCGCGCCGGGAAAGGGCGAGATCGCGGTCGGGTGGTTGTGCGTCTCGCACTTGATAACGGTGTGGGTCAGCTCCCGGGTTCTGCAGTACTTGTTGTCTATTGCGTAAAAGCGCTGCGCTTCGCGGCCTTCGATGATCGCCGCGTTGTCGGCATAGGCGAGCACCGTGCCCTGCGGGCTCGCCGCGTGCGTGTGCCGGATCATCGCGAACAGCGACTGCGGCTGCCTCTCGCCGTCGATGATCCAGTCGGCGTTGAAGATCTTGTGGCGGCAGTGCTCGGAGTTCGCCTGCGCGAACATGGTGAGCTCGGCGTCGGTCGGGTCGCGCCCCATGCGCCGGTACGCCTGCTCGAGGTACTCGATCTCCCCGTCGCTCAGCGCCAGGCCGAGGGAACGATTTGCCTGAAAGATCTCCTTCAGGGGAATCTCTCCGAGAGGCCGCGGCGGCACCGCCTCGAACAGCCTCGACGCCTCGTCGAAGGAGCCGAGCACGGTCTCGGTCATCCGGTCGTGCAGGAGGGGAAACAGCGGCTCGGGATCCCCCGGGGACTTTGATTCGATGAAATACACGCGACCGCGCTCGATGCGCTTCACGGCCGAGAGGCCGCAGTTGCGGGCGATGTCGGTGGCTTTCGACGACCAGGGCGAGATGGTGCCCAGGCGCGGCACCACCAGCCAGGCGCGGCCCGCGGCGGGCGCGGCGCTCGCGCCGTAGGCGAGCAGGCGCTCGAGCAGGCGCCGCGCGCCGGGGTCGAGCTCGCCCTCGCAGGCGACGAAATGGCGGAACTCCGCCCCGAGCGAGCGGATGCCGGGGTCGACTTTCTGCAGCGCGGCGAGCAGCTTGGCGAGGCGGAACTCCGACAGCGCGCGCGGGCCCCGGAGCTGGAGGATGCTTTGCACTAGTTGCGGACCTGGGGCTCCTTCACCGTGCCGCCGAGGTTGAGCGTCGCGCTCAGCGTCTGCGACGCGGTGCGCACGTCGGCGACGATGCGGCCGGTCAGCGCGCCGCTGCGGGCGATGTCGGCGCTCGCGCCGGCGTTGAGCGCGCCGGCGCCGATGGTCACGTTGCGCAGCGCCACGGCGCCGCGGTCGTAGACCGCGTGGCCGGTCATCTCGGCGAACTGCGTGCGGCCCTGGGCCTGCCGGCCGCTGGTCTGGATGGCGCGCGACAGGTCGAAGCTGCCCAGCACGCCCTTGTTGACCGTGAAGTTGCCTTCGATGCGGCCGCCCGCGCCGAGCTTCGCCGGGTCGGCGCCGCCGAGGGAGAACTTGCCGGTGCCTTCGGCGCGGCCTTCGGAGAGCAGCGCCGGGGCGAACACCGCGGCGTTGATGCCGCGCGCGGTGATCACGCCCTCGACGCTCCAGTTGCCGCCCCAGCGCACGCGCGCCGTGCCCGAGACGGTGCCGTTGAGCAGCGCGCCGTCCCACTCCTTGATCTGCATGCCCTGCGCGTCCGCCGTGCCCTTCATGCCGAACTGGCCGAGCGAGATCTCCGGGGCGATCGGCAGCGTGAAGCTGGCGGCGTCGAGCTCGAAGTCGATCGCGCCGCCCTTGGGCTCGAGCTTGGCGACCAGCCCGTCGGCACCGCGCACGGTGGCGATGCGCACCGCGCCGTCGGCGCCGAGCGTGAGCTCGGCCTGCAGGTCCGCGGGCAGCGCGAGCGGCCCCGGGAGCTCGAGCTTGCGCGCGATCACGCGCGCCACCGCGAAGTTGTCGCTCTTCGCCTTCGAGAACAGCAGCTCGCCGAGCGAGCGCTGAGGCAGCACCACGCGCTCGAGCTCGATGCTGTTGAAGATCTTCTTCGGCTCGGTGAGCGAAGACAGCTGCGGGTGCGCGATGACGCGCCCGATCTTCGCCTCGCCCGCGATCACGTCCTCGAAGCGGATCTCCAGGCCGGTCAGCAGCCACAGGCGCGCGCTGCCGAGCCGCACCGGCCGCCCGAGCGCCTCGGAGGCGGCGCGCTCGTAGTCGACCGTCGCGATCGGCATGACGTGCGCCGCGCCGAGCGCGGCGATGAGCAGCACGAACAGCGTGATCGCGGCCGCCTTGCCCCACTTCACCGGCTTGCGCCGCGCCTCGCCCTCGCGCCGCTTGCCGGGTGCGAGCGCGCGCTGGCGCCGCTTGTCCTCCTGCAGGTCGGCGCCGGCGGTGCTCTGCGACTTTCTCGCGAGCGCCTCCTCTTCCTTCGCCTTGCGCTTGCGCTCCTCGGCTTCGCGCTCGCGGCGCTCCTCTTCCCGGCCGATGCGCTCCTTCTCTTCCTCCTCCTCGCGCTTGAGGCGCTCCTTCTCCTCGCGCTTGCTGCGCTCCTTCTCCTCGCGCTCGCGCTCCTTTTCCTCTCGCGCGCGCTGCTCGGCCTGTTCCTTCTCCCTGCGCTCGGCCTCCTCGCGCGCGCGCTGCGCCTCCTCCTCCTTCTCCTTGCGCTCGGCTTCCTGCTTCGCCTTGGTGTCTTCCTCCTCCTGCGTGTTGAAGGAGTCGAGGTCGGCCATGAGCGAGTCGGCGAAGCCGTCGCCGGAGGCCTTCGCCTGCTCGGAGGGTTTGGCCTGCGGGGCGGGCTCCTCTTCCGCGCGCTTCTGCTTGCCTTTCTTCGCCGCCTTCTTGGCCGCGCGCTCCTGGGACTCGCGCTCCTCCTCTTCCTCGCGCGCCTTGCGCCGCGCCGCGCGCTCCTCTTCCTCGCGGCGCTCCTCTTCCTCGCGCTTGCGGCGGCGCTCCTGCTCCTCTTCCTCCTCGCGCCGGCGGCGCTCGGCCCGCTCCTCCTCTTCCCTGCGCTCCTCCTCCTCGCGGCGCTTGCGCTCCTCCTCGAGCTGGCGGCGCTCCTCCTCGATCTGCATGCGCGCCCGCTCGGCCTGCTCCTCGGCCTCCTTGCGGATGCGCTCGGCTTCCTCCCTCGCCTTGCGCTCGGCTTCCTCGCGCGCCTTACGCTCGGCCTCGAGGCGCTGCCTGAGCTCCTCGGCTTCGCGCCGCGCCTTCTCCTCGGCTTCCCTGCGGGCGCGCTCGGCCTCCTCCCTCACCTTGCGCTCGCGCTCCTCGGCCTCCTTGCGCGCGCGCTCGGCCTCTT
>MERP01000058.1:0-691 GCA_001772055.1 Betaproteobacteria bacterium RIFCSPLOWO2_12_FULL_68_19
GTCCCCAGCACCCGCCTGGCGTAGACCAGCAGGTACTCCCCCGGCATCGTCAGCCGGACCGATCGCCCGGCGCGCTCGAACAGCGGCAGCTCCACCGCGGCTTCCAGCTCCTTAATCTGCATGGAGACCGCCGGCTGCGTGAGATGCAGCTCCTCGGCAGCACGCGCAAAGCTCAGGTGCTTGGCCACCGAGGCGAAGACGCTCAGCTGGCGGAGCGACACCCCTCTCATAAGAAAAGCTTAATCGAGCCCTAAATAAGATTGACTGTACCTTATTTCAGGTTCTTCTAATACTCGGGCCCCATGGCCCTGCGCGCACTCCTCTTCGACGTCGACGGCACCCTCGTCGATACCGAGGAGCTGCACCGCGGCGCGTTCAACGAGGCGTTTCGCCAGTTGTCGCTGGGCTGGGACTGGGGGCGCAGCCTCTATGCCGAGCTGCTTGTCGTCTCCGGAGGCGCCGAACGCATCGCCGCCTATATCGACCGCCTGCAAGCCCCGGCCGCGGAGAAGACGCGGCTGCGCCGGCTCGTGCCGCTCGTCCACGGCGAGAAAACGCGTATCTACCGCGAGCTGCTGGCGAGCGGCGGCGCGCAGTTGCGCCCGGGCGTCGCCCGCCTCATCGGTGAAGCGCGCGCAGCGGGCCTCAAGGTCGGGCAGGCGGCGACCAGCGCCTCGACCCGCGTGCAGGC
>MERP01000058.1:756-904 GCA_001772055.1 Betaproteobacteria bacterium RIFCSPLOWO2_12_FULL_68_19
ATCTCTACGAGCTGCTGGTAGCGACGCTGCGCGTGCCTGCCGCGGCCTGCGCGGCGTTCGAGGATTCGGCGAACGGCCTCGCCGCGGCGAAGGCGGCGGGCCTCTTCACCGTAGTCACGCCGAGCCGCTGGACGCTCGGTCAGGATTT
>MERP01000058.1:912-10290 GCA_001772055.1 Betaproteobacteria bacterium RIFCSPLOWO2_12_FULL_68_19
GCTGGACGCTCGCCCAGGATTTCTCTGCCGCGGATCTTGTTCTGCCAACGCTCGATGGCCTCGGGCTCGCCCGGATCGAGGCGCTGCACGCGGCCGCAACGCCCACCCTGCACGAGGTAAGGACATGACGACGTACAGCGCCGGCGTCAAGGCGTACCGCCACACCTACTGGGAGCCCGGCTACCGGGTGCGCGACACCGATCTGCTCGCCTGTTTCAAGATCACGCCGCAGCCGGGCGTCGAGCGCGAGGAGGCCGCCGCTGCGGTCGCCGCCGAGTCCTCGACCGGCACCTGGACCACGGTCTGGACCGATCTCCTCACCGACCTCGAGTACTACAAGGGCCGCGCCTACCGGATCGAGGACGTGCCCGGCGACCGCTCGTGCTTCTACGCTTTCGTCGCCTACCCGATCGATCTCTTCGAGGAAGGCTCGGTGGTCAACGTGCTGACCTCGCTGGTGGGCAACGTGTTCGGCTTCAAGGCGATCCGCGCCCTCAGGCTCGAGGACGTGCGCTTCCCGATCGCCTACGTCAAGACCTGCGGCGGTCCGCCGCACGGCATCCAGGTCGAGCGCGACAAGATGGACAAGTACGGGCGGCCGCTCCTCGGCTGCACCATCAAGCCGAAGCTCGGGCTGTCGGCCAAGAACTACGGCCGCGCGGTGTACGAGTGCCTGCGCGGCGGCCTCGACTTCACCAAGGACGACGAGAACGTCAACTCGCAGCCGTTCATGCGCTGGCGCGACCGCTTCACCTACGTCATGGAGGCGGTGAAGAAGGCCGAAAGCGAGACCGGCGAGAGGAAGGGCCACTACCTCAACGTCACCGCGCCGACGCCCGAGGAGATGTACCGGCGCGCCGCATTCGCGAAGGAGCTCGGCGCGCCGATCATCATGCACGACTACCTCACCGGGGGCTTCTGCGCCAACACGGGTCTCGCCAACTGGTGCCGCGAGAACGGCGTGCTGCTGCACATCCACCGCGCCATGCACGCGGTGATCGACCGCAACCCGCACCACGGCATCCACTTCCGCGTCCTGACCAAGGCGCTGCGGCTCTCGGGCGGAGATCATCTGCACACCGGTACGGTGGTCGGCAAGCTCGAGGGCGATCGCCAGGCGACCCTCGGCTGGATCGACCTGCTGCGCGAGAAGTACGTGAAGGAAGACCGCGCGCGCGGCATCTTCTTCGACCAGGACTGGGGCTCGATGCCCGGCGCGCTGGCGGTCGCCTCGGGCGGCATCCACGTCTGGCACATGCCGGCGCTGCTCGCGATCTTCGGCGACGACGCGGTGTTCCAGTTCGGCGGCGGCACGCTTGGGCACCCGTGGGGCAACGCCGCGGGCGCGCGCGCCAACCGCGTTGCGCTCGAGGCCTGCGTGCAGGCGCGCAACGAAGGCCGGCAGCTCGAGCGCGAAGGCAGAGACATCCTCGCCGCCGCGGCGCGCTCCTCGCCCGAATTGAAGGCCGCGATGGAGACCTGGAAAGAGATCAAGTTCGAGTTCGACGTCGTAGATCGGCTCGCCGCGGTGAACGCATGAAAATCGGAACTTTCTCGTATCTGCCGGCTATGAGCGCCGCGCAGATCCGCAAGCAGGTCGAGTACATCGTCGCCGGGGGCTGGAACCCGGCGATCGAGCATACCGAACCCGGGCGCGAGGGGGACACCTACTGGACCATGTGGAAGCTGCCGATGTTCGGCGAGCGAAGCGTCGAGCGCATCCTCGCCGAGGCCGAGGCGTGCGCAGCCGCGCACCCCGCGCACCACGTCCGCCTGCTCGGCTATGACAACGCGCGCCAGACCCTGGGCGCCGCAATGGTGATCCGTCGTGCCGCGACCTGACCAGACCCTTACCGAGTTTCTGATCGAGGAACAGCGCAAGGCGCCCGGGGCCACCGGCAGTTTTACCGCGCTGGTGAAGGACGTGGGCGTCGCGTGCAAGCGCATCTCGCATCTCGTGGCCAAGGGAGCGCTCGGCGGCGCCCTCGGCGAGGCCGGCAGCGCCAACTCGCAGGGCGAGCGCCAGATGCGGCTCGACGTGCTTGCGAACGGCATCTTCCGGCGCGCGGTCGAGCGCGGCGGGACGCTCGAGGCCATCGCCTCCGAGGAGATGGAGGCGCCCTGCCCGATCCCGCCCGGCCAGCCGCGCGGCAAGTACCTGCTCGCCTTCGATCCGCTCGACGGCTCGTCCAACATCGACGTCAACGTCCCCGTGGGCTCGATCTTCTCGGTGCTGCGCGCGCCGGAGTTTCTGCAGCCCGGCACGCGCCAGGTGTGCGCCGGCTACGCGATCTACGGGCCGAGCACCATGCTGGTGCTCACCCTCGGCCGCGGCACGCACGGCTTCACGCTCGACCGGGAGATCGGCGAGTTCGTGCTCACGCATCCCGACCTGCGCATCCCCGAGCAGGCCGCGGAATTCGCCATCAATTCATCCAATGCGCGCTTCTGGGAGCCGGCGGTGAAGCGCTACGTGGACGAATGCCTCGCCGGCCGCAGCGGGCCGCGCGGGCGGGACTTCAACATGCGCTGGATCGCCTCGCTCGTGGCCGAGGCGCACCGCATCCTGATGCGCGGCGGCGTGTTCCTGTACCCGCGCGACGAGCGCGAGGCGACGCGCAACGGGCGGCTGCGCCTGCTCTACGAGGCGAACCCGATCGCCATGGTGATCGAGCAGGCCGGCGGCCGCGCCAGCACCGGCACGCAGCGCCTGCTCGAGGTAGGGCCGCGCAGCCTGCACGAGCGCTCGGGCTTCATCTTCGGCGCAGCCGGCGAGGTCGAGCGCCTCGAGCTCTACCACCGCGAATTCAACCGGCGCGCCTACGACGCGCCGCTGTTCGGCACGCGCGGCCTGTTCCGCGCCGGCACCGACGCCTAGCCGCCGTGTCGCTGCGCCACCCGATCATCGCGATCACCGGCTCCTCGGGCGCCGGCACCACCTCGGTATCGAGGACCTTCGACCAGATCTTCCGGCGCGAGGGCGTGAAGGCCGCGTTCGTGGAGGGCGACGCGTTCCACCGCTACGACCGCGAGGCGATGCGCCGCAGGATGAGCGAGGAGACCGCGCGCGGCAACCACCACTTCAGCCATTTCGGCGCCGAGAACAACCTGTTCGAGGAGCTCGAGGCGCTGTTCCGCAGCTACGCCGAGTCCGGGCGCGGCCGCGCCCGGCGCTACCTGCACAGCGAGGAAGAGGCCGCGCCGCTCGGCCAGGCGCCCGGCACCTTCACCCCCTGGGAAGACCTGCCGCGCGACACCGACGTGCTGTTCTACGAGGGGCTGCACGGCGCGGTGGTCACCGAGAGCGTGGATATCGCGCAGCACGTCGACCTGCTGATCGGCGTGGTGCCGGTCATCAACCTCGAGTGGATCCAGAAGCTGCACCGCGACAAGGCGGCGCGCGGCTACTCGACCGGGGCCGTCACCGACACCATCCTGAGGCGCATGCCGGACTACGTGCGCTATATCGTGCCGCAGTTCGGGCGCACGCACATCAACTTCCAGCGCGTGCCGACCGTCGACACCTCCAATCCCTTCATCGCGCGCTTCGTGCCGACGCCGGACGAGTCGATGCTGGTGATCCGTTTCGCCGACCCGCGCGGCATCGACTTCCCCTACCTGCTGTCGATGCTGCGCGACTCCTTCATGTCGCGCTCGAACACCATCGTCGCCCCCGGCGGCAAGATGGACCTCGCGATGCAGCTCATCTTCACGCCCATGATATGGCGCCTGATGGACCAGAAGCGCCGCACCGAAGCGCAAAGCGAGGTCTCGTGTTCAGGCTAGTGATGTTCGACCTGGACGGAACCCTCGTCGATACCACCTGCGAGATCACGCTGGCGCTGAACGCCGTGCTGGTCGAGCGCGGCCTGCCCGCGGTGGATGAAGGCGCGGCGCGCGGCTGGATCGGCCGCGGCGCGCGCGAGATCATGGCCTGCGCCTACCGCCATGCGTGCGGCGGGGCCGAGCCCGACGAGCCGATGCTGCAAGCCTTCGAATGGCACTACGCCGCGCAGAGCGGGCGCTGCAGCCGGCTTCGCCCGGAAGCGCTCGACGGCCTGCGCGCGCTGCGCAGCCTCGGCGTCGCCACCGCGCTGGTGACCAACAAGGAAACGCGCTTCGCGGCCGCGGTGCTGCATGCCCACGACCTGTGGGGATTGCTCGACGCGGTCGTATGCGGCGACATGCTCCAGCACCGCAAACCCGACCCGCTCGGGGTCGAGCACTGCCTGGCGCGGTTCAGGACCGCGCCGCAGCGGGCGCTGTTCGCCGGCGACTCGGACATCGACGTGACGACCGCGCGCAACGCCGGCGTCGCGCTGTGCCCTTCCCTGCCGGCCGCGGCGCGGCGCCTCTCGGCGTAGCCCGTTACCTGAACTGAGGGTGCCAGCCCGGAGCCATAGAAATCCCTGTTGGGATCATGAGTATTTTGTTTTGGCCCGGGGGCAGTACCGCATGGAAGATAGCCGCGCCCGGGTTACCTAGCGGGAAAGGAAGAAAAAGACCAGCATCGATTGGGCGGCGACAGGCGCCGGAACGCAAAAAAGAGGAGGGGTCGGCCATGGCTGCACAGAAGTGGCGCACCGAGGACTGGGTTGCGGTCTATCTCGGTTTTCTCATCATCATCCTCACGCTGACGGCCTATAGCGGGAAATTCATAGACCTGAAGGCCGTCGGCTCGTCGTTCCGCTGGACCACCGAGGGCCAGCTTACGGCGCGCGCCCCCGCTTGGAACGCGGCGCTCGACGGCGTGATCAAGGAGGCCGAGGGCAAGGAACTCGCCGCCAAGGCAAGCGAGCTGAAGGCGGCGCTGCAGAAGAACGACCGCAAGGCGATCGAGAAAGCGGCCGCGGACGTCGCCAAGGCGGGAGGCAAGAACACCGTCGCGGGAACGCTGGGCGGCGAGATCAGGGGCCACGCGGCCTCGGATGCCGGCGCCAAGGTGTTCACCTGGGCCAACCTCTCCAAGGTCGTGTACATCGGGGTCGTCTGGCTCATCGTCGCCACGCTCGGCATCTGGCTGATCTCCGGCAGGGTCGCGCCGAGCTTCATCATCGGCTTCCCGGTCGTGTTCGGGCTCGCCTGGCTCGCGCGCCTTCTCGCCGGAAACGGCCTGTTCGTGGAGTACGGTGTCGAATACGTGATCTTCGCGCTCGTCCTCGGGCTCGCGATCAGCAACACGATCGGCATCCCGGGATGGCTGAAGGCCGCGGTGCAGACCGAGTACTACATCAAGACGGGCCTGGTCGTCCTCGGCACCGCGCTGCTGCTGCTCGAGATCATCCAGTACGGCGCGCTCGGCATCCTGCAGGCGATCCTGGTCGTATTCGTGGTCTGGTACTTCTGCTTCTGGCTCGCGAGGAAGCTGCGCGTCGACGACGATTTCGCGGCCATGCTCTCGTCCTCGGTCGCGATCTGCGGCGTCTCGGCGGCGATCGCCACCTGCGGCGCGATCGCGGGCGACAAGAAGAAGCTCTCGTACGTCACCTCGCTGGTGCTGATCGTCGCCGTGCCGATGATGGTGGTCATGCCCTGGCTGGTGAAGACCTTCGGCATGCCCGACGCGGTCGGCGGCGCCTGGCTCGGCGGCACGCTCGACACGAGCGCCACCGTGGTGGCCGCCGGCGCGCTGGTCAGCGACACGGCGATGAAAGTCGGCGTGATCGTCAAGTTCGCGCAGAACGCGCTGATCGGCGTTGCCGCGTTCATCCTGGTGATCTGGTGGACCTTCAAGGCCGGCGCCGCGCCGGGCGGCGAGAAGCCGAGCGCGGCGATCATCTGGGAGCGCTTCCCGAAATTCGTGCTCGGCTTCCTGGTCGCCTCGGCGCTGTTCTCCTTCTTCATCCCCGCCGACATGGTGAGCGGCACCAAGGGCGCGTTCGGCGAGATCCGCACCTGGTGGTTCGCGATGGCATTCGTGTGCATCGGCCTGGAGGCTCGCTTCGTCGAGCTGGCGGGACTGGAAGGCGGGCGCCCCGCGCTGGCGTTCATCGTCGCCCAGGTCTTCAACATCTTCTGGACGCTGCTGCTCGCCTACCTGATCTTCGGCGGCATCATCTTCGCGCTGCCCGAGTTCAAGTAGCGCGGCGCGTCGATCGGGCCCCGCGCGGGCGGCAGACAAGGCCGCCCGGCGGGGCTTAGTATTTGCCGCATGGGCTGGCTCAAGTGGCTTGACCCGGCGCGCCCCTTCGAGGCGTTCCAGATCGAGGTCACCTCGCGCTGCAACCTCAAGTGCGTGATGTGCCCGGTGACGGTGCTCGCCGAGCACTGGCCGGCGCGCGACATGACCTGGGAGACCTTCGAGCGCGTCGCCGCGGCGTTCGAACGCGTGCGCTGGGTCCACCTCCAGGGCTGGGGCGAGCCGCTTCTGCACCGGCGCCTCTTCGACATGATCGAGCGGGCGAAAAGCGCGGGCTGCAAGGTCGGCTTCACGACCAACGGCACGCGGCTCACCGCGCGAGCGGGGGCGCGGCTGCTCGAGCTCGGGCTCGACCTGATGGCGGTTTCGATCGCCGGCGCGAGCCCCGCCACCCACGCGGCGATCCGCGTCGGCTCCGACCTGGCGAAGCTCGCGGAGAATCTGAAGCGGTTCCTGCGCCTGCGCGGCGAGAGAGGGAACCCGCTGCCTAAGGTCGAGGTCTTCTACCTCATGACGCCCGCCAACCTCGCCGAGCTGCCGCGCGCGGTGGAGCTCGCCGCGCAGCTCGGCGCCGACGAGCTGGTCGCCACCAACCTCGACTACGTAATGACGGGCGGACTCGACGCTCTCAGAGCCTACTCGGGCTCGCCGCCGGCGCGAGCCTGTCGCGAAGCGCTCGACGAGGCGCGCGCGGCGGCCCGCAGGACAGGCATCGCCTTTCGCCCGTACCCGCTGCAATTCAGGGAGATGGCGGTGTGCGACCTCAATCCGCTCAAGATCCTGTTCGTCTCGGGCGACGGGTCGGTGTCGCCCTGCGTCTACACCTCGCTCGCCGGTCAGTCCGAGATGCCGCGCGTGTTCAAGGGACGGCCGCTCGAAGCGCCGACGGTGAGCTTCGGCAACGTCAACGAGCGGCCGCTGATGGAGATCTGGCAGAGCGCGCCTTATCGCGAGTTTCGCGGCCGGTTCGCACGGCGGGTCGCCGGCGCCGGCCTGGCGATGCTCGGCGCCGCCGCCGGCGCGGCGGCAGCCGAGGAGCTGCCTGCGCCGCAAGCATGCCGCACCTGTCCCAAGCTCTACGGCGTCTGACGGGCCTGCTCTCGGACGAGAGAGAGCTGCCCATGGTCTGGCAGGTCGAGAAGCACGGCCGGCGCTCGCGGCTCGTCGGCACTCCGCATTTCTTTCCGTACCACTTCCGGGGGACGCTCAAGCGCCTGATCGGCCCGGCGCGCGCCGTGCTCCTCGAAGGGCCGCTCGACGAGCAGTCGATGCGCCGGGTGGTCGATGCGGGCTCGGGGGCGGTCCACGTCTCGCTCTACCACGCGCTCGATGCGGGCACGCGGCTGCGGGTCTACCGCAACCTCGGCCTTGCGGCGCCGCCCCTCGACGCGCAGGTGCTGTACCGCGAGCTTTTCTTCGGCCGCCCGGAGGAATGGCTGGAAGCCGAGTTGCGCGGCTTGAAGCCGTGGATGGCGTTCTTCGGCCTGTGGACGCGCTACCGGCAGCGCGAGGGCGGGAACTACAGCCTCGACCTCGACGCCCACGAGATCGCCGCCCGGCTGGGGAAGGACCTGCGCCACCTGGAAACGGTCGAAGAGCAGATTGCGGCGCTCGACGCGATCCCGCTCGAGCGCATGGTGCACTTTCTCGCGCGCGTCGACTGGCGCGCCTACTACGCCGACTACGTGCGCCGCTACCTCGCCGGCGACCTCGACGGGCTGATGGCGGCGGCGCGGGTGTTCCCGAGCTTCTGCGAGGCGGTGATCGAGCGCCGCGATCCGCTGCTCGCCGAGCGGATGTCGCCCGCGCTCGAGCGCGGCGATGCGTGCGCGTTCATCGGGGTCACGCACTGCCCCGGCGTGCTTGCGCGGCTGAGCGCAGAGGGCTTCGAATTCAGGCGCTAGCGGCCCCCGAGCTCCAGGTTCTCGACGATCGCGTCGTAGCCCTTGCGCGCGCAGCGCTCGTCGGTCTGCCCGGAGGGCGCGCCGCTCACGCCGATCGCGCCCACCAGCTCGCCGCCCGCCTGGATCGGCAGGCCGCCGGCGCTCAGCACCAGCCCGCCCACGGCCGGCGGGCCGAAGGGCTGCGTGAAGCGGCCTTCGAGCTGCGAGGTCGGCGCGACGAAGGACATCGCCGCGTAGGCCTTGGCGCGGCTCACCGCGAGAGTGAGGTCGGGCGCCAGCACGTCGCGCAGCACCGCCTGCGGATGGCCGCCGCGGTCGATGACCGTGACGGCCACCTGCACGCCTTCCTTGCGGCAGGCCTCGATCGCCGCGCGCGCCGCGCGCAGCGCCGTGTCGAGCGACATGCGCTTGATCGGCACGAGCACCGGCTGCGCGCCGCCCGTTTGCGCCGCCGCGGGCGGCGCAGCCGCGGCGAGCACCGCTGCCACAGCAATCCATGCCTTGACCATGTCCGCTCCCGTCACTTGAGGCCGAGCGCTTCGCGCGCGATGCCGTCCAGGAGCCGCTCGACTTCCTTGAGTGCCGCCTTGGAGGCCGCCGTGCCGTCGGGGCGCCAGGGCCGGCGGTACGAGACATGGACCGTGCCCGGCTGCCGCGCGGTAGCGTACACCATGATGCTGTAGGGGCACAGCGAGGCGTTCGCCGGGTCGGCCTCCATCGTCTTGCGCGACAGCGCGGCGCTGCAGAACACGAACGCCTGCGCGTCGAGGTAGAGCTTGCGCGCCGAGCCGACGTCCTTGCCGGTGCGCTCGAGCATGCGGTTGACGAACGACTGGTAGTCGATCACCAGCCCCTTGCCCTCGATGGCGAGCTTGAGGTCGTCGCGCACGTCCTCGAACCTGGCGGCTTTGGAATAGCTCACGATCGGATGCGGATCTGCCATGACTGCTCCCTCAGGCGATGGCCTGGTAGTAAAGATTCTGCGGGTGTCTCGCCTCGGCGAAAAAGTACCAGCGCTCGGCGAGCAGGCCGGCGAACTGCACGAGGAAGGCGAGCGTAAGAAGGGGCGCCGAGCGCGGCGCGGCGATCAGCAGCAGCGCGGGCAGCGGAAAAACGAGCGCGAGGAACGCCCAGCGCACTGCGCGCACCACCTCTCGCGGCCGGCCGTGGAAGAACTCGCGCGTGTTGAACGAGCCGCCCATCGCGCCTTGCGAGATCTGCACGATGCGCGGGTGCTTCACCCCGATCGCGGTGGCAAGGGTCGACTTCGGCCGCAGCCGCGCGTTGCGCGCGAGGCTCGCGAGGCGCGAGAGATAGGCGAGCGCGCCCGCGGCG
>MERP01000058.1:10321-10495 GCA_001772055.1 Betaproteobacteria bacterium RIFCSPLOWO2_12_FULL_68_19
GCGGGTGAAGCCAGGCGCTGAGCGCCGCCGCCGCGCTCAGGCCGGAGGCGCAGCCGAACGCGGCGTAGTTTATGGGCGTGAGCGGCGTATGCCACTCCTGCAGGAACTTGAGGCAGGCATAGATCATCCCGGTGCACAGGAACAGCGCCGCGGCAAGCAGCACCCCGACCAGAT
>MERP01000058.1:10504-10652 GCA_001772055.1 Betaproteobacteria bacterium RIFCSPLOWO2_12_FULL_68_19
CAACGATTTCGCGCGAAAGGCCGAAATACTGCGCCACGCCCCAGGCGAGCACCGCCGCCATGAACGCGGGCAGCACGATCACCTCGCGCGACAGCCACGAGCTGCGCCACATGGCCGCGGAGCGCCAGGCGCGCTCCGGACGGCCGAG
>MERP01000059.1:0-11272 GCA_001772055.1 Betaproteobacteria bacterium RIFCSPLOWO2_12_FULL_68_19
GCCATCCACCCCATCCAGTACGCCCTGGTCGGCCTCGCGCTCGCGATGTTCTTCCTCCTCCTCACCGCGCTCAGCGAGCACATCGACTTCACCGCCGCCTACGCCATCGCCACCGGCGCCTGCGTCGGCCTCATCTCCGGCTACCTGATGCGCGTCCTTCGCAGCGCCCTCGCCGGCCTCGCCTTCGGCGCCGCCCTCACCGCGCTCTACGCAATGCTCTACGCGCTCCTCAAGGCGGAGGACTACTCGCTGCTCGGCGGTTCGCTGCTGCTGTTCGGTTTGCTGGCCGTGGTGATGGTCGCCACGCGGCGCATCGACTGGTACGCATTAAACGGAAACAGGAGCCTGAGCGGCGCCCAGGAAGCGTGAACTCCCCTCACGCGGCCGGGCGCCGCTCCTCTTGTCCACGAGGACGCGGGTGCGTGCTAGGACCGCTCGCGCCCGTAAGGCGGCAGCGTGGTGAGGCGCGGATCGTCGACGTACCCGCCGACGGTGAAGTGGTAGAGCGACTGGAACTCCAGGTCGCGCAAGCCGAACACCTGGTGCACCGGGTCGTCGAAGAAGCAGCCGATGCCGGTCGCGCGCACGCCGGCCGCTTCCGCCTCGAGGTAGAGCACCTGGCCGATCGCCCCGGCCTCCCAGAACAGGCGCCGGTAGAACGACGGCCCGTGCGCGACCAGGCTCGCCTGGTACTCCGCGATCATGCCGAGCGAGAACGCGCCGTCGCCCGCGATGTCCTGGCGGCAGCTCACCTGCGTCGCCACCTGCCTCGCGTCGCCGCGCTCGAGCAGGTAGAGCGGGAGGCTCCCGGGGCAGCCCGGGGGGCTCTCCCATGGGAAATGGGCGTGCATGGCTGCCTTGAGCTTCTCGACTTTCGCCGCGTCGCGCGCCATGGCGTACAGGCCCGGCTCGATGCCTTCCACGCGATGCACGAACAGGCCGAAGTGGATCGACGGCGACCAGGGGATCGCGTCCCAGGGCACCGGCATGGTTCGAGAGAGCATCAGGTAGAACCGCCCGGCCGCAATCGAGGTCTTGCCGTCGCAGGCGAGGAGGCTGCGCCGCTGGCGAATGATTTGTCCGGCAGAGCTCACGGCTTTCGCGACGCTTCCGAAACGGTATCGATGACCTCCCAGCGCACGGGGTCCTCGGGGCTCAGCCGATTCGCTTTCCCGTACCAGCGCTGTGCTTTCAGCTCCTTCACCGCCTCGCCATCGAGACTCGAAGAAGGCCTCGCCGCGGCCTCTCCCGGCCATAGCGCCATCGCGAGCTCCGCGCTTTCCCGCTCGGCGCCGTCGAAGTCCGCGGCCCGGTCGAGACCGAGCAGCGCCTCGATCGTCTCGTCCGCCACGTCCTGCAGTACCAGCGCCGACCAGCCGAGCGTCGCCGCCGCGATGCGCAGCGCGCCGATGGCGTGGCCGGCGTCGTGCTGGCAGTAGCGGAAGGCGCGCTCGCCGTACTTCCAGGCCTCGCGCCAGTAGACCGACGAAAGCCCGACGAGGAACGCCTGCGGCGGGAAGCCGCGCATCAGCCGAGCGAACAGCTCAGGCGGGCAGTCGGCGCGCCGCTCCAGGCCGTGCTCCGCGGGCGCGTAATGGAAGAGCCCCGGCGAGGCGCCGAGCTCGGCAATGCCGCCGATGAGCACATAGCCTTCCGTGGGATGAAGATTGCCGCTCGAGGGATTCGCGCGCAGCGCCCAGCGCGTGGCGCCGGCCTGCTTCCATGCCGAGAGCGCGAGCGCGTATTCGAGCAGGCGCGAAAGGGCCCGGATCGTCAGCGGCGCGCCCGGCACGGCGCCGCGCACATACAGGCTCTCGTAGGCGGGCGAGACCGGCTCCTCGCCGGGCCGCAGGATCGGCAGCCGCGTGAGCGCCGCGCCCGCGTAGCGCCGGAACGGATCGGGCTGGTTCGCCCAGTCGAGCCCTCCCGGCCCGGGGGCGAAGCGGTTGAAGTGGTGCTTGCTGCGCTCGTGGTAGCGCATCACCGCTTCGAGTGCGGAGGCGTCCGGCATAGCGCGATGATGGCAGTTAATCGTCTGTCGAGTGAAATCCGATGCGTCGCTTCGGCGGATCGGGGGACCACGTAGACGCTCATCGCTATGGCCTGGGGGCTGCTGAGCATCATTGCAGCCATGATCGCGCCATGCTCGGTGAATGCATATGGCGGGTACTTAGCGTGCTGGCCGCGCTTTAGGATCGCATTCTGCGATCTTAAATCGGCCCTTCCATCGGCCCGCACGGCCGGTTGACTCGCAGTCAAGCTCCGGGCGAGCGCGGCTCGGGGGTCTTTTTGTCCGATTGTCTTGCGGGGGCGCCGGCGCTCGAGCTCGAGCGCTCGTAGCGGCGGCCCGGCATGGCGAAGGCATAGAATCTTCCGAAGGAGCGCACGACGGCTCCTGCACGTGACAGGGGGAAACAATCATGCGCAAGATCGCGGCATCGCATGTCGTGTCCTGGACGGCATCCGTGCTGTGCGCCGTCCTGCCGCTCGCGCCCTCTCCCGCGGCCGCCGCGGAAACGCAAGCGGTCCGGTTCCTGAGCCCCCCTGCGGCGGCGGACGGAACGATCACGTACGCCGTCGGCACCGACGTCGATCTGCTTCTGCCGTTCGCCGCGACCCAGGAGGGCACGCTCGAATTCCATCTGCTGCCGTTTCGCAGCGAGCACGGAGACGGGCTTTCCGTTCAGCCGTCCATCGTGGAGCTGCCCGACGTGGCGGTGAAGGAGCAGCGGCTCCTGTTCCCGGTGGATCGGCCCATCCTGACCTTGCGATTGCAGGGGCCCGCGCTGCCTACGGCCGGCAGGTACACGGGCGCGCTCGCCGTCGTGCAGCAAGGCAAGGTGCTGCAGACGAACCACATCGTCCTCACCCGGGCAGCGGCACAACGCCCCGCGAAAATGACGGTCGACCCGAAGTCGGTCGTCGTCTACCAGACCGGATCGAGCGACAAGGCGACTTTCAGGGTGCAGGCGACGAACGCCAGCGCCGAATGGCAGGCGGACGGCGTTTTTCTGCGGCTCCTGGAGGTGACGGCCCCGGCGGGGACCAACTTCGATCCCGCCCGGCACCTGAGACTGACCTGGAACGGCGAGGCGAAAGAGGAGCTGTGGCGCTCTCCGCCGGCGGGCAGCACGGCGCGCTCCATCGCGCCGAGCCGGCAGGCGGAAATAGGCGGCGAGCTGGTCGGCGTCGCGCCCGGCGAATACACGGTGAAGGTCGGATTGGGCGCGGCCAACGCCACGGTAGAGGGCGACCAGCAGATCACGCTGAAGCTGCATGTGAAGCACGGGATCGGGCTGCCGATACTCATATTGCTGATCGCGATCCTGACCTCCTGGTTCGCCACGAAGGGCATGGAGGCGCAGCGCAGGCGCGCTTCGCAGCTGAAAAAGATCGCCGACATCCAGCAGGACTGGCTGCGGGAGGAGCCGGCGCCGCTGCCCACCGTCGCGGCGCGCGCCATCCTGAAGCAGGCGGAGGACCGCAACCGGAACTGGTTCAAGGCTCTCCTCGGACAGGATACGACGGGCACCCGCATCGACAAGGCCGAGCTGCTGCTCAGGATTCTCGCGCGCGTGCGCGGCATCCGGGCGCGCGCCAAGTCCGCGGCCTGGAGCTCCCTGATCAGGAACCGGGCCAACAAGGAGCTCGCCCGCATCACCGGCTCGCTCGATCCCGGCACGGTGGACGAAAGCGCGGCCAAGAAGCTGGAGGCCGAGCTCGACGGGCTGGATCATTGGTTCGACTCCAAGCGCTTCGACGAGCAGTACTGGTCTGCTCTCCAGAACGAAATGAAGAGCCTCACCAACCAGATCAAGCCGGAAAACTTCACGCACCACAACGATCTGGTCAAGAGGCTGCGCGCGGAGCTCCTGGCGGCCATGGAACAGCCCCCGGCCGGAGCCGCGCTCGCGCAAGTGGAGGAATCGTACGCCAAGCTGAAGGTCCTCTGGGAGCGCGAGCAGGAAGGCGACGGCGATACCCTGAAGACGCTGGGCGACAAGCTCAGAGCAAAGCCGGGCATGGGCATCGAGGAGTTCTTCCGCGAGGCGGACGGCATCGCGTGGTCGAAGCTGCAGAGCGCCGATTTCGAGTTCACCGCCCCGGCCGTCAACGAGCTGGACCCGCCGCGCGCCTATCAGCTGATCCGCTTCGAGGTCGCGCCCACGAACCGCAGCCTCGGCAGGAACTACCTGTTCAAGCACAAGCTCGAGTACGTCTGGACGCTCGATTTCCAGAAGGCAGGCGGCCGGTTGCGCGATCTCCTGAGGAAGAACGAGGGGATGAAACAGCTCACCCAGGGAAGGACCAACGAGCCTAGCGTGGTCCAGTACGTTCCGGAGCAGGGCACGCTGCGCGTGTCCGTCTCTCTTCGCTACAACGACCAGACCCTGCCGAAGCCGATCGTGCTCGAGTCATTGCGCATACGCAGATCCAGGGAATACGGATGGCTGAGCGCCTTCCGGGTGAACGAGGTCATCGCCGTCGTCATCGCCGCCCTCGCCGCCACCCTCTCGGGCCTGATGACGTACTACCTGAACAAGCCCGCCTTCGGCAGCCTCGGCGACTACATCACGCTTTTCATCTGGGGCGCGGGAGTCGATCAGACGAAGAACTTCATCCAGAACCTGGAGCGCACCCCGGACAAGGGCTGATCCGTTACGCCGCGCGCTCGATCCGTTCCTGGAGGATCCTGCTCTCGCCGGCGAGGTAGTCCTCGTAGCTGCCGCGGAAGTCGACCGCCTCGCCGCCCGGCTTGAGCTCGATCACGCGCGTGGCGAGCGAGGAAACGAACTCGCGGTCGTGCGAGACGAAGACCAGCGTCCCGGGGTACTTGTCGAGCGCGGTGTTGAGCGACTCGATCGACTCCATGTCGAGGTGGTTGGTCGGCTCGTCCAGCAGCATCACGTTCGGCATGTCGAGCACCAGCCTGCCGACGATCATGCGCTGCGCCTCGCCGCCCGAGATCACCTTGAGCGACTTCTTCTGGTCGTCGCCGGAGAAGAGGAGCTGGCCGAGGGTCGCGCGCACGATCTGGTCGTCGTCCTTGCGCCGCCACCGGGTCATCCAGTCGGCCAGGCTTTCGTCAAAAGCCAACTCTGTTGCAGCATCCTGGGGCCAATGCCCTAGCCGCGCCTTCTCCGCCCATTTGACGGTTCCCTTCAACTGTCCCGCGAGAGTGCGCAGAAGCGTCGTCTTGCCCACGCCGTTGGGGCCGACGATCGCCACCTTCTCGCCCGCCTCGATCGAGAGGTCGAGCTTGCCGTAGAAGAGGCCCTTCGCCTCCACGGCGAGGCGATGCAGCTTCTCCTTGGGGTCCACCAGGAAGCGGATGAACGGGTACTGCCGGCTGGAGGGCTTCACGTCCTCCACCTTGAGCTTCTCGATCTGCTTCATGCGCGAGGTCGCCTGGCGCGCCTTGGCCTTGTGGGCGCGGAAGCGCCGCACGAACTCCTCCAGGTCGGCGATGCGGTCCTTGGCGCGCGCGTTGGCCTTCTCCTGCTGCTGCTTCGCGAGCGTCGAGGCTTCCATGTAGTCGTCGTAGTTCCCCGGGTACACGCGGATGGCGCCGTAGTCGACGTCCGCCATGTGCGTGCACACGCTGGAGAGGAAATGCCGGTCGTGGGAGATGATCACCATCGTGCTCGTGCGCCGGTTGAGCACGTCTTCCAGCCAGCGAATGCTGTTGATGTCCAGGTTGTTGGTCGGCTCGTCGAGCAGCAGGATGTCCGGGTCCCCGAGCAGCGCCTGCGCGAGCAGCACGCGCAGCTTCCACCCCGGCGCCACCGCGCTCATCGGCCCCTCGTGCTGCTCCTTCGGCACGCCAAGCCCGAGCAGCAGCTCCCCCGCCCGCGCCTCCGCCGTATAGCCGCCGTACTCCGCGTACTTCGCCTCCAGCTCCGCCGCGCGCAGGAACTCAGCCTCCCCCGCCTCGGGATTCGCATAGATCGCGTCGCGCTCGCGCATCGCGTTCCACATCTCCGCGTGCCCCATCAGCACCACGTCCAGCACCCGCTCGCCCTCGTACGCGAACTGGTCCTGCCGCAGCCTTCCCACCCTCTCGTTCGCGTCGATCGCCACCGCCCCCGCGCTCGGCTCCAGCTCCCCGCCCAGGATCTTCATGAACGTCGACTTGCCGCAGCCGTTGGCCCCGATCAGGCCGTAGCGGTTCCCTCCGCCGAACTTCACGGAGACGTTCTCGAACAGGGGCTTGGCCCCGAACTGCATGGCGATGCCGGAGGCGACGATCACTTTGGGGTTCCAGAAACAAAAAAGCCGGCCGCGGCCAGCTTTGGTTGGGTCTAACTGCGAGGCCGCATTATAGCAGCCCCGCTCTCCGGAGTTGGCGCGGAACTGGTCGGCAGCGGCCTAGAGGCGCTTCTCCAGCGTTAGGTTAGCGGTGTCTTTCGGATGGTGCAACCCAGTACATGGATATTCTCCCTAATCCCTCTTGAGCGATCGCAGGTATTTCACGAGCTCGTGAACCTTGGTGGCCGGATTGTCCGACTCGGTGCCGTGATTGTGCAGTGCCAGCCGGTGTGCATGCGTTATTGCAGTGTCCAGCATTGGCGCAATCTTCTCGAACACACCGTCGAATGCTTTTTCATACTCCGGCAGGTGACGGCGGATCGCGGCCACTACGTTGTCGCACGCCGATCGCCCGCCTGATGCGGCTACCGGGGCGCTGCTGTACGCATAGTGAAGCAGGATCCAGATCTCGAAGCATGGTACTGACACGATCGCCGTAAGGATTCCTCCTCTTCCGAGCGGCGAGTTCGCGACCAGGTCGAGTGCCTGCTGGTAATTCGCATGGCCGTCCCTGTCGAAAACACAGAACACCCGATCGAATTCGCCGGGGTTGCTGCGATACGTCTGGATGGCCTCCCGCACAATGCTCACCGGATCGTTTCCATCAGCGGACACGATCTTGATGTTGGCGGGGTTGAGGTCACAAGCTTTTCGCAGTCCTCTCAGGTACTCGGGCTCGGTCTTCTCGCCTTCGCACACAATCAACGCGACGTCATACTGCGCCCTGGCCGGCGCCTGTCTCCGAAAGGTCCTGGCCGGCCGCGGTCTACGTCTCGCCATCAGAGCTTGAGTTCACCGATGAAGGGCAGCGCTCCGTAGCGGCCTCGCAGGTAACCCCGCTCCAGTTTCTCGTCCTTGCGCGGGCTGAAGTCGGATAACGGATAGAGGCGGGATGCGCCCTTCTTGTCCTTTTCGATGAACCAAATCTGGTCTCGGCGGAAGATCTCACTGTCGAGCAGCGACGTGTCGTGCGTCGTGAAGACCAACTGTGCGTTTTTCGGGTTCGTCGATCTGTAGTGGAAAAGGCCGATCAGGAACCGCGTCATCAGCGGATGCAGGCTGGTATCCAGCTCGTCGTAGAGAATTACTTCGCCGTTATTAAGCACATTGAGCCACGCTCCCGCAGATTGGAACAGCCTTTGCGTGCCTGATGATTCATCGCCAAAGTCCATCGCGACACGCTGCTCGCCATCGGACGCCTTGTGATATGAGGTGACGCGCAGCAGCGTCGTAATCGGGCCTTGGGGCTGCGGCTCGCTCACGATGTTTCCGCCGATTGCCATCGTTGGAGCGGCTGTTGCGCGTTGTAGCGATAGGTCATCGATTCCAAGGTCCGCAGCGTGGACGAATTGGAGCAGCTTCTGCTTTCCATCGGGCTGCTCGAGCAGCTTAAATGTGAGCGCAGGGTTGAGTTCGGACCCGCCCGTCCCGATGATCACGAGCTTTTTCTGGAACCACTGGAAGATCGGCCGGAGCTGCTCGCTGTTGAGTTGCGTCGCGGTGGACAGGAAGAGCGCATTGGCGCGCGTGGCGTCGCGCCAAACTCGAGGCGAGCCCTTCAACTTGGCGCTGAATTGCCACTCATATTCATTCTTTTTCTCGTGGTACGTCCGCTCGACCCAGTTCTGCGGCCGGCCATGCGGATAGGCGATCAGCCACTCCTTGTGAACCCGATTCGCGTCGACCGAGAAGCCATACTCGTAGCGCACGCCTTCGTCGATGAATGCGACCTCGAACTCGCTTGGCGATGCCGCGGTCTTCTTGCTCAGTCTGAAGGGGTTGTGCGCGACCCGCGTCGCTTCTTGGAACGTCGCAGAATTGACGACAAGCCCCTGCATGAATTGCAAGGCGCGAAGAAGATTGGTCTTGCCGGCTGCGTTCGCTCCGTAGATGACCGCGGACCGAAGCAGTCTCGGAAATCCGGTCAGGCCCGAATCGAAGGTGTTCTGCCCGAGATGCTCCTTCCCGGGGCCCGCAACGAGCGTGAGCTTCTGGACTTCGTTGATGGAGCGAAAATTGGCCGCACTGAACTCGATGAGCATGTCTTAAAGTGATCTTGTGTGCATTTAGATTGTATATTTTGATAGAAAATCACTAAAATATCAATCTAAATGTGTCTATTATTGATTTTATCTACTATAGCTAGTGGCGAACGCTTCCTGGCCGGCGGCGGCTGGAGCGCAGGCAAGCACCGCGCCTGAAGCCGAAGCGGGCACTAGCACAGCGCCCTGTAGAGAAACGGCAGGCTGAGGTCCATCCGATAGTCGATGTCGGAGTGGTCGTCGTCGAACTCCTCGTAGCGGTGCCGGATGCCGGCCTTGGCGAGGCGCTGCGAAAGGATGCGCGAGCCGTAGTGGATGTGGTACTGGTCGCGCCAGCCGCAATCGATGTAAATCCCGCGGAGTGACTTCAGGTTGGCCCGGTACTTTGAGACAAGGTTGATCGGGTCGTGGCGGCGCCAGTTGCGCCAGCGCTCTTCGATCACTTCGCCCGATTCGGCGTTGAACGGGATGCGGAAGCCGAGCGGCGCGCGGGGGTCGGGGTCGTAGGTGGCGGCCATGCAGAGGTTCATGATGGCGTGGCCTTCCTTGCCCGAGAGCTTCTCCTTCTTCCACACGTGGGCGAGGAAGCGCTTGATGCGCCCGTCGTCGAGGCCTTTGTCGAGGCCTTTGCGGCGCGCCTCGCGGCGCGCGTCGTAGGGGCCGGGCTTGCGCTTCGGGACGCGGTACCTGGCGAGCTCGTTGAGGGCGTTGGGCCAGTCGTGCCAGTAGACGAAGTCGAAGTACGCGTCGCCGGAATGGTTGGCGATCGCGCCCCAGTACTTCGCGTACTTCATGCCGTGGATGATCGCGCCGTAGCCGCCTGAGGACTTGCCGAAGCAGCCGCGGTGCTCCCTGCCGGCGAGGGTGCGGAACTCCCGGTCGACGAAGGGGATGATCTCGCGCGTGAGGTAGTCGGCGTAGTTGCCGATGGCGGAGGAGTTCACGTACTGGTTGCCGCCGAGCGCGGTGAAGCAGTCGGGGAAGACGATGATGGCGGGTCCCATCTTCCGCTCGCGGATGAGGCGCGCGGCGCGCTCGGGGACGTTGTCGCCGAAAGCCTTCCAGCTCGCGTGCGCGAGGCCTGAGCCCGTGAAGCCGACGAGGTCGTAGAGCACGGGGAAGCGGCGCCTGCCGCCATCGTCGTATTGCGGCGGCAGCCAGACGCCGAGCTTGCGCAGGTGCTGGTCGCGGAGCGGGTTGTGCCGGAGGACCTGCGAGGTGTGCTCGAGCACCACGAGGGTGCCGGCGGGGCCTTTGGGGCGTTTCAGTGCCATGGATCATCCGGGCCTTCGGGGCTTTCTCGACCGAACGAGACTACCCCTCCTGGATTCGTTCCGTCAGGTCCAGTTTTCGACCTTGAGGCCTTCGACCCGGCGGAAGTGCTTCTCGTTGTTCGTGACCAGCACCGCGCCGGCGCTGCGCGCGTGGGCCGCGATCATGAGGTCCATGTTGCCGATCGGCGTTCCCGCCGCCTCGAGCTTCGCCCGCATGTCGGCATAGTGCCGGGCGGCGGCGCGGGACCACTCGAGGACCGCCAGCCGGCGCAGGAAGTCCGCGACCGTCGACGCCAGAGCGCGCGGCGAGCCCCTGGCCTTCACACCGTAGAGCAGCTCGGCCTCGGACACCACGGAGATGCACAGCTGAGCGCCGTCCAGCTCCCGGAATCGCGCCCGCACGGGCTCCGGGCGCTCGCGGATGACGTAGCTCGAGATGTCGGTGTCGAGCATGTAATGCTTCATCTGAAGAGCCTGCGCTTCTGCGGCGGCCGGTCGTGGCGGCGGCCGAGGAAGCCCTTCGCGCCTTCGGGTTTCGCGTCGAAGAAATCATCCCAGGACGACGGCTTGGCCGAAAGCACGACCTTGTCGCCGACTTTGGACACGTACACCTCGTCGGCGCCTTCGAAGCGGAACTTCGCGGGCAGGCGCACGGCCTGGCTGCGGCCGTTGCGGAACAGCTTTGCAGTGGTGGGGCGGTCCATGGGCGCTGCTTCCGGAAAGCGACACGGCATTCTAGGCCGCCCGCTGGTATATATCAAGGCATATGCCTGGGAGGCCCGGCCGGCTCAGGGCGCCGGCAGCCTGCCGAAGAGCTTCTCGAGCGACAGGCCGATCGCGAGGAGCTTGCGGTCGCTGCCCGCGGGGCCGTCGAGCTCCAGGCCGAGCGGCAGCCCCGCCTGCGTGCGGCCGAGCGGCACCGTGAGGCCGGGGATGCCGGCGTTCGAGCCCGGATCGGTGTTCTGGATGAAGGTTGGGAAAGTCGGCACGTCCTTGCCGTTCAGCTTCGTGGTCTCGTCCTCGCCGATCGGCGCCGCGGGCAGCGGCGTGGTCGGGAACGCGAGCGCTGCGATGCGGTGCTTCGCGAAAGTGTCGGCGTAGAGCTTCTGCAGCGCGGGCCGCGTCGCGAGCGCGGCCTTGTACGCCTCGGCGGGCATCGCCTTCGGCGCGCCCGGTACCACCATGTCCGAGAACACGCCCTTCACGTCGGGGCTCCTGATCTGCGCGGCCACGCCCTTCACGTCGAGCGGGATGCCGTACTTCTTCAGGTACTTCGCGAGATCCACGTTGGCTTCGTAGAGCGCGATGGGAAAGCTCACCTTGCCGTTGAGCTCCGCCAGGCCGGGCATTTCAACCTCGACGATCTCGGCGCCCGCGGCCTTCATCCTGTCGAGCGCGGCGAGCGTGAGCTTCTCCGTCTCGGCATCGATGCCCTTGAAGAAGTACGCCTTCTCCACGCCGATGCGCAGGCCCTTGAGCCGCGCCGGCGCCACCTTGTCCTTCGCCCGGGCGATCACGCCGTCGAGCAGCACCAGGTCCTCCACCGTGCGCGCCATCGGGCCGGCGGTGTCGCGCGTGTGCGCGATGGGCGTGATGCCTTCCTGCGGATAGCGCTTGAGCGTCGGGCGCAGGCCGCTGATGCCGTTC
>MERP01000059.1:11282-12054 GCA_001772055.1 Betaproteobacteria bacterium RIFCSPLOWO2_12_FULL_68_19
GGCGCAGGCCGCTGATGCCGTTCAGCGCGGCGGGGATGCGCACCGAGCCGCCGGTGTCCGAGCCCAGGCCCGCCGGCGCGAGGCGCGCCGCGACCGCGTTCGCCGTGCCGCCCGAGGAGCCGCCGGCGATGCGCTTGGGATCGTAGGCGTTGCGCGCCGGGCCGAACTCGGCGTTGTTGCTCGTGATGCCGAAGGCGAGCTCGTGCATGTTGGTCTTGCCGAGCACGATGGCGCCCGCCTTCACCAGCCGGTCCGCGACCGGCGCATTCGCCTTCGGGCGGAAATCCTTCAGCGCCGGCGTGCCCGCGCTGTTGGCGAAGCCCGCGACGTGGATGTTGTCCTTCACTACCAGCGGCACGCCGTGCAGGGGCCCCTTGAACTGCTTCTTCGCCGCCGCCGCGTCCGCGGCCCGCGCCGCCTTCAGCGCCCGCTCGCGGTCGAACGAAATGAACGCGTTCAGGTCCTTGCGCTTCTCGATGGCGTCGGCGAGCGCGCGCACCAGGTCCTCGCTCTTCAGCTTCCCCGCGCGGATCTGCCGCGCCGCTTCCGCGGCCGAGAGCTCGGTCAGGTTGTCCTGGGCCTGCGCAGCTCCCACGCAGGCGAGCGCTGCAGTCCTGAGAAGTTTCATTTTGCCCCCTCGAATGGTGGCCACAGTCTAGCGCTTTCTTCGGGTATGTTGCCGCGATGCGGCTGCCGTTCTTCTATGGCTGGGCGATCGTCGCGATCGCGTTCGTCACCATGGCGTTCGGCGTCAACGCGCGCACCGCGTTCT
>MERP01000060.1 GCA_001772055.1 Betaproteobacteria bacterium RIFCSPLOWO2_12_FULL_68_19
CCTCGATGCGTGCGACGCCCTCGCGGACCGCTTTGGCGGTGCCGCCCTTTTCCTGGATCGTGTAGGTGTGCAGCTTTTCGTGCCGCTTCAGGCTCTGCGTCGAGAGCAGGCTGTTGATCTGGTTCGCCTCGCAGCCCAGGCCCACCACCTGCACCGCGAAGAAGTTCGGATGGCGCGCATAGCCCGCCATGGTCCGGCGCAGCACGTCGATCGGCTCGCCGTCGGAGGCCATGCCGCAGCCCGATTTGTGGGTAAGGGCCACTACGCCATTCACATTTGAAAATTTTTCCAATTTATTTCTAAAGAAATCCGCGATCGCGCGCGCCACGGTCGCCGAGCAGTTCACGCTCGTGAGGATGCCGATGTAATTGCGCGTCGCGACCCTGCCGTCGGGCCGCACGATCCCCTGGAATGTCGCCTGGGGCGCGATGTAGTCCGTGTCCTTGCGCTCGGAAGAAAACGCATAGTCGCGCTCGAAGCTTCCCATCGCGAGGTTGTGCACGTGCACGTGCTCGCCGGCGCGGATATCTTTCGTGGCGAAGCCGATGATCTGGTTGTAGCGCCGCACCGGCTGTCCGGCGCTCACCTCGCGCACCGCGACCTTGTGCCCGGCGGGCACCCGCGTCGCGACGGTGACGTTGGCCTCCTTGACCAGCGCGGTGCCGGCGGCCAGCTCGACGCGCGCGATGACCACATCGTCGGCGGCATTGAGGCGGATGGTGAGGTCGGCGGCTTGCAGCATGGTAGCTCCCGCTCGAATCTTAGCGTGGCGCGAGCAGCGCCGCTTGCCTGAGCGCCTCGATCATGCTTTGCTCGTCCGCTGTGCCGGTACCGGCGATGTCGAAGGCGGTGCCGTGGTCGACCGAGGTTCGCACGATCGGCAATCCGGCGGTGACGTTGACGCCGTGCTCGAGTCCCAGCGCCTTCACCGGTCCATGGCCCTGGTCGTGATACATGGCGACCACCAGGTCGTAATCGCCCCGCGCCGCCACGTAGAACAGGCTGTCGGCCGGGAGCGGCCCGTCGACCTTCCAGCCGCGCGCGCGCGCCGCCGCGACCGCCGGGACGATTTTCTGCGCTTCCTCGCCGCGGCCGAACAGGCCGCCTTCGCCCGCGTGCGGATTGATGCCGCAGACGCCGATGCGCGGTTCCCTGGTACCCGCGCGCACCAGCAGCTCGCGGCCGCGCGCAATGGTGCGCTCCACCAGCGCGGCGTCGATTTTCTCGATCGCGTCCAGCAGGCCGATATGCGCGGTGACGTGGATCACGCGCAGCTTGGGCGAGAGCAGGGTGAGGGAGACCTCGCGGGTGCCGGTGAGCTTGGCGAGCAGCTCGGTATGCCCCGGATAGCGGTGCCCGGCTGCATTGAGGGCTTCCTTGTTGATCGGCGCGGTGCAGATCGCGTCGATCAAGCCGTCCAGCGCAAGCTGCACGGCGCGCTCGATATAGCGGTACGCGGCTTCGCCTGCCGCGGCTGAGACTTTGCCAAATGGGATATCGGACGAAAGCAGCCCCAGATCCAGCAGGTCGAGCGTGCCCGGATTGAACCTTGCGCTCTTCGGATCCGCAACGGAACGAATCTCGAGATTCAGTTTCAATATCGCTTTCGCCCTTTCCATCTGCCGCCTGTCTCCGATCACCAGCGGCCGGCAAAAGGCATACGGGTCGGCGCGCGCGAGCGCCTTCATGACGACCTCGGGGCCGACGCCGGCCGCGTCTCCCATCGTGATGCCGACTACAGGCAGTTTCATGAGCGTTCCATCTCGCGCTTGAGGCGTGCGAAGCATCGGGTGAGCGTATCCGGCGCGCCGAACGCACCCACCTTGGTGCAGACCAACGTGCCGTCGCGCGCCAGCCCGAACGGCACGCCGGGCTCGACTTCGCCCAGCAATCGCAGATCGCCGATCCCGAGCGCACCGAGTACCGCGCGGGCCGTCTCGCCGCCAGTCAGGACGTAATGGGCGGGCGGCGCCGACCGCGCAACGAGTCGCCCGAGCTGTCGCACCACCGGCATGTCGCCGACGACCGGCTCGCGTGCCCATTCTAGCTGCACCAGCAGGTCATCCTTGCCAAGCGCGCCGCTGCGCGCGCGGCGAGCGATACCACGACCCCCCTCGCACGCCCGAGGAAGGCCGCGGCGCAGTCCGCGGCGCCGGTCAGGTCGTCAGCGAGGATGAAGACGCGAATCAGCTTTTAGAAGAACCGGCGCGGCAGCCAGAGCACGATTTCCGGGACGTAGGTGCACACGCCGAGCATGATCAGCAGCGGCACCAGCCAGGGCAGGATCGCCACGGTGGTGGCTTCGAAGGACAGCTTGGCGACGCGCGACAGCACGAACAGCACCGTTCCCATGGGCGGGTGCAGCAGGCCGATCATGAGGTTGAGGACCATCACCAGGCCGAAGTGCACCAGGTCGATGCCGAGTTTCTGGCAGATCGGGACAAGTATCGGCACCAGCAGCGTGATCGCGGCCGTGGGCTCGAGGAAGCAGCCTACGAACAACAGCAGGAGGTTCGCGAGCAGCAGAAATACGTTGGGATTGCTGGAGAAGGCGAGCACCCACTCGGCGACCGCGTCGGTGACGCGCGTGACCGTGAGCAGCCAGCCGAAGATCGAGGCCGCAGCGACGATGAACAGCACCGTGGCGGTGGTCTCGATGGTGTCCATCGTGATCTTGACGAGACGCCGCCAGTCGAGAGTGCGGTACCAGAACAGGCCGAGGAACAGCGCCCACATCGAGGCCGCGATCGCGCCCTCGGTCGGCGTGAACACGCCCATGGTCATGCCGCCGATCAGCAGCACCGGCGTGAGCAGGGCCATCACGGCGGAGAAGTTGAAGATTCTGTCGAATACGAGAAGCAGGCCGAATGCGAGGATGGCCGCCCAGCCGCCGGGGATGCCGAGAGACCAGAGCGCCCAGATCGCTCCTGGCACGCAGGCCACCAACACGACCTCGAGGCTGGCCTTCGCGAGTTTGGACGCGGAAAAGCGCACATCGCGCCCGTAGCCGCGCTTGTGCGCAAAATACGAGACCGTGGCCATAATGGCCAGCCCCATCAGGATGCCCGGGATCACGCCGGCGAGGAACAGCTGGCCGATCGAAACGCCGGCCATCATGCCGTAGATCACGAAGGGCAGCGAGGGCGGGATGATCGGCCCGACGGTGGCCGAGGCGGCGGTGACGCCGACCGCGAATTCGGTCGAGTAGCCGTGGTCCTTCATCGCCTTGATTTCGATGGTGCCCAGGCCCGCCGCGTCGGCAATCGCGGTACCCGACATGCCGGCGAAGACCATCGAGCCCACTACGTTGACGTGGCCAAGGCCGCCCTTCAACCAGCCTACCAGCGCGAGCGCGAAGTTGTAGATGCGGTTGGTGATGCCGGCCGAGTTCATCAGGTTGCCGGCCCAGATGAAGAACGGCACCGCCAGCAGCGGGAACGAATCCACGCCGCCGTACATGCGGTGGATGATGACGAAGTCGGGGATGTTGCCCGACAGCATCACGTAGATGAGCGCGGCGCCCGCCATGGCCATCGCCACCGGCACGCCGCTCACCATCAGGGCGAGGAAGCTCGCCATCATGCCGCCGCCGGTCATCGCGCCTCCCCCTCGACCTCGGGCCGCTCGAGCGCGCTGTAGCCCTGCTGCCAGTGGCGCCAGGCCACCAGCAGCGAGCGCCAGAACATCAGCGCGAAGCCGAACAGCATGGCGCCGAACACCCAGCCCATCGGCAGGTCGACGATCGCCATGCGGCTGGAGCCGATGCGCTGGATCATCAGCCAGCACAGCCAGCTCGCGTAGCCGAGGAACAGGCAGCGGAACACGTCCACGAAGGTGCTGAGCACGCGGCCCGCCGGCTTCGGGATCAGCCGGTAGAAGTAGTCGACCTGGATGTGGTTGTTCTTGCGCACCGACATCGCCGCGCCGATGAACACGATCGCCACCAGGAAATAGCGCGCGATTTCCTCGGTCCAGCCGGCCGGGTCGTCCATCACGTAGCGCGTGAACACCTGGTAGAAGACGATGAGCGCGAGCGCCGCGAACAGCGTGAGCGAGGCCCAGTCCTCCCAGCGGTACACGCCCAGGTCCACGGCCTCGTCCTCGACATGGAACTGGCCGTCCTCGCCGAGGACGTGTTCTTGCTGTTCGCTCATGCAGCCCTAGTGGTTGTCGCGCGGCACGAAGGATCCGGACTTGCCGGCGAGGAAATCGAGATCCGCGCCCTGGTCGGCCTGCAGCACGTGGTCGAAGTAGAGCTTCCAGTAGCCGCGGGACAGGGGAGGCTTGGGTTTCCTCCACTTCAGCCTTCTTTTCTGGATTTCACGGGAAGAAACGAGCAAATTCAATTTCCTCTTCGCCACATCCAGCTCGATCATGTCGCCGTTCTGCACCAGCGCGAGCAGGCCGCCCGCAGCGGCCTCGGGAACCATGTGCAGGATCACGGTGCCGTACGCGGTGCCGCTCATGCGTGCATCCGAAATGCGCACCATGTCGGTGACGCCCTTCTTCAGCAGCTTGGGCGGCAGCGGCATGTTGCCGACCTCGGCCATGCCCGGGTAGCCCTTCGGCCCGCAGTTCTTCAGCACCATCACGCACCTTTCGTCGATGTCCAGATTCGGGTCGTCGACGCGTTTGTGGAAGTCCTCGATGTTCTCGAACACCACCGCGCGGCCGCGGTGTTTCATCAGCTTCGGCGTGGCGGCGGAGGGCTTGATGATGGCCCCGCCGGGGCATAGGTTGCCGCGCAGCACCGCGATGCCGGTATTTTTCTTGAACGGCTTGCGAAACGGGGTGATCACGTCGCGGTTGTGGCAGGGCGCATCCTTGTTGTTTTCCCAGATGGTCTTGCCGTTCACGGTCAGCGCGGCTTTGTCCAGGAGATTTTGCTGGCCCAGTTCCCTGAGCACCGCGGGCAGCCCGCCCGCGTAGCAGAAGTCCTCCATCAGGTACTTGCCGTTCGGCATCAGGTTGACGAGCGTGTGCACGCCGCGCCCGAGGCGGTCCCAGTCCGCCAGCGTCAGGTCGACGCCCAGGCGCCGCGCGATGGCGATCAGGTGGATCACGGCGTTGGTCGAACCGCCGATCGCCGCATTCGCCCGGATGGCATTTTCGAACGCCGGCTTGGTGAGGATCTTCGAAATCGTGACCCTCTGCTTCACCAGTTCGACGATGCGCCGTCCGGCCAGGCGCGCGAGCACGTTGCGGCGCGCATCCACCGCCGGGTAGGCCGCGTTGCCCGGCATGCCGATGCCCAGTGCCTCGACCATCGAAGCCATGGTCGAAGCGGTACCCATGGTCATGCAGTGCCCGTGCGAGCGATGCATGCAGGACTCGGCCTCGTGGAATTCGTCGAGCGAAATCTTCCCCGCGCGCAGGTCTTCCGACATGGACCAGACATTGGTGCCCGAGCCGATGTCGGTGCCGCGGTACTTGCCCGAGAGCATCGGCCCGCCCGATACCGCGATTGCCGGCAGGTCCACCGAAGCGGCGCCCATCAGCAGCGACGGCGTGGTCTTGTCGCAGCCCACCAGCAGCACGGTGCCGTCGACCGGGTTGGCGCGCAGCGACTCCTCGACGTCCATCGAGGCGAGGTTGCGATAGAGCATCGCGGTGGGGCGCAACAGCGTCTCGCCGAGCGACATCACCGGGAATTCCAGCGGAAAGCCGCCCGCTTCCAGCACCCCCGCCTTGACGTGCTCGGCGAGGGTGCGGAAATGGGAATTGCAGGGCACCAGTTCGGAATACGTGTTGCAGATGCCGATGACCGGCCGGCCGTCGAACTGGTCCTGCGGGATGCCGCGGTTCTTGGTCCAGCTGCGATAGATGAACCCGTAAATGTCCTCGCGCCCGAACCACTGGACACTGCGCAGCTGGGACTTCTTTTTCATTACTTGATCGCCTGCAGCCGGTCGTAGACGTCCTTCGGCCAGGGCAGGGCTTCGCCGGTCGGCTGCTTGCCCGCAGCGTAGAACTTCTGCACCGCCGCGATGAACGGTTTCCTGTCGACCATCACCACCGTCTTGCCGCGCTTGGCGAAATCGGTCATCAGGCGCTTCTCGCTCGCAATGATCTCGCCGGTCGCCTTGGCGGCGGCCTCCCGGAACACCGCCTGGAACGTCTTCTTGTCGGCGTCCGATAGCTTCGCCCACAGCGGCCCGCCGATGATCGTCAGCAGCGCATCGGTGATGTGCGCGGTGATGTTGATGTGCGACTGCACCTCGTAGAACTTCTTCGCGTCGATGGTCGGCAGCGGATTCTCCTGCGCGTCCACGGTCTTGTTCTGCAGTGCGAGGTAGACCTCCGCGAAGGCGATCGGCGTCGGGTTCGCGCCGACGGCGCGCGGAAACAGCGTGTACAGCGGCGCGTCGGGTACGCGGATCTTCAGGCCCTTCATGTCCTCGGGCTTGTTGAGCGCCTTGTTGGCCGTCGTCTGCCGGTTGCCGTAGTAGGTGATTGCCACCACGGTGTTGCCGCCCGAGCTTTTCTGGTAGCCCGCCGAGAGGTCCGCGAACAGCGGGCTCCTGGAGAATTTCTGCCAGTGATCGAAGTCGCGGAACACGAACTGCGCGCCGCCGATCGAGATCGGGCCGTAGCTGCGCCCGGCGAACAGCTGCCCGGTATAGATGATGTCGACCGTGCCCAGCGACAGGCCCTGGTTGATGTCGGTTTCCTTGCCGAGCGACGACGCAGGGAACACCTCCATGGTGTAGCGGTTTTTCGTGCGCTTGCCGATCTCGCCGGCCGCCCAGACCGCTGCGGTGTGGTAGTGCTCGCTCACCTCGTAGACGTGGGCGAACTTGAGTTTCTGCTGCGCGAATGCCGCGGTCGGTCCCGCCAGCGCGAATGCGACTGCCAATGCGACGGA
>MERP01000061.1 GCA_001772055.1 Betaproteobacteria bacterium RIFCSPLOWO2_12_FULL_68_19
TCAACCTGACGCATCACTTCCTGATCGCCATGCCCAACATGGCCGATCCGTACTTCGCGAGGACGCTCACTTACATCTGCGAGCACAACGACCAGGGCGCGCTCGGCCTGGTGGTCAACCGTCCCATCGACATGACGCTGCAGGCGCTGTTCGAGCGCCTGTCGCTCACGCTGCGCGACGCGGACCTCGCCGATGCGCCGATCTACTTCGGCGGGCCGGTGCAGACCGACCGCGGCTTCGTGCTGCACGCGCCGGCGGGCAACTGGCAGTCGACGCTGCGCGTGGGCGAGGCGATCGGCCTCACCACCTCGAAGGACATCCTAGAGGCGGTGGGCCGCGGCGAAGGGCCCAGGCGCATGCTGGTCACGCTCGGCTACGCGGGCTGGTCGCCGGGGCAGCTCGAGCACGAGCTGTCGCAGAATGCCTGGCTCACGGTGCAGGCGGCCGACGGCATCATCTTCGAGACCCCGGCGGAGGAGCGGCTGCCGGCGGCGATGGAGCTCCTGGGCGTGGACTTCGCGCGGCTGCAGGACGAGCCGGGACATGCCTGATCGGGCCGCGCGCACGATCCTCGCATTCGATTTCGGTTTAAAGCGTATTGGCGTGGCGGTCGGCGAGCCCGAGCTCGGCACCGCGCATCCGTTGCCAGCGATTCATCGTTTTGATGAGATTCCTTCTTTGATAGAAGAATGGGGCCCGGCTGCGCTGGTGGTGGGGCGGCCGACCTCGGTGCAGGGCGAGCCGCACGACATGACGCGCCGGGCGGAGGACTTCGCGCGGCGCCTGGAGCGCCGCTTCAAGCTGCCGGTGGCGCGCGTGGACGAGCGCTACAGCTCGGTGGAGGCGCAAAGCCGGCTGCGCGGCGCGAAGCGGAAGCCCGTGGACTCGGTGGCCGCGCAGCTTCTCCTGGAGCAGTACTTCCATGAAGCTGCCTGACGCGGAGAAGCTCTGCGAGCAGCTCGCTGCGGAGCTGCGCCCGCGCATCGATGCGAAGAGCGCGATGATCGGCCTGTACACCGGCGGGGCGTGGCTGGCCGAGCGCCTTCACAAGCTGCTGGATATGAAAAGTCCATTGGGGCTCATGGACATCGCCTTCTACCGCGACGACTACCACGCGCAGGGCCTGCACCATGACCCCAAGCGCACCCGCATCCCCTTCGACGTCAACGGCCGCGACCTGCTGCTGGTGGACGACGTGCTCTATACCGGGCGCACGGTGCGCGCGGCGATGAACGAGCTGTTCGACTACGGGCGGCCCGGCAGCATCTCGCTCGTGGTGCTCGCCGACCGCGGCGGCCGCGAGCTGCCGATCTGCGCGCAGCACTGCGGCGCGCGCGTCGAGGTGCCGGCAGGAATGCGCCTGCGCCTCACGCGCGCCGACGACGGCCGGCTCGCGCTTGCCCTGGAGCCCAGCCGTGCAGCGTAACCCCCAGCTCAACGCGAAGGGGGAGCTCCAGCACCTGCTGTCCATCGAGGGCCTGCCGCGCGAGGTGCTGGTGCAGATCCTCGACACGGCGGAGTCCTTCGCCGGGGTCACCGAGCGCGAGGTGAAGAAGGTGCCGATCCTGCGCGGCAAGAGCGTGTTCAACCTGTTCTTCGAGCCCTCGACGCGCACCCGCACCACCTTCGAGATCGCCGCCAAGCGCCTCTCGGCCGACGTCATCAACCTCAACATCGCGGTCTCGTCGCAGTCGAAGGGCGAGTCGCTGCTCGACACCGTCGCCAACCTGTCCGCCATGCAGGCCGACATCTTCGTGGTGCGCCACGGCTCCTCGGGCGCGCCGTACCTGATCGCGCGCCACGTCAAGCCGCACGAGCACGTGGTCAACGCGGGCGACGGGCGCCACGCGCATCCGACCCAGGGCCTGCTCGACCTGTTCACCATCCGCCACTACAAGCAGGACTTCACGCGCCTCACCGTGGCGGTGGTGGGCGACGTGCTGCATTCTCGCGTCGCGCGCTCGCTGATCCACGGGCTCACCACCCTCGGCGCGCCGGAAGTGCGCGTGATCGGCCCGCAGACCCTGCTGCCGAGCGGCGTCGAGTCGCTCGGCGTGCGCGTCTTCCACGACATGCGCGCCGGCCTCAAGGACTGCGACGTGGTGGTGATGCTGCGGCTGCAGAGCGAGCGCATGGGCGGCGCGCTGCTGCCCTCGGCGCAGGAGTACTTCAAGAACTACGGCCTGACCGCGGAGAAGCTGCGCCTCGCGAGGCCCGACGCGATCGTGATGCATCCGGGGCCGATGAACCGCGGCGTCGAGATCGACTCGACCGTCGCCGACGGGCCGCACTCGGTGATCCTGCCGCAGGTCACCTTCGGCATCGCGGTGCGCATGGCGGTGATGAGCATCGTGGCAGGGAACTGATGCGGCTCCATATCAAGAACGGCAGGCTGGTCGACCCGGCAACCGGCAAGGAAGGAAGCGGGGATCTGTTCATCTCCGACGGAAAGATTTCCGAACCTTTCTCCAAGCCCGAGAAAACCATCGACGCGAAAGGACTGGTGGTTTCGCCGGGATTCATCGACCTCTCGGCGCGGCTGCGCGAGCCGGGCTACGAGTACAAGGCGACGCTTGAATCGGAGATGGATGCGGCAGTCGCGGGCGGGGTGACGAGCCTTGCCTGCCCGCCGGACACCGACCCCCCGCTCGACGAGCCGGGCCTGGTCGACATGCTGCGCCGGCGCGCCCTGTCGCTCGAGCGTGCGCGCGTATATCCGGTCGGGGCGCTCACCATGAAGCTCCAGGGCAGGGCGCTCACCGAGATGGCGGAGCTCGCCGAGGCGGGCTGCGTCGCGTTCTCGCATGCGAACGTGCCGCTCGCCGACACGCAGGTGCTGTGGCGCGCGCTGCAGTACGCGGCCACCTTCGGCTTTGCCGTGTGGCTGCGCGCCGAGGACGCCTGGCTCGCCAAGGGCGGCGTGGCGCACGACGGCGAGGTCGCGACGCGCCTGGGCCTGCCCGGCATCCCGGGCTTCGCCGAGACCATCGCGCTCTCGACCATCCTCGAGCTCGCGCGCGCCACCGGCGCGCGCGTGCACGTGTGCCGGCTTTCGACCTCCGGCGCGGTCGAGCTCATGCGCCGCGCCAAGGCCGAGCGCCTGCCGGTGAGCTGCGACGTCGGCATCCACCACGTCCACCTGTGCGACATGGACCTGGGATATTTCGACGCGAACTGCCGCCTCGAGCCGCCGCTGCGCAGCCAGCGCGACCGCGACGCGCTTTCCCGCGCGCTCGCCGACGGCACGATCGACTGCCTGTGCTCCGACCATACGCCGGTCGACGAGGACGGCAAGCACCTGCCGTTCGCCGAGGCCGAGCCGGGCGCGACCGGCCTGGAGCTGCTGCTGCCCCTCGCGCTCAAATGGGGCCGGGCGAGGGAGCTGTCCCTCGCCGCGACGCTCGAGCGCATCACCTGCGCCCCGGCGCGCGTCCTGGGCGTGGCTGCGGGCAGCCTCGCGCCCGGCGCGCCTGCCGACCTGGCGCTCTTCGACCCGGCGGCCGCGCTGCGGGTCACGCCCGAGGCGCTCAAGAGCCAGGGCAAGAACACGCCCTTCGCCGGCTACGAGCTGCAGGGGCGGGTGCGCACGACGATCGTCGGCGGCAACGTGGTGTACGAGGGATGAGGGCGCCGCTGGTGATTTCCCTGGCGCTCGTGCTCGGCGCCTGCGGCTCGGCACCGAAGAAGGGCGGCTACTACAAGGACGACGGGCCGCACCAGCGCCCGCCCGCGGGCCTCGACAGCATCGCCGACGCCACGCCGCGCGCCGAGCCGCTGCATCGTTACGCGAACCGCCCGTACCGGGTGTTCGGGAAGGACTATCGGCCGCTCGCCGCGGTGCAGCCGTTCCGTCAACGCGGCATGGCAAGCTGGTACGGCAAGCGTTTCCACGGCCAGAGGACCGCGAGCGGAGAGCCCTACGACATGTACAAGATGACGGCCGCGCACCCGACGCTGCCGATCCCGAGCTACGCGCGCGTCACCAATCTCGCCAACGGCAGGAGCGTGGTGGTGCGCATCAACGACCGCGGCCCGTTCCACGCCGGGCGCATCATCGATCTTTCCTACGTCGCGGCCCACAGGCTCGGCTACATCGGCGCAGGCAGCGCGCAGGTGCAGGTCGAGGCGATCGTGCCGGGCGCCACGCGCAGCAGCTTATAATCCGGCGCTTTTCCGAGCTTCCGATGGCCCGCTTCTTCCTCGCATTCCTGATCGTTTGTTTCAACGCACAGGCCGCCGCGCCGCAACCGCCGTCGGTGCTCGGCAAGTCCTGGATCATCGGCGACCTCTCGAGCGGCCGGATCCTCGCCGCCGAGAAGCCGGCCGAGCGCTTCGAGCCGGCCTCGCTCACCAAGCTGATGACCGCCTACCTCGTGTTCGCCGCGCTGCGCGACAAGAAGCTCTCGCTCGAGAGCCGCGTCAACGTCTCCGAGCGCGCCTGGCGCGCGGCCGGCTCGCGCATGTTCATCGAGCCGCGCCGGCCGGTGAGCGTCGAGGAGCTGATCCGCGGCGTGGTGGTGCAGTCCGGAAACGACGCGTGCATCGCGCTCGCCGAGGCGGTGGCCGGCTCCGAAGAGCTGTTCGTGCAGATGATGAACCGCGAGGCCGAGCGCCTGGGCATGAAGGGCACGCGCTTCATGAACGCCTCGGGGCTTCCCGATCCCCGGCACTACAGCACGGCCGAGGACCTGTACCTGCTGAGCGCGGCGCTGATCCGCGACTTCCCGGCGGAATACGCGCAGTACTACTCGCAGAAGGAGTACCGCTACAACAACATCACGCAGCCGAACCGCAACCGCCTGCTGTGGCTCGACCCGAGCATCGACGGCGTCAAGACCGGCCACACCGAGGCGGCGGGCTACTGCCTGATCGCGTCCTCGCGGCGCGGCGGCCGGCGACTGCTCTCGGTGCTGCTCGGCTCGACTTCCGAGTCGGCGCGCGCCCAGGAGTCGCAGAAGCTGCTCAACTGGGGCTTCCAGTTCTTCGACAGCGTGAAGCTGTACGGCGCCGGCGAGGCGGTCAAGTCGCTGGAAGTGTGGAAAGGCGCGGCGGAGGCGGTCAAGGTGGGGGTGAAGAGCGACCTGTTCGTCACCGTGCCCAAGGGCGAGGCCGACAAGCTCAAGGCGGAGCTGGTGTCCCGGCAGCCGCTCGTCGCGCCGCTCGCGAGCGGCCAGCGCGTCGGCATGCTGCGCGTCACGCTCGACGGCAAGCCCTACGGCGAGTACCCGCTGGTGGCGCTCGAGCAGGTGGGCGCGGCCGGTCTGTTCGGGCGCGCCTGGGATACACTGCGGCTATGGGCGAGGTAGCGATGGTGTTCCTCAACGGCAAGGTCCTGCCTCTCGAGCAGGCGAGCGTTTCGGTGCTCGACCGCGGCTTCATCTTCGGCGACGGCGTCTACGAGCTGGTGCCGGTGTACTCGCGCGTGCCGTTCCGGCTCGACGAGCACCTCGCGCGGCTCGAGCGCAGCCTGGCGGCGGTCGCGATCCGCAATCCGTACGCCCGCGCACAGTGGCGCGCGCACCTCTACGCGCTCATCGACGCCCAGCCGTTCGAGGACCAGGCGGTGTACTTCCAGGTGACGCGCGGCGTGGCGAAGCGCGACCACGCGTTCCCCGAGAACGCCGAGCCGACCGTGTTCATGATGTCGAGCCCGCTCGTTACCCCGCCGCAGGCGCTGGTCGAGAGCGGTGCGACGGCGGTGAGCGCGCAGGACGACCGCTGGCTGCACTGCGACATCAAGTCGATCTCGCTCATCGGCAACGTGCTGCTGCGCCAGCGCTCGGCCGAGGCCGGCGCCGCGGAGACCATCCTGTTCCGCGACGGCAGGCTGACCGAGGCCTCGGCTTCGAACGTGTTCATCGTCAAGGGCGGCGTGATCCTTTCGCCGCCCAAGAGCAGCCTGATCCTTCCCGGCATCACCTACGACGTGGTCGCGGAGCTCGCGCGCGCCGAGCAGCTGCCGCTCGAGTTCAGGCAGATCGCGGAAGGCGAAGCGCGGGCCGCCGACGAGATCTGGGTCACCTCCTCGTCGAAGGAAGTGCTCGCGATCGTCAGGCTCGACGAGCAGCCGGTCGGCGAGGGCCGGCCCGGCCCCGCGTTCCGGCGCATGTACCGCCTCTACCAGGAGTTCAAGCGCACGGTCATGCGCGCCGGCAAGCGCGAGGCGGTCTCGGCCTGAGGCTCGGGCGATGCCGCTTCTCGCCGAAGGCTCGCTGCTCGATTTTCCCTGCGATTTTCCGATCAAGGTGATGGGGCGCAAGGCCCCGGGCTTCACGCAGACGGTGACCGAGATCGTGCTCAGGCACGCGCCGGACTTCGACCCCGCGACGGTCGAGATGCGGCCCAGCCGGCAGGGACGCTACCTGAGCGTGACCTGCGTGCTGCGCGCCACCTCGCGCGAGCAGCTCGACGCGCTCTACCGGGAGCTCTGCGACCATCGCGCGGTGGTGATGGTGCTGTGATGCTCCTCGACGACATCGTGCTGCGGAAAGCGGGCACGCTGCCTTACCTGGAGGCCTGGCAGGCGATGCGCGAGTTCACCGCGGCGAGGACCGAATCCACGCCCGACGAGATCTGGCTGCTCGAGCACCCGCCGGTCTACACGCTGGGGCAGGGGGCCCAGGCGCAGCGCGCGCCGCGCGCCGCCATCGCGCTCGTGCGCAGCGACCGCGGCGGCGAGATCACCTATCACGGGCCCGGGCAGGCGGTTCTCTACACGCTCGTCGATCTGGCGCGGCGCGGCATCACCGTGAAGCGCTTCGTCTGGCTGCTCGAGCAGGCGGTGATCGACCTGCTCGGCGCGCGCGCCGAGCGCCGCCCCGGCGCTCCCGGCGTCTACGTCGCCGGCGCGAAGATCGCCGCGCTCGGCATCCGGGTGAGGCGCGGCCGCGCCTACCATGGCCTGGCGCTCAACGTCGACATGGACCTCGCGCCCTTCGCCGCGATCGACCCCTGCGGCTATCCCGGCCTCGCGGTTACGCAGACCCGGGATCTTGGAATTAAATTGTCGGTTGAAGAGGCGGGAGACAAGCTCAGCCGCATTCTCGTCAAGCACCTTGACCATGCGTGACGCCGGCGTAAAGCACAAAGGCCAGGCCAAGACGATCCGCATCGTGCCGCACGCGCCGCTCGCGAAGCCGGCCTGGATCCGCGTGCGCGCCGCGAGCCCCGGCTCGCGCTTCCACGACATCAAGCGCATCCTGCGCGCCCGGAACCTGCACACGGTATGCGAGGAAGCCTCCTGCCCCAACATCGCCGAGTGCTTCGGCAAGGGCACCGCCACCTTCATGATCCTCGGCGACATCTGCACGCGCCGCTGCCCGTTCTGCGACGTCGCGCACGGGCGGCCGCTCGCTCCAGATGCGGACGAGCCGCGGCATCTTGCCGAGACAATTTCCCTGCTCAAGTTGCGCTACGTGGTGATCACCAGCGTCGACCGCGACGACCTCAGGGACGGCGGCGCCCGGCACTTCGCCGCGTGCATCGCAGCGATCAGAAGCGCCTCGCCCGGCACGGCCATCGAGGTCCTGGTGCCCGACTTCCGCGGGCGGCTCGAGCCTGCGCTGGAGGCGCTCGGCGCCGCGCCCCCCGACGTCATGAACCACAACCTCGAAACCGTGCCGCGCCTCTATCGCCGCGCGCGCCCCGGAGGGGACTATGCGCACTCGCTGGGTCTGTTGAGAAGATTCAAGACCCTTCATCCTGCAGTGCCGACCAAGTCGGGGCTGATGGTCGGGCTGGGCGAGAGCGACGAGGAAATCCTCGCGGTGATGGGCGATTTGCGCGCCCACGACGTCGACATGCTCACGATCGGGCAGTACCTCCAGCCCTCGCCGCATCATCTGCCGGTCGAGCGTTATGTGCATCCGGAGATTTTCCAGGAGTATGAAAACCAGGCCCGCCTGATGGGCTTCAAGCACGCCGCGGTCGGCGCCCTGGTGCGCTCCTCCTACCACGCCGACCGGCAGGCGCACGAAGCCGGGGTCGCCGATAAGCTTTGATT
>MERP01000062.1:0-1473 GCA_001772055.1 Betaproteobacteria bacterium RIFCSPLOWO2_12_FULL_68_19
AGACCAACCGCGCGCCCTTCGACGTGGTCGAGGGCGAATCGGAGATCGTCGCCGGCCACATGGTCGAGTACTCGGGCATGAGCTTCGCGCTGTTCTTCCTCGCCGAGTATATGAACATGATCCTGATCAGCACGCTGACCGCGGTGCTGTTCTTCGGCGGCTGGCTGCCGCCGATCGACTCGGTGGTGGCGAACTGGATCCCGCCCTTCGCCTGGCTGCTGCTCAAGATCTTCCTCATCGTGTCGCTGTTCCTGTGGATCCGCGCCACCTTCCCGCGCTACCGCTACGACCAGATCATGCGCCTGGGCTGGAAGGTGTTCATCCCGCTCACGCTGGTGTGGATCGCGGTGATCGGCATCTGGATGCAGACGCCCTGGAGCCCGTGGCGATGACGCGCATGCTCGAGTTCTTCAGGTCCTTCCTCCTGATCGAGCTGCTGCGCGGCCTGGCGCTCACCGGCCGGCACCTGTTCGCGCGCAAGATCACGGTGCAGTTCCCCGAGGAGAAGACGCCGGCCAGCCCGCGCTTCCGCGGCCTGCACGCGCTGCGCCGCTATCCGAACGGCGAGGAGCGCTGCATCGGTGCAAGCTGTGCGAGGCGGTGTGCCCGGCGCTCGCCATCCACATCGAATCCGAGCAGCGGGAAGACGGCACCCGCCGCACCACGAGGTACGACATCGACCTCACCAAGTGCATCTTCTGCGGCTTCTGCGAGGAGGCCTGCCCGGTCGACGCGATCGTCGAGACGCGCGTGCTCGAGTACCACGGAGAGAAGCGGGGGGATCTGTATTACACCAAGCCGATGCTGCTTGCCGTCGGCGATCGCTACGAGGAGCAAATTGCCCGGGACCGGGCCGCCGATGCCCGTTTCCGCTAGCGCCCACAACAAGAATGTTTGAAGACTGGGTCTTTTACGCCTTCGCGGCGGTGCTGCTCGTGTCCGGGGTGCGCGTCATCACCGCGCGCAACCCCGTGCACAGCGCGCTGTACCTGGTGCTCGCCTTCTTCACCGCGGCGGCGCTGTGGCTGCTGCTGCGCGCCGAGTTCCTCGCCATCGCGCTGGTGGTGGTCTACGTCGGCGCGGTGATGGTGCTGTTCCTGTTCGTGGTGATGATGCTCGACATCAACCTGGAGCGGGTGCGCGAGGGCTTCTGGCGCAACCTGCCGCTCGCGCTGGTGGTGGGCGGCATCCTGGTGGCCGAGATGATCGCGGTGCTCGCCAACCGCCATTTCGCCGCCGACCCGAAAATGCCCGCCGCAGGCTACAGCAACACCAAGGCGCTGGGCCGCATCCTCTACACCGAGTACGCCTACGCCTTCGAGATCGCTGCGGTGGTGCTGCTGGTGGCGATCATCGCCGCGATCGCGCTCACGCTGCGCGAGAGGAAGGACACGCGCAAGCAGGACCCGTCCCGGCAGGTGCGGGTGCGGCGCGAGGAGCGGGTGCGCCTGGTGTCCATGCCGACGGAGAAGG
>MERP01000062.1:1485-1815 GCA_001772055.1 Betaproteobacteria bacterium RIFCSPLOWO2_12_FULL_68_19
GGTGTCCATGCCGACGGAGAAGGAATGAGACGCCGCGGCGACATTGCCGCCCCCCTGACAGCGCAAGATGGGTACGATCGTACCCATTTTGAGAACCCCCTAAAACCAACCCCCCGCTCGCCTGCCGCTGCGCGGCAGTCTCACGACCCCCTTGTCAGGGGGTCGACCATTCGTCCCCCTGCCAGGGGGTCGGCCATCGCGCCTCCTACCTTCAAGTCCGAGGCGCGGGCATGACGGTCGGCCTGCCGCACTTCCTGGTGCTGGGCGCGATGCTGTTCGCGATCAGCGTGGTCGGCATCTTCCTCAACCGGCGCAACCTGATCGTGCTGC
>MERP01000062.1:1833-12176 GCA_001772055.1 Betaproteobacteria bacterium RIFCSPLOWO2_12_FULL_68_19
TGATCGTGCTGCTGATGGCGATCGAGCTGATGCTGCTCGCGGTGAACCTGAACTTCATCGCCTTCTCGCACTTCCTCGGCGACATCGCCGGCCAGGTGTTCGTGTTCTTCATCCTGACGGTGGCGGCGGCCGAGTCGGCGATCGGGCTGGCGATCCTGGTGGTGCTGTTCCGCAACCTGGACACGATCGACGTCGAAGACCTCGACGCCCTGAAAGGATGAAGGAGCTCTACCTGATCGTGCCGTTCGCGCCGCTCGTCGGCGCGATCGTCGCCGGGCTCGGCGGGCGCGCGGTGGGCCGGACCGGCGCGCACTCGGTGACCATCTTCTCGGTGCTGCTGTCGTTCCTCGCCTCGTGCTGGATCTTCGTCGACGTGCTGAACGGGGCGAGCTTCAACGGCACGGTCTACACCTGGATGACGAGCGGCGCGACGCGCTTCGAGATCGGCTTCCTCATCGACCCGCTCTCGGCGCTGATGATGGTGGTGGTGACCTTCGTCTCGCTCATGGTGCACGTCTACACCATCGGCTACATGGCGCAGGACCCGGGCTACCAGCGCTTCTTCAGCTACATCTCGCTGTTCACCTTCTCGATGCTGATGCTGGTGATGGCGAACAACTTCGTGCAGCTCTTCTTCGGCTGGGAGGCGGTCGGGCTGGTGTCCTACCTGCTGATCGGCTTCTGGTACACGCGCGAGAGCGCGGTGCGCGCCAGCCTCAAGGCCTTCCTCGTCAACCGGGTCGGCGACTTCGGCTTCCTGCTCGGCATCGCGCTGATCCTCGCGAACTTCGGCACGCTCGACTACCGGGAGGTCTTCGACAAGGGTCCTTCCTTCGCTTCGGAAATGACCCTTATCTGCATCCTGCTGTTCGTGGGCGCGATGGGCAAGAGCGCGCAGTTCCCGCTGCACGTCTGGCTGCCCGACTCGATGGAGGGCCCGACGCCGATCTCGGCCCTGATCCACGCCGCGACCATGGTCACGGCCGGGATCTTCATGGTGGCGCGCATGTCGCCGCTCTACGAGCTGTCCGAGACCGCGCGCTCGGTGGTGCTGCTCACCGGCGCGGTCACCGCGCTCGCCATGGCGCTGGTCGCGCTCACGCAGTACGACATCAAGCGCGTGGTCGCCTATTCGACCCTCTCGCAGCTCGGCTACATGACCGCGGCGCTCGGCGCCTCGGCCTACTCGGCGGCCATCTTCCACCTCATGACGCACGCCTTCTTCAAGGCGGTGCTGTTCCTCGCCGCCGGCTCGGTGATCATCGCCCTGCACCACGAGCAGGACATGCGGCGCATGGGCGGGCTGAGAAAGCACATGCCGCTCACCTACTGGACCATGCTGGTCGGCGCCATCTCCTCGGCCGGCATCCCGGGCTTCGCCGGCTTCTTCTCCAAGGACGCGATGATCGAGGCGCTGCACGACTCGCCCACGCCGGGCGCGGCGTTCGGCTATTTCTGCCTCGTGGCCACCGTGTTCGTCACCGCGGCCTACACCTTCCGCCTGGTGTTCATGGCTTTCCACGGCCGCGAGCGCTTCGACGCCGCGCACCCGCCGCACGAGTCTCCCGCCGTGGTGACCCTGCCGCTGGTGCTGCTCGCGATCCCCTCGGTCGCGGCCGGCTGGCTCGTCGGCGTGTTCGTCTACGGCAATTATTTCGGCCAGAGCCTGCCGCCGCCCGACCCGAACTACTTCGGCATCTGGTCGTTCCTCGCGCACGGCCTCACCGCGGCTCCCTTCTGGCTTGCGCTGGCCGGGATCGCGACCGCCTGGCTGCTGTACCTGAAGCGGCCGGAGCTGCCCAAGCGCGTCGCGGCCGCGTTCGGCCCGCTGTACGTGCTGGTCGAGCGCAAGTACGGCTTCGACGAGCTCTACGCGTGGCTGTTCGCCGGCGGCGCGCGCTGGCTGGGCAAGGGCCTGTGGCGGGGAGGGGACCAGACGCTGATCGACGGCCTGATGGTGAACGGCTCGGCGCGCGTGGTGGGCTGGTTCTCGGGCGTGGCGCGGCTGTTCCAGACCGGCTACGTCTACCAGTACGCCTTCACCATGCTCATCGGCGTGGTGCTCCTCGCTTTCTGGTTCCTGAGGAAGTAAATGCTGCTCTCGCTCGCGATCTGGGTCCCGATCGCCGCCGGCATGGCGGTGCTCGCGGCGGGCGAGCGCCACGCGCGCTGGATCGCGCTCGCCGGCGCGCTGGCGGGCCTGCTGGTCACCCTCCCGTTGTACACTGGGTTCGACCTGCAGAGCGCCGGCTTCCAGTTCGAAGTGAAGCTGCCGTGGATCCAGCGCTTCAACGTGCACTACCACCTCGGCGTGGACGGCATCTCGCTGCTGTTCGTGCTGCTGAACAGCTTCATCACCGTGCTGGTGGTGATCGCCGGCTGGTCGGCGATCGAGACGCGCGTGGCGCAGTACTTCGCGTCCTTCCTGGTGATGTCGGGACTGCTGAACGGCGTGTTCGCGGCGCTCGACGCGGTGCTGTTCTACGTGTTCTTCGAGGCGACGCTGATCCCGATGTTCGTCATCATCGGCGTCTGGGGCGGCCCCAACCGCGTCTACGCGGCGGTGAAGTTCTTCCTCTACACGCTGTTCGGGTCGCTGCTGATGCTGGTCGCGCTGCTCTACCTGTACGACAAGTCGGGCGGCAGCTTCGCCATCCTCGACTGGCACCGGCTGCCGCTGTCGCTCGAGGCGCAGAAGTGGCTGTTCTTCGGCTTCCTGCTCGCCTTCGCGGTGAAGGTGCCGATGTGGCCGGTGCACACCTGGCTGCCCGACGCGCACACCGAGGCGCCGACCGGAGGCTCGGTGGTGCTGGCGGCGATCCTGCTCAAGCTCGGCGCCTACGGCTTCGTGCGCTTCAGCCTGCCGATGTTCCCGGACGCCGCGCGCGAGCTCGCCTGGCTGATGATCGCGCTGTCGCTGGTCGCGATCGCCTACATCGGCCTGGTGACGCTGGTGCAGACCGACATGAAGCGGCTCATCGCCTACTCCTCGGTCTCGCACATGGGCTTCGTCACGCTCGGCTTCTTCATCTTCAACGCCTACGGCGTCGAGGGCGCGCTGGTGCAGATGATCTCGCACGGCTTCGTCTCGGCGGCGCTGTTCCTGTGCGTCGGCGTGATGTACGACCGCATGCACTCGCGCCAGATCGGCGATTACGGCGGGGTGGTGAACACCATGCCGCGCTTCGCCAGCTTCATGATGCTGTTCGCGATGGCCAACGCCGGGCTGCCGGCGACCAGCGGCTTCGTGGGCGAGTTCATGGTGATCATGGGCGCGATGAAGGCCAACTTCTGGGTCGCCGTGGTCGCGGCGACCACGCTGGTGTGGGGCGCGGCCTACACGCTGTGGATGTACAAGCGCGTGATCTTCGGCGAGGTGGCGAATGCGAATGTCGCTTCCTTGACCGATTTGAACTGGAGAGAAACCACCGTGCTGGCGGCGCTCGCGGCGGCGGTGCTCGCCATGGGTGTGTACCCGCTGCCCTTCACCGAGGTGATGCACGCCTCGGTGAACGAGCTCCTGCGCCACGTCGCGCTGCCCAAGCTCTGAGGCCATGAACTGGCTCGTGCTCATCGACCACCTGCCGGCGCTGCCCGAGGCGCTGCTGCTGGCGGGCGCCTGCGCGGTGATGATCGTCGACCTGTACGCCGGCGAGCGCCGCACCGCGAGCCTGGTACTGGCGCAGATCGTGCTCGCGCTCTGTGCCGCGGCGACGCTGTTCGTGCTGTGGGGCTCGGCCGGCGCGAAGTACTACCTGTTCAACGGCCTGTTCGTCGCCGACGTGATGTCGCACGTGCTCAAGTTCGCCTGCTACGTCGCGGTCTGGGCGGCGCTGGTCTACTCGCGCCAGTACCTTGCCGACCGGGGCCTGCTGCGCGGCGAGTTCATCACGCTGCTGCTGTTCGCGCTGCTCGGCATGATGGTGATGGTGAGCGCGTCGAGCTTCCTCAGCGTGTACCTGGGCCTGGAGCTGATGTCGCTGTGCCTGTACGCGCTGGTGGCGCTCAACCGCGACTCGGCGCTCGCCACCGAGGCGGCGATGAAGTACTTCGTGCTCGGCGCGCTCTCCTCCGGGCTGCTGCTGTACGGCATGTCGATGATCTACGGCGCGACCGGCACGCTCGACATCCCGGCGGTGGCGCGCGAGGCGGCGCGGCTCTCGGCGAGCGCCACGGAGCGCCACTTCCTGGTGTTCGGCCTGGTGTTCGTGGTCGCGGGCCTCGCCTTCAAGCTCGGCGTGGTGCCGTTCCACATGTGGATCCCGGACGTGTATCACGGCGCGCCCACGCCCGTGACGCTGGTGATCAGCGCCGGGCCGAAGCTCGCCGCCTTCGCCATGGCGATCCGCCTGCTGGTGAACGGCCTGCCCGGGCTCGCCGCCGACTGGCAGCAGATGCTGGCGCTGCTCTCGCTCGCCTCGATGGCGCTCGGCAACATCGTGGCCATCGCGCAGACCAACCTCAAGCGCATGCTGGCGTATTCCGCGATCGGGCACATGGGCTTCATGCTGCTCGGGCTGCTCTCGGGCGTGGTCGACGGCAACGCGCGCAACGCCGCCGACGCCTACAGCGCGGCGCTGTTCTACGCCGTCGTCTACGCAATCATGTCGGTGGGCGCCTTCGGCATGCTGCTGTACCTCTCTCGCGCCGGCTTCGACTGCGAGAAGCTCGAGGACATGCGCGGCCTCAACCGCCGCAGCCCCTGGACCGCGTTCCTGATGCTGCTGATCATGTTCTCGCTCGCCGGCGTCCCGCCCATGGCGGGCTTCTACGCCAAGCTGGCGGTGATCTCGGCGGCGGTGTCGGCGGGCTACCTGTGGCTCGCGGTGGCGGCGGTGATGTTCTCGCTGGTCGGGGCGTTCTACTACCTGCGGGTGGTGAAGCTCATGTACTTCGACGACCCTGTCGATACCGCCCCGGTGCAGCGCCAGCTCGGCTTCGGCGTGCTGCTCTCGGCGAACAGCCTGGCGCTGCTCTTCTTCGGCATCCTGCCGCAGCCGCTCATGGCGCTGTGCTTCGCGGCCGTGGTCGCGCTCTAGTTTGAAGGACCTCACCGAGCGCTTCGTTTCGGGCGAGCTGGTGTTCGACGGCAAGCTGCTCGAGGTGCGCCGCGACCGGGTGCGGCTGCCCGACGGCGCGGAGGCGACGCGCGAGTACATCCGCCATCCCGGCGCGGTGGCGATCGTGCCGCTGTTCGACGACGGGCGCGTGCTGCTCGAGCGCCAGTTCCGCTATCCGCACCGGCGCGAGTTCATCGAGCTGCCGGCCGGCAAGCTCGAGCCCGGCGAGCCGCCCCTCGCCACCGCGCAGCGCGAGCTGCTCGAGGAGACCGGCCACGCCGCGCTCGAGTGGACCCGCCTGGGCGTGATCCACACCTCCATCGCCTACACCGACGAGGCGATCGAGCTTTTTGTCTGCAGAAGAATGGAAAAGATCGGTGAACCGAAGCTCGACCGCGGCGAGTTCGTCGAGACCCTGATCGTCGGCTTCGACGAGGCGCTCGCGATGGTGCGCGAGGGCCGCATCACCGACGCGAAGTCGGTGCTCGGGCTGTTGTGGGTCGACAAGTGGTGCCGCCCCTAGGCGGCCGCCTTCATCGGCGCCTTCTTCAGCGCCCGCACCTTGTCGACCAGGCCCAAGCGAGAAACGTGCCGCCGGGCTCGCCTAGCCGCAGACCCCGACGTAGCCGCAGGCGGTGCAATAGTCGCAGCCGTCCTTGCGGATGAGGGTGGTGTTGCCGCACTCGGGGCAGCGGGCTCCCGCGAGGATGTGCGTTTTCTCCGTTGAGGGTGCTTCGAGAATGCCCATCTGCTGCTTCGGCATGCCGTCCTCGTCGAGGATGCCGAGCATCGCGTAGCGGTGCAGGATCAGCCGCGCGAGGTACGACACGGTCGAGGGGAAGGTCTGCTGCTTGCGGCTGCCCGGCACGAAGGCCATGAAGTCGCCGAGCGGCTCCGGGAACTCGAGCAGCTTCCTGAGCTTCATGCCGATCCACGCCGGGTCGAGCACGCGCATGTCGAGCGACAGGATCTTGCACAGGCCGTCGAGCGCGCGCGGGTATTCGCCGGAGAGCCACATCGAGTAGGGCCGGGTGACGCCGTCGGGAAGCGCGATCTCCTTCAGACCCAGGACGAAATCATCGCCGGTGCGGGCGTTGAACACGTCCACGGTCCACGACATCGTGCCGTCGGGGCCGGTCTTGGGCTCCTTCAGCGCGAACATCGCGTCCATCACCGCAGAGGCGGCCTGCTCCGCCGTCAGGGAGAACTTCTCCTCGGCCAGGCCCGAGAACAGCTGCTCGACGCGCCAGCGCACCACCTGCGCGAAGGCCGACACCACCGAGGGCATGCGCTTCCTCTCGCCGCGCGGCGGGAAGGGCATGTCGAAGGCGTCGTCGCCGCCCGCCTTGGCGAGCGCATCGAGCTTGAGCTTCAGCCAGCCGCGGTCGTTGGCGCGCATGTCCATCGACAGCGTCTTGGCGAGCGCGCCCAGGCCGCGCGGCTGCTCGCTGCCGTTTACCCATACTTCGAAGGGGTGCGGCGCGCCGTTCTCGACGTGCCCGACGAACACCGCGAAGCGGTACTGCGGGTGCTCGATCATGTAGGTCCACGCCGGGTTGCCGGCCGCGAGCTCGGGACGTCCCGGCCAGCGCAGCGAGGCGAGCACCGGGGCGGGGACGCTCTTGATCGAGATCCTTCTGTTGAAGTCGTCCTGGACGAAGTCCTGGGGCTTCGGCGCGACCGACAGCACCGAGCCGAGCACCCGGTTCGGGCGGTAGGTCGCCAGCCCCTTCAGGCCCGATTTCCACGCCAGGAAGTACAGGTCCTGGAAATCGCCGTACGGGTAGTCCTCCGGCACGTTCACGGTCTTGGAGATGCTGGTGTCGATGTAGGGCGCGACCGCGGCCACCATCTCCTCGTGCGCGCGCGCGCTGATCTCGAGCGCGGTGACGAAATAGGGCGGCAGAGCGCTCATTTCGGCTTCCTTGTCGCCGCGCAGCGCCTTGTAGCGCCGCCAGGCGTGGTCCTCGACCGGGAATTCCTGCACGCCGTCCTGCATGCGCTTCTTGCGCGTGTAGGTCCAGGAGAACGGCGGCTCGATGCCGTTCGAGGCGTTGTCGGCGAAGGCGAGGCTGATGGTGCCGGTCGGCGCGATCGACAACAGATGCGAATTCCTCAAGCCGTGCTTCTGGATCGCCTGCTTGATGGACTGCGGCAGGCGCGACGCAAAGCTCCCCCCGGACAGGTACATGTCGGCGTTGAAGAGCGGGAAGGCGCCGCGCTCCCTGGCGAGCTCGACCGAGGCGCGGTACGCCGCGTCGCGCATCGCCTCCGAGATGCGCGCGGCCATCTGCCGCGCTTCCTCGGTGTCGTACTTCAGCCTCAGCATGATGAGCGCGTCGCCCAGGCCGGTGAACCCCAGGCCGACGCGGCGCTTGGCCATCGCCTCGTCTCTCTGCTGCTCGAGCGGCCAGGCGGTGACCTCCAGCACGTTGTCGAGCATGCGGATCGAGACCTCGACCACCTTGGCGAAGCTCTCGAAGTCGAAGCTCGCCGACTCCGCGAATTCGTTCTTGACGAATTTCGTCAGGTCGATCGATCCCAGGCAGCAGCAGCCGTACGGCGGCAGCGGCTGCTCGGCGCAGGGATTGGTGGCCTCGATGGTCTCGCAGTAGCCGAGGTTGTTGTCGCGGTTGATGCGGTCGAGGAACAGGATGCCCGGCTCGGCGTGGTCGTAGGTCGAGCGCATGATCTGCTCCCAGAGCTCGCGCGCGCGCACCCGGCGGTAGACCCACAGCCCGTCCTCGCGCTGGTGCGTCTGCTCGCCCGGCCAGGGTTTCGCCTTGTGGACCAGATCGACCTCGGCATCGTGCTCGACCGCCAGCATGAACTCGTCGGTGACGCCGACCGAGAGGTTGAAGTTGGCGAGCTCGCCCCGGTCCTTGGCGTGGATGAATTCCTCGATGTCCGGGTGGTCGCAGCGCAGCACCCCCATCTGCGCGCCGCGCCGCGCGCCGGCCGACTCGACCGTCTCGCAGGACTGGTCGAACACGCGCATGTAGGACACCGGCCCGCTGGCGCGCGAGTGCGTGCCCTTGACCTCGGCCCCCTTCGGGCGGATCGCCGAGAAGTCGTAGCCGACGCCGCCGCCGCGGCGCATGGTCTCGGCCGCCTCCTGCAGCGCGCTGTAGATGCCGGGCTTGCCGTCCACCACTTCCGAGATCGAGTCGCCGACGGGCTGGACGAAGCAGTTGATGAGCGTCGCCTGGATCGCCACCCCGGCGGCGGAATTGATGCGGCCGGCGGGGATGAAGCCGTCTTCCTGAGCCTGCAGGAAGCGCCGCTCCCAGTGCGCGCGCCGGTCCTCGGGCTCGGCCTGGGCGAGGGCGCGCGCTACGCGCCGGCGCACCTCCTCGATCGAGGCTTCCTTGCCCTTGGCGTATTTCTCGAGCAGCGTGTCGCGGCAGATTTCCTGCTCGCGTACGCCACCGGGGGCGATGGTCTGTTCCACGTTTCTTCTCCCGGGTAAAAGCCAGTGCGATGCCCGCGGGGTCGCGGCGCACTGGATTTCCATACAGTATATGGATTATGCGCCCAGAATAAGGGCGCGTTAAGCGCTAAAACTTGATCTTAATCAAGGACGCCAACTACACAACTTATATATATGTTTTTATTGACTAATTATCCGCCGGCCTGGGTTGCCGGCCGGGCCGCGGGGAGCGGCGCCTCGGAGGACTGGCGCGCGCGCTTGAGCAGGTCGGCGGCTTCGGCATGGCCCATGCGCAGCGCCAGCTCGACCGGCGTGTCGCCTTCCTTGGTGAGCTGCGTCGGGTCGGCGCCGTTGCGCAGCAGCAGGTCGATCATCGGCACGCTGCCTTTCATGGCGGCGTAGGCGAGCGGCGTGTAGCCGTTCTCGTGGTGCATGTTGGGATCGAAGTTCATCGACAGCACCTTCTGCGCGTACACCAGGTTGTTCTTCTCGATGCCGTAGAACAGCGCGCGGATCCCCTCGGCGCTCTTCTCCTTCGGCTTGGGCTCGAGGCCGGTCGGCATCAGCTTGATGACGTAATTGATCAGGCCCACGCCCACCAGCGCCACCAGAGCCAGCACGATCGGCACCTTCGAGATGTTCAGGCCGGCGGCGATCTGGTCGGGCATGTTGGCCCCGGCGATGAGCAGCACCACCGCCACGAACAGGCCGAACTTGAGGTACAGGAACAGGCCGATGATCACCGCGATCGCGAGCACCGCGATCAGCCCCTCGGGGCTGATGCCCAGGGTCTCGCTCACGTATTCCTCCGGCAGGTTGGCGAGCACCGCGGTGATGGTGATGAGGCCCATCAGGATCAGCTCGCGGATGCGCATCCGCGTCAGGAAATCGAGCTTCTCGCCGCTCTTGGCAGCCATTTCTTCCTCCCCTTGCGCGTAATTTTGAGAGCTTGCCGGGGCGCTTGCAAGGGGAGATAGAATCGAGCGCAATTGCGATGTCGAAAGCGTTTGTCAAGGAAAACGGACACGCCGAGGAGCTCGAGCCCGCCGCGAGCGCTCCGGCGGGCAAGAATTACATGACCCCGGCGGGTTATGCGCGGCTCGACGCCGAGCTCAGGCGCCTGGTCGAGCTCGAGCGCCCCGAGGTGGTGAAGACCGTCGCCTGGGCGGCGTCGAACGGCGACCGCTCGGAGAACGCCGATTACATCTACGGCAAGCGCCGGCTGCGCGAGATCGACCGGCGCGTGCGCTTTCTCATCAAGCGCCTCGAGGCGGCGGAAGTCGTGCAATCCAGCGGCCGCGACACCGACCAGGTGTTCTTCGGCGCGGCGGTAAGAATAAGAGGCAAGGAAGGGGAAAAACAGATCCGCATCGTGGGCGTCGACGAAGTCGATCCCGCCCGCGGCCATGTGTCGTGGATCTCGCCGATCGCCCGCGCGCTGCTCAAGGCGCGCGCCGGCGACACGGTCACGCTGCGCAGCCCGGCGGGCGAGGAAAGCCTGGAAATCCTGGAGGTGAGCTACCCGTGAGCATCGCCAGGGAGTTCCGCGAATTCGCGGTCAAGGGCAACGCGGTCGATCTCGCGGTGGCGGTGATCGTCGGCGGCGCCTTCGGCAAGATCGTCGCCTCGCTGGTGAGCGACATCGTGATGCCGCTCGCCGGCACGCTGCTCGGCGGGCTGGACTTCAGCGGGCTCGCGCTGCAGGTGCGCGAGGCGAAGATCCAGTACGGCAAGTTCCTGCAGACCTGCGTCGACTTCGTGCTCATCGCCTGGGCGATCTTCCTCGCCGTGAAGCTCATCAACCGCCTCAAGCGCGCCGAGCCGCCGCCCCCGCCGCCGCGGCAGGAGCAGCT
>MERP01000062.1:12184-20628 GCA_001772055.1 Betaproteobacteria bacterium RIFCSPLOWO2_12_FULL_68_19
GTCAGTCTTTCCTGAGGTCGCCGGCGACGATCACCGTCAGGCGCGCCGGGTCGAGGTGCTTTCGCAGGGCCCGGTTGACCTCGGCGGCGCTCAGGGACGCGATCCTCGCCTCGAGCTCGAGGTCCCAGGCGAAGCTGCGCTTGGCGAAGGAGTAGGACGAGAGCCGGCTGGCGAGGACGCGGTCCTGGGTGCGCGCGAGGCGCCGCGCCTGCAGCACCGAGTGCTTGGCGGCCTCGACCTCGGCGGCGCCGAAGCCCTCGCGCCGCGCGCGCTCGAGCTCCTCGCGCACCGCGCGCTCGACCCGCGCGCGGTTCTGCGGCGCGAAGATCGCCGAGACGCGGAACGCCGCCGACTCGTCGAAGGGGTTCGAGCTGAAGCTGCTGTAGGTGCTGTAGGAGAGGCCTTCCTTCTCGCGCACCCGCGCCGGCAGGCGGGCGGTCGAGGAGCCCCCGAGCAGGTGGTTGGCGAGCAACATGGCCGGGAAGTCGGGGTGGTCGTCGCGCATCCTGACGTTGGCCCCGGCGCGCAGCACCGCGTTCGCCTTGTCCGGCGTGATGAACTGGTTCTCGAGCGCCGGGCGCTCGAAGTAGCGCTGCGGCACGCGCGTGAAGGGATGCGGCGTGCGCCAGGGGCCGAACAGCTCCTCGACCGCGCGCGCCAGCTCGTCGGCGTCGAACTCGCCGACCGCGACGAAGTCGGCCCCGGTGGCGCCGAACAGCTCGCGGTAGCAGGCGAGCGCGTCCTCGAGCCGCGTCGAGCGCAGCCATTCCATGCGCTCCTCGAAGGTCGGGGTGTAATGCGGGTGGCCGGCGGGATAGGCGTGCAGGTGCCGCACCAGGCCCAGGCTCGCGACCGCGGAGGGGTCGCTGAGCTGCGATTCGGTGCTGGTGAGCGCGGCGCGCTTCATCTCCTCGAACTCGGCGGCCGGGAAGGCGGGCTCGCGCAGCACCTCGGCCACCAGCCGCAGCGCCGGCACGAGGTTCTCGCGGCGCACCTCGATGCGCGCGCCCCCGCCGCCGACCGACACCGAGGCGTTGAGGCGGTCGAAGGCGTCCTTCAGCTCGGCGCGGCTGCGCTTGAGCGTGCCGCGCAGCAGCATGGTGCCGGCGAACTCGCAGGCCACCTCGCGGTTGGTGAGGCTCTTCTCGTCGCCCCAGTGCAGCGCGAGGCTCGCCACGACCCGGCCGCCGCGCGTCTTCTTGGGCAGCAGCGAGGCGCGGATGCCGTTGCCGAGGCTGCGCCGCTGCAGGCGCGACTCGATGTTCTGCGGCGAGGGATCGAAGGCCTCGCCCAGGCGCACGCTTTCGCCGCCGCGGTAGCCCGAAAGCCCGGCCTGCAGGTCGGGCGTGGGCGGGATCTCGGCGCGCTCGGGGTGCTCGGTCGGCACGAACACGCCGAGCACGCGGTTCGCCGGCTTGAGGTAATGCGTGGCCATGCGCTGCACGTCCTCGAGCCTGACCGCGCGCAGCCGGTCGCGGTACAGGAACAGCAGCCGCCAGTCGCCGATCGCCTGGAATTCCGAGAGCGCGTGCACCAGCGAGGCGGTCTCGAGCTCGACCTTCTCGAACTGGTTGAGCAGCCGCGTGCGCGCGCGCTCGAGTTCCTCGCGCGTGATCGGGCTCGCCTGCAGGTTCTCGAGCGTCTCGAGCAGCGCGTCGCGCGCCGGCTCGGGGCGCGCGTCCTTCGCCAGCGCGGCGCCGAAATAGACGTAGCCCGGGTCGTGCAGCCCGCGCTCGGCGCCCCACACCACGCTCGCCAGGCCTTTCTGCACCAGCGCGCGGTGCAGGCGGCCGGCGGGCACGTCGCCGAGGATCTGCACCAGCACGTCGATCGCCGGGTAGTCGGGATGGCTGCCGGCGGGCACGCGATAGAGCGAGGACACGATCGGGTTCTCGCCGATGCGCCGCAGCGTCACGCTGCGCTCGCCGTCCTGCGCGGGTTCTTCCGTGTAATGCAGAGGAAGAGCCCTCGCGGGTCGTGGTATCGCGCCGAAATGCTTCGCCACCATCTCGAGCGCGCGCCGCTCGTCGAAGCGTCCCGCGAGGATCAGCAGCGCGTTGTCGGGCTGGTACCAGGTGCGGTAGAAGGCCTGCAGCCGCTCGATCGGCACGCGCTCGATGTTCGAGCGCTCGCCGATGATCGGGTTGCCGTAGTTGTGCCAGGCGAAGGCCGCCTGCTGCATGCGCTGGAACAGCACGCTGCCGGGGCTGTTCTCGCCCATCTCGAACTCGTTGCGCACCACCGTCATCTCGGCGTCGAGCTGCGAGCGCGAGACGAACGAGTTCACCATCCGGTCGGCCTCCAGGGCGATCGCCCACTCGAGGTTCTCGTCGCTCGCCGACACGGTCTCGAAATAGGTGGTGCGGTCGTTCGAGGTGGTGCCGTTCCAGCGCGCGCCGCGGCGGGTGAACTCGGCCTTGATGTCGGGATGGCGCTTCGAGCCTTTGAACAGCAGGTGCTCGAGCAGGTGCGCCATGCCTTTCTCGCCGTAGCCTTCGTGGCGCGAGCCCACCAGGTACACGATGTGCACCGTCACGGTGTCGACGCCCGGGTCGGGCAGCGCGAGCACGCGCAGCCCGTTCGCCAGCCGGTACTCGGTGACGCCCTCGATCGAGACGGACTTGCGCGGCAGCTCGGCGGCGAGCGCCGAGCTCGCCGCGAGCAGCAGCGCGGCAGCGAAAAGTCGTTTCAGATCGATCATTCGAACAGATGCAGGGCAGGTAGCCCCGGCTATCGTAGCGAACGCCGGGCGCGAGCGCTACGCCGCTGCGATTGCGACAGCTACCGCGAGCAGTCGTTCATTTCTGAAAAAACAAAACCCTACTTCGTGCTCCTGGCGCGCTGCTCGCGCAGGCAGGCCCTCAGCTCCTCGCCCTGCTTGCCCTGGCAGGCCGCGTGGACCTGCGCGCGGCGCTCGGCGGCTTGCTTGGCGCGCGCCTCGCATTGCGCCGGATCCTGGCTCTGCCTGCACAGCTCGCGGCGCAGGCACTCGCGCCGCTCGTCGCCGCTCTTGCCTTCGCAGGCCTTGCGCGCGCTGCCGCGGGCGGCCTTGGCGGCGCTGTCCTGCGGCGCCTGGGCGAGCAGGGTGGTGCTGGCCGCGAGCAGCGCGGCGCCGAACAGCGGGATGGAGAGTCTCATGCGGTCGCCTCCTTGGGGTGAGCGCCGAATAACGCGCGATCGCCCCCCGCCGCCGACACCGGGTTGTAAGCTTTTGTATCAGCCGAGCTGCTTGAGCATCGTGCCGGCGTCCGAGACCTCGAACTTGCCCGGGCCCTCGACGTTGAGGCTCTTCACCACGCCGTCGTCCACCAGCATCGAGAAGCGCTGCGTGCGCGTGCCCATGCCGCGCGCGTTCAGGTCGAGCTCCAGGCCGAGCGCCTTGGTCCACTGGCCGCTGCCGTCGCCGAGGAAGCGGATCTTGCCCAGCGCCTTCTGGTCGCGGCCCCAGTGCGCCATCACGAACGCGTCGTTGGTCGCGAGGCACCAGATCTCGCTTACGCCCTTCTTCTTCAGCTGGTCGTAGTTCTGCACGTAGCTCGGCACGTGCTTGGCCGAGCAGGTGGGGGTATAGGCGCCGGGCAGGCCGAAGATCGCGATCTTCCTGCCCTTGACGGCGTCCGCGACGTTCACTTCCTTCGGCGCCATCGCGCACTGGGTGGCGGAATCGAACTGCGTGCTCTCCATCAGCTTGCCGTCGGGCAGCCGGTCGCCGACTTTGATCGCCATGGGGTCTCCTGAGTGGTCGTCTGGGGGAAGCCGGATGATACCGAAACGCTATGATAGGCGGCATCTCCCATGGCGCGACTGATGCAGGGCTTCCCGCCCGACCCGGCGGGGCAGGTGACGCTCGCGAACTGGCGCGCGGCGCCGTTCAACCGCTGGGGCTTCCAGCACGTGCGGGAGATCGTGCCGTCGGCGGAGATCCGTAACGACCCGGCGACGCTCTGGCAGCTTGCTTCGGGGCAGGCCGACCCCGGCCGGCTCGCCTGGCTGGGCGAGTTCCTGCAGCAGACCGACAGCGACGGCCTGGTGATCCTGCACCGCGGCCGCATCGTGCTCGAGCACTACGCGCACGGCATGACGGCCGAGACGCCGCACATCCTCATGTCGGTCTCGAAGTCGCTGCTCGGGCTGCTCGCCGGCGTGCTCGCGGCGCGCGGCGAGCTCGATCCCGAGCGCGCCGTGACCGACTACGTCGGGGAGCTGGAAAAAACGGCCTATCGCGGCGCGACCGTGCGCCAGCTGCTCGACATGCGCGCGGGCATCGCCTTCGACGAGGACTACCTCGCCGTGGCCGGGCCGATCATCGCGTACCGCAAGGCGACCGGCTGGAATCCCGTCGAGCCGGGAGAGCAGCCCTCCGACCTGCGCTCCTTCTACCGTTCGCTCACGCAATCGAACGCGCCGCACGGCGGAGCGTTCCGCTACGTCTCGCCGAACACCGATCTGCTCGGCTGGGTGATAGAGCGAGCAACCGGCCGGCGCTATGCCGACCTGATGAGCGAGCTGCTGTGGCAGCCGATGGGCGCCGAGCGCGGCGCCTACATCACGGTCGACCGGCTGGGCGCGCCGCGCTGCGCGGGCGGCGTGTGCACGACCTTGCGCGATCTCGCGCGCGTCGGCCGGCTGCTCGCCGAAGACGGCGCGCGCGGCGGCCGCCAGGTCCTTCCCGCGCACTGGATCGAGGACCTCGCGCGCGGCGGCGACCGCGCCGCCTGGGACGCGGGGAACTTCGCGCCGTATTTCCCCGGGCTGGCGCTGCGCTATCGCGCCAAGTGGTATGCGCTCGACGGGCCGGCGCCGCTGCTGTTCGGCTGGGGCATCCACGGGCAGCACCTGTTCGTCGACCGGGGCAGGGGCATCGTGATCGCGCAGTTCTCCTCCCAGGCGCAGCCGGTCGACGTGGAGCGCATGGCGCTCACTCTGCGCGCGGTGGCGCGCGTGCGCGAGGTTCTCGATGGCGGCTGAGCTGCACGGCGTTTTTCCCTATCTCGTCTCGCCGATCGGCGCCGACGGCGAGGTGAAAGCGGGCGTGCTCGCCGCGCTGTGCGAGGACCTCGTCGCCGCGGGCGTGCACGGGCTTACGCCGCTCGGCTCGACCGGCGAGTTCGCCTACCTCGGCTGGGCGCAGCGCCGCCGCATCGTCGAGGTGGTGGTGCAGGCGGCGAGAGGCCGCGTGCCGGTGGTGGCCGGCGTGGCCTCGACCACGACCGCCGACGCGGTGGCGCAGGCGCGCGAGTTCGAGCGCCTGGGATGCGCCGGCATCCTCGCCATCCTGGAGGCCTATTTCCCGCTTGCCGACGAGGGCGTGTACGGCTACTTCGCGGCCATCGCCGCGGCGGTCGGGATCCCCGTGGTGCTGTACACCAACCCGAACTTCCAGCGCTCGGACCTGAGCCTGCCGGTGATCGAGCGGCTGAGCCGCATCGGCAACGTGCGCTACATCAAGGACGCTTCGTTCAACACCGGGCGGCTGCTCTCGATCCTCGAGCGCGTCGAGGGGCGGATGAAGGTCTTCGCCGCTTCCTCGCACATCCCCGCCTGCGTGATGCTGATCGGCGGGGTGGGCTGGATGGCCGGGCCCGCCTGCGTTGCGCCGCGCCAGAGCGTGGCGCTCTACGAGACCTGCCGCCGCGGCGACTGGGCGGGCGCGATGCGGTTGCAGCGGCCGCTGTGGGCGCTCAACCAGGCCTTCGCCCGCTACAACCTCGCCGCCTGCATCAAGGGCGGCCTCGAGCTGCAGGGCTACGCCGTCGGGCCGCCGCTTGCGCCGCAGGCGCCGCTGCCGCCCGAGGGCGTCGAGGACGTGAGGCGCGCGCTCGCCGCGATCGGCGCGCTGCCCGCGCGCTGACCGTATGTGGCTGCGCCGTCTCGCGCTCGGCATCGCCCTCCTGGCTGCGGTCCTGCTGCTCGCCTCCGGGCCCGGGCTGCGCCTGGGCCTGTGGCCGCTGCGCACCGCCTTCGAGCTGATGCGCTTTGCTGCTTACCTCGGCATCGCCGCTACCGCGCTTGCCGCCGTCGCGCTTTGCATCCCGCGGGTGCGCAGGGGCGGCGTCGCGGCACTTGCCGCGGCCTTCCTGGTCGGCGCGGCGAGCGCGGCCGGGCCGCTGGAGTTCCAGCGCCGCGCGCGCTCGGTTCCGCCGATCCACGACATCAGTACCGATACCGCTTCGCCGCCGGAGTTCGTCGCGGTCTTGCCGCTGCGCGCGGGCGCGCGAAACCCGCCGGCCTACGCCGGTCCGGAGACGGCGAAGCTGCAGCGCGCGGCCTATCCCGACCTCGCGCCGATCCTGCTCGCCGAGCCGCCCGAGAGAGCGTTCGCCCGCGCCCTGGCCGCAGCCGAGGCGATGGGCTGGGAGATCGTGGCGCGCGAGCCGGCGGCCGGACGCATCGAGGCGGTCGCCACCACGTTCTGGTTCGGCTTCAAGGACGACGTGGTAGTGCGCGTGGCGCCTGCGGGCCGGGGCAGCCGCATCGATGTGCGCTCGAAATCGCGCGTGGGACGCAGCGATGCCGGTACGAATGCACGCCGGATCAGGGGCTGGCGAGCGGCTCTGCTCGATTAGGCGTACCCTTGCGGGCGTTGCCTTCGTAGAAGGAAAGGGCTATGAAACGCATCGCGCTGGTGCTCGCCGTCGCGCTCGCCGCGCCGGCCTGGGGCCAGGAGCAGAAGCCGGCTCCGAAGGAAGCCGAGAAGAAAGAGCCGGCCAGGATGGCCTCGAAGAAGCCGAACCCCAAGCGGCAGGAGGACGCGCGCCACTGCCTGGAGCGGCCGACCAACACCGAGATCATCAAGTGCGCAGAAGAGTACCTCTAGGCGGCCGCGGCGGGCCCTCCCCCGACGCCGTCAGCCGACCGTCATCGGCACGTAGAGCGCGGCCTCGCCGCGGCGCACGAGCAGCGCCAGGCTCGAGCCCTTGTCCTGCGCGATCAGCTTGTTGAACTCCTCGAGGCTCGAGAAGCGGCTCTGGTTGACGGCGACGATGATGTCGCCGGGCTGGATCGGGCTGCCCTGCGCCGGCGGGCCGAGCACTTCGGTGACCACCAGGGCGTAGTCGACGCCCAGGGTCCTGCGCTCCGCGAGCGGCAGCTCCTGTACGGCGAGCCCGAGCCGGTTGGGCGTCTGCTTGCCGCGCGGCTCGGCCTTCGCGGCGCTCACTTCGCCGGGAATCTCCCCGACGGTGACTTTCAGCGGCACGCGCTTGCCGTCGCGCCAGACCTCCATGGTCGCCTCGGCTCCGGGCTTGGTCGCCGCGACCAGGCGCGGCAGCTCGGCCGGGTCCTCGAGCGGCTGGCCGTTCCATTTCAGCACCACGTCGCCGACGCGCGCGCCGGCCTTTTCCGCCGGCCCGCCTTTCTCCACGTTGACGATCACCGCGCCGCTTTCGGCGTCGAGCTTGAACGACTGCGCCAGCTCCTTGGTGAGCGGCTGGATGCCGATGCCGACGCGGCCGCGCGTCACCTTGCCGCGGCTCTGCAGCTGCCTGGCGACGTCGAGCGCGACCTCGATCGGGATCGCGAACGACACGCCCATGTAGCCGCCGGTGCCGCTGTAGATCATCGAGTTGACGCCGATCACCTCGCCGGCCAGGTTGAGCAGCGGCCCGCCCGAGTTGCCCGGGTTGACCGCGACGTCGGTCTGGATGAACGGCACGTACATCTCGTCGGGCAGCGAGCGCCCCTTCGCGCTCACGATCCCGGCGGTGATGGTGTTGGCGAAGCCGAACGGCGAGCCGATCGCCGCCACCCAGTCGCCCGCCTCGAGCTTGGAGGAGTCGCCGAGGGTCGCCACCGGCAGGTCCTTGGCGCCGACCTTCAGCAGCGCCACGTCGGTGCGCTTGTCGAGCCCGACCACCTTGGCCTTGAACTCCCGCTTGGCGTCGGCGAGGCGCACCGTGACCTCGTCGGAGCCCGCCACCACGTGCGCGTTGGTGAGCACGTAGCCGTCCTTGCTGATGATGAAGCCCGAGCCCAGCCCCTCGCGCGGAGCGCCGCGCTCGGGCAGGTCGGGAATGAAGCGGCGGAAGAACTCGAGCATCGGGTCCTGCGGCGCGCCGGGCGCGCCTTCCACGCCCGCGCCCGCCGCGGCGCTCGGCTTGCGCGTGCTGATCACCGCCACCACCGCCGGGCCCTGCTTCTTCATGAGCGGCGTGAAGCTGGGCAGCGCCGCGGACTGCGTTGAGGCCTGTGCCGCAGCCTGCGGAACCTGCGCGGGGGCCTGCGCCCTGACCTCGGGCTCGGAGGCGCCGCAGGCGACGAGGGCAAGGGTGACCAGGGCATGGCGCATCACGGCGGCCTCCTTTTTCATGGCTGGTACACAGCCTGCAAGATCGGTTCCACCGGGCGGGGGCGCCCGCCGCGCCCTTGGCGTGTAAGAACGGCAAGCGCGCTGTAAACCTTGCAGCGGGAGCGCCGTGGCGCCGCTGTGCGGCCCGCACTGGTAC
>MERP01000063.1:0-2598 GCA_001772055.1 Betaproteobacteria bacterium RIFCSPLOWO2_12_FULL_68_19
AGGAAGCCGCGGTTGAACCACGAGCGCAGCAGGTGCATGAGGTCGTGGTCGATCACGCGCCACTGCGGCCTCGTCTTCACCTTCTTCAACAGGGCTTTGCGCATCTCGACCAGCGTGGCGGTGCCCCCGGGCGCCATGTTGAGGCGGCGGAACAGCTCCTGGCGCGGCGGCTCGACCGTCTCCTGCAGCCGGATCAGGTGCTCGGGCGATGGGTCGGCCTGGTAAGCGGCCGCGGCGCGCGCCACTTCGTCGGCGGATGGCGAGTAGTGCCCCGCGAGCACGTCGAAGAACTGCTCGCGCAGCCGCTCTTCGAGCCCCTGCCAGGCGCGAAGCGCGTCGCGCGCGAGCGCGGTGCTCGCGTATTCGCCGCTCTCGCTCAGCAGCGCGTTGCACAGCGCGGCGAGCTCGTGGACGCGGCGCTCTATGCCGCCGTGCCCGCCGCCGAGGATCCTGCGGAGGAAGGACGGGACGCTCACGCTGCCGCGGCGCTCTTCGCCTCGCCGACCATGCGCCCGGCCTCCTCGCCCGCGACGCGCTCGAGGTCGTCGCGGTACTTGAGCAGCACGCCGAGCGTGTTGTTGACCGTCTCCGGGTCGAGCGCGACGCGATCGAGCGCCACCAGGCAGTTCGCCCAGTCGATGGTCTCGGCGACGCCCGGCAGCTTGAACAGGTCCGCCTTTCTCAGCCGCTGCACGAACGCGACCACCTCGCGCGAGAGCGACTCGGCGGCGCGCGGCGCCTTGCGGCGCAGGATCTCGAGCTCGCGCGCCGCGTCGGGGTAGTCGACCCAGTGGTAGAAGCAGCGCCGCTTCACCGCGTCATGGATCTCGCGCGTGCGGTTGGAGGTGATCACCACGATCGGCGGATGCTCGGCGCGCAGCGTGCCGAGCTCGGGAATGCTGATCTGCCAGTCGGAGAGCACCTCGAGCAGGTAGGCCTCGAAGGGCTCGTCGGTGCGGTCGAGCTCGTCGATCAGCAGCACCGGGGAGTCGCCTTCGAGCGCCCTGGCGAGCGGTCTTTTCACCAGGAAGCGTTCCGAGTAGATGTCGGCCGCGAGCTTCTCCTTGTTCTTCTCGCCGGCGGCTTCCGCGAGCCGGATCTCGATCATCTGGCGCGAGTAGTTCCACTCGTAGGCGGCCTGCGCGATGTCGAGGCCTTCGTAGCACTGCAGCCGGATCAGCTCGCGCCCGAGCGCCTGCGCGAGCACCTTCGCGATCTCGGTCTTGCCCACCCCCGCCTCGCCCTCGAGGAACAGCGGCCGCTGCATGGCGAGCGAGAGGAACAGCGAGGTCGCGAGGCTGCGGTCGGCGACGTACTCGCCCGCGGCCAGCAGGCTCTGGGTCTCGTCGATGGACTTGGGAAGCGCTCGGGGCATGGGCATCGGGGGAAAACGCCGCATTTTCCGGCAATTGACGCCGCACCGCTACCCTCTGGTTCGACAATGGCCCAGACTAGCGGCCGATGAGCCGCCGGCGTTTTCTCGCCGTCCTCCTTGCCGCGCCGTTCCTTGGCGAAGCGCGGGCCCAGCGTCGCCCGCGGCGCGTCGCGGTGGTCACGCTCGGCTCGCTCGAAAAACACCCGCTGGCATCGCTGCTCGAGGGCCTGCGCGAGCTCGGCTACGAGCACGGCCGCAACATCGAGATCCTCGCTCCCCGGCCAGCCGCGGCGTATCGCGACCTGCCGAAGATGGCTGCCGCGGCCGTGGAGGGCAGGGCCGATGTCATCGTGGCCCACGGCGCAAGCGCGACCCGGGCGGTGAAAGCAGCGACCGCGACGATCCCCATCGTCATGGTGGTCGGCGCCGATCCGGTCGAAATGGGCTTCGTCGGCAACTTTGCCCGTCCCGAGGCGAACCTCACCGGTCTGGGCACGGAAACGCACCTGCTGATCGCAAAGCGCGTCGAGTTGCTCACCGAGATCGTGCCGCGCATGAGGCGCCTCGCGGTGCTGTGGAATTCGTCCAGCGCTGGCCAGAGCGCCTCGTTCAAGCTGCTGCGGCAGGCGTGCGAGCCCCTCGGCATCGACCTGCTGACGATCGACCTGCGCGGCCGCGACGGCCTCGCCGGCGTCCCCGAGAGCCTCGCGAAAGCGAGAGCGCACGCCCTGATCGTGCTCTCGGCGACCACCCTCGCGCGCCTGGGCCCGCAAGTGGTCGAGCTTGCCGCCCGGCACCGCGTCCCGGCGGTCTACGCCGACGCGGAGCTGGTGCGCCAGGGAGGGCTCGCCGCGTACAGTCCGGACGCCGGGGCGCAGCTGCACCGCGCCGCCTATTACGTCGACAGGATCCTGAAGGGCGCGAAACCCGCCGAGCTCGCGGTCGAGCAGCCGACGAAGTTCGAGCTGGTCCTCAACCTGAAGACCGCCAAAGCGCTCGGCCTCACGATTCCACCCAGGGTGATGATCCGCGCCGACCGGGTGATCGAGTAGTCCGGCACGCCGATTGCTCCTGCGAGTGCGTCCACAACCCGGAGGCACCATGGAGAACCAGAAACTGAAGGAGCTGATCCTGCGCTCGCTCGAGCACGAGCGCGGCGGGGTGAAGATCTACGAGGCGGCGCTCAAGTGCGCGCAGAACGAGGACCTGAAGGAAGAGTGGGA
>MERP01000063.1:2621-3294 GCA_001772055.1 Betaproteobacteria bacterium RIFCSPLOWO2_12_FULL_68_19
CCGGGGCGCAAGATCGTGCACGACATGGGCATGGGCTTCGTATGCGCGATGGAAGCGGCGCTGGCGGCCGGGGACCCGGCCGCCGCCGAGATCGTCGCCTGCGAGTGCGTGACGCTCGCGGAGCTGACCGACCACGGGAACTGGGAGCTGATCGGGGAATGCGCAGCCAAGCTTACCGGCGCCGAGGGCAAGGCGCTGAAGGAGGCGTACAAGGAAGTGGAGGAGCAGGAGGACGAGCACTACTACCACTCGAAGGGCTGGCTGCGCGAGCTGTCGCTGCAGGCGCTCGGCCTGAAGGCGGTGCTGCCGCCCCCCGAGGAGCGCAAGCACGTCAAGACCGCCATCGGCGCCGCGCGCGCCGAGCAGGAGCGAAAGCAGATGCGCTAGCCGGGCGGTGCGCCGGGGCGGCGCAGCCGCTGCGCAAGCAGCCACACCAGGTTCACCGCGAGCCAGGCGAGAAGCGCGCCCGCCACGGCGAACACCGCCAGGCCGAGGATGAGCGGCTTGCCGAGGGCTGCGACGCGCTCGCCCCAGCTCTGCGGCGCGATCGGCACGTCCTCGGCGCTGCGTTCGATGGCGGCCTCTTCCGCCGGGCTCATCGGCTCGCCCAGCAGCGCCGAGCCGGTGCGGTAGGCGAGCACCCCGATCGGCGCGTAGGTGAAGGGGTTCGAGA
>MERP01000063.1:3334-9066 GCA_001772055.1 Betaproteobacteria bacterium RIFCSPLOWO2_12_FULL_68_19
CCAGCGTCGCGACCGCCGCGACCGGCAGGTTCGCGCGCAGCAGCAGCGCGAAGAGCGCGGAGAAGACGATCTGCAGCACCGGGATCATGAAGCCGAAGAACACGCCGATCGCCGCGCCCAGGGCGACGCTGCGCCGGTCGAGATGCCACAGCCAGGGACGCTCGAGCAGCGGGCCGAGCCAGCGCAGCGAGCGGTGGGACTGCACTTCCTCGCGGGAAGGCAGCCGCCACCGGCGAAACCTTCCCGGCACTACTTGAGCGCTGCCTCCACCGCGCGCCTGGCCATCACGGTAATGAGGTGCGCGCGGTACTCCGGGCTGGCGTGCAGGTCGCTGTTCAGGCCGTCGGGCTTGACCTTGATGCCGGCCACCGAGTCGGGCGCGAACTTGGCCGAGAGCGCCTTCTCCATCTCGGCCTGCCGGAACACGCTCGGTCCCGCGCCGGTGACCGCGACGCGGGCCTTGCCCCCGAAGTCGGCGACGAACACCCCCACCATCGCGAAGCGCGAGGCGGGGTTCTTGAACTTCATGTAGGCGGCGCGCTTGGGCACCGGGAAGGACACCGAGGTGATCAGCTCGCCGGGCTCGAGCGCCGTCTCGTACAGGCCCTTGAAGAACTTGTCCGCCTCGATCTTGCGCTTGTTGGTGTGGATGGTCGCTCCCAGGCCGAGCGCGGCCGCCGGGTAGTCCGCGGCCGGGTCGTCGTTGGCGAGCGAGCCGCCCAGCGTGCCCATGTGGCGCACCTGCCGGTCGCCGATCGTGCCGGCGAGCGCGGCGAGCGCCGGGATCGCCTTCTTCACCTCGGCGGAGCCCGCGACCTCGGCATGGCGCGCCATCGCGCCGATCTCGACCGTGCTGCCCGAGGTGCGGATGCCGGTCAGGTCCTTCAGGGCGGACAGGTCGATCAGGTCCGAAGGCGAGGACAGGCGCAGCTTCATCGCCTGCACCAGGCTCTGCCCGCCGGCCAGGTACCTGCCTTCGGGTTTCTTGCTGACCAGAGAAACGGCATCCTTCGAGCTGGCGGGGCGGTGGTATTCGAATGCATGCATGGTGGTGTCTCCTAGGCAGCCTTGTGCATCGAGCGCCAGACCGTCTGAGCGGTGGCCGGCATCGGGAGGTCCTTGACGCCGAGCGCGTCGGTGATCGCGTTCATCACCGCCGCCGGCGCGCCGATCGCGCCGGCCTCGCCGCAGCCCTTGACCCCCAGCGGGTTGTGGGTGCACGCCGTCTCGCGCGTGTCGAGCTTGAAGGACGGCACGTCGCCCGCGCGCGGGATGCAGTAATCGAGGAACGAGCCGGTGACGAGCTGGCCCGAGTCCTCGTAGCGGCAGCCCTCGGTGAGCGCCTGGCCGATGCCCTGCGCCAGGCCGCCGTGCACCTGGCCCTCGACGATCATCGGGTTGATGATCCTGCCGAAGTCGTCGACCGCGGTGAAGGCCGCGATCGTCGTCGCGCCCGTCTCCTTGTCCACTTCCACCTCGCAGACGTAGCTGCCCGCCGGGAAGGTGAAGTTGGCCGGGTCGTAGAAGGCGTTCTCGTTCAGCCCCGGCTCGAGCTTGTCGAGCGGATAGTTGTGCGGCACGTAGGCCGCGAACGCGACCTCGCCGAACATCTTCTTCTTGTCGGTGCCGGCGACCTTGAACACGCCCTTGTCGTACTCGATGTCGGACTCGGCCGCCTCCATCAGGTGCGCGGCGATTTTCTTGCCCTTGGCGACGATCTTGTCCAGCGCCTTGACGATGGCCGTGCCGCCCACCGCGATCGAGCGCGAGCCGTAGGTGCCCATGCCGAACAGGACCTTGGAGGTGTCGCCGTGCACGATCTCGACCGCCTCCATCGGCAGCCCGAGGCGCTCGGCGACCACCTGCGCGAAGGTGGTCTCGTGGCCCTGGCCGTGGGAGTGCGAGCCGGTGAACACCGTCACCGTGCCGGTGGGGTGCACCCGGATCTCGCCCGCCTCGAAGAGGCCGGCGCGCGCGCCCAGGCTGCCGGCGACGTTGGAGGGCGCGATGCCGCAGGCCTCGATGTAGCAGGCGTAGCCGATGCCCCGAAGTTTTCCGCTTTTCAAGGATTGTTGTTTACGGGAAGGAAAACCGGCCACGTCCGCCAGCTTTAACACCGCATCGAGCGTCGCGTCGTAATCGCCCGTGTCGTATTGCAGCGCGACCGGCGTCTGGTAGGGGAACTGGCGGATGAAGTTGCGCCGCCGGATCTCCACCGGGTCGAGCTTCATCTCGCGCGCGGCCGTCTCCACCAGCCGCTCCACGACGTAGGTCGCCTCGGGGCGTCCCGCGCCGCGGTAGGCGTCGACCGGCGCGGTGTTGGTGAACACCGAGGTCACCTCGCAGTAGATGAGCGGCGTGGTGTACTGGCCGGCGAGCAGCGTGGCGTACAGGATGGTCGGGATGCAGGAGGCGAAGGTCGACAGGTAGGCGCCCAGGTTCGCGGTGGTCTGCACGCGCATCGCGAGGAACTTGCCGTCCTTGTCGAGCGCCAGCTCGGCCGTGGTGACATGGTCGCGGCCGTGCGCGTCCGACAGGAACGACTCGCTCCTCTCGGCGGTCCATTTCACCGCGCGGTTGAGCTGCTTCGACGCCCAGGTGACCACCACGTCTTCCGGGTAGAGGTAGATCTTCGAGCCGAAGCCCCCGCCGACGTCGGGCGCGACCACGCGCACCTTGCTCTCGGGCAGGCCGAGCACGAAGGCGGTCATCAGCAGCCGCTCGACGTGCGGGTTCTGGCTCGCGACGTAGAGCGTGTAGTCGTCGCCGGCGCGCGAGTACACGGCGTTGGCCGAGCGCGGCTCGATGGCGTTGGGAATGAGGCGGTTGTTGACCAAGTCGAGCCTGGTCACGTGCGCCGCCTTGGCGAACGCGGCGTCGACCGCCGCCTTGTCGCCGAGCGCCCAGACGTAGCAGGTGTTGTCCGGCGCGATGTCGTGGAGCTTGGGCCCCTTGCTCGCTTTTGCGGCGTCGACGACGGCGGGCAGAACCTGGTAGTCGACCTCGACCAGCTCCGCTGCGTCGCGCGCCTGCGCGAGCGTCTCGGCGATCACCACCGCGACCCGCTCGCCGACGTGGCGCACCTTGCCCTGCGCGAGCGGCGGGTAGGGCGGCTCCTTCATCGGCTGGCCCTTGACGTCGGTGATCAGCCAGCCGCAGGGCAGGCCGCCGACCTTCGCGTTCGCGAGGTCGGTGCCGGTGTAGACCGCCAGCACGCCCGGCGCTTTCTTTGCCTTTTCAATATTCACCTTTTTCAGAACCGCATGAGCGTGCGGCGAGCGCACGAACGCCGCGTAGCTCTGGTGGGGCAGCTCGACGTCGTCGGTGTATTGCCCGGCGCCGGTCAGGAAGCGGTAGTCCTCTTTGCGCTGGACGCGCGCACCGATCAGGGATGTGCTCATATCTTGCCTCCCATGGCCTTGGCTCCCGCCATGATGCTCTTCACGATGTTGTGATACCCGGTGCAGCGGCACAGGTTGCCTTCGAGGCTCTCGCGCACCTCCTGCTCGGTCGGATTCGGATGGCTGCGGGCGAAATCGAGTGCGTTCATCACCATGCCCGGCGTGCAGAAGCCGCACTGCAGGCCGTGGTTCTCCTTGAACGCGGCCTGCATCGGGTGCAGGCTGCCGTCGGGCCGCGCCACGCCCTCGATGGTCATGATCTCGGCCCCTTCGGCCTGCATCGCGACGATCGAGCAGCTCTTGATCGCCTTTCCGTTCATCAGCACCGTGCACGCGCCGCATTGCGCGGTGTCGCAGCCGACGTGCGTGCCGGTGAGGCGCAGGTTCTCGCGGATGAGGGTGACGAGCAGCGTGCGCGCCTCGACCTCGGCCGACGCGGCCTTGCCGTTGACCTTCATCGATACCTTGATCGTCATGCCGGGGCCCTCCTCTGGGACTCGTAGTGGAATCGGGACGTGGAACTCTTGGGGAAAATAATGCTACTGCGGCGGTATCATTTACGCTACTCCCATGCGCCTGCTGATCGTCGAGGACGACGCCCCGCTCGCCACCGGCCTGTCCCGCATCCTCGCGGCCGAGGGCCACGCCGTCGACGTCACGTCGAGGGGCGAGGCCGCCGTCGCGGCGGCCTCGAGGGAGCGCTTCGACCTGGTGATCCTCGACATCGGGCTGCCGCAGATGGACGGCTTCGAGGTGCTGCGCAGGCTGCGCGCCGCCCAGGAGGAGAAAGGCGCCCCGGTGCCGGTGCTGGTGCTCACCGCGCGCGACGCGATCGACGACCGGGTGCGCGGCCTGGATCTGGGCGCGGACGACTACATGGTCAAGCCTTTCGCCATGCCCGAGCTCACCGCGCGGGTGCGCGCGCTGCTGCGCCGCTCGCAGGCGCACGCCGGCCCGCGCATGGTGCACGGCCCGCTCACGCTCGATACGGTCGCAAGAAGAGCTTTCTTGAAGAATGAACCCCTGGAGCTGGCGGCGCGCGAATGGGCGGTGCTCGAGGTGCTGCTCGCCAGGGTGGAGAAGATCGTGTCCAAGGAGGCGATCATCCAGGCGGTCGCCGGCTGGGGCGACGAGCTCTCCCCGAACGCGATCGAGGTCTACGTCTCGCGCCTGCGCTCCAAGCTCGAGCCGGCGGGCGTGCGCATCCGCACCGTGCGCGGCTTCGGCTACATGCTGGAAGAGTACAAGGATTCCTGAGGTGTCCGAGCGCAGCCTGCGCGCGAACCTGCTGCGCATGCTGCTGCCGCCGATCGCCGCGGTGCTCGCGCTCGGCGCGGTGGTCGCCTATTTCCCCTCGATCGAGCCGGCCACCGAGGCCTACGACCAGGCGCTGGTCGACGTCGGCGTCTCGCTCGGCAGCTACATCCGCGGCTCGCAGGCCGGCTACCGCTTCGACCTGCCCCCGGCGGTCGAGCAGGTGCTGCGCCGCGACCGCTTCGACACCGTCTACTACCGCGTCATCAGCCCGGGCGGGCAGGACATCGCGGGCGAGGCCGGGCTGCCCGGGCCGCCGCCGGAAAAGGACGCGCGCGAGGGCCTGGTGCGCTACGACACCAGGGTGCGCGGCGACGACGTGCGCGCCGTGTCGGTACAGGCGCCCTGCGGCAGGTCGACCTGCACGGTGCTGGTGGCCGAGACCACCGTCAAGCGCTCGCGCCTGGCGCGCGAGATCCTCGTCTCGAGCCTGTTCCCCGAGCTGCTGATCGCCGCCGCGACGCTGGTGATCGTCTGGTTCGGCGTCAAGCGCGGCCTTCGGCCGCTCGCGCGGCTCTCGGAGGAGATCAAGGCGCGCTCCCCCGGCGACCTGCGGCCGATCGAGGCCGCCGGGCCCGAGGAGACGCGGCCGCTGGTCGCGGCGCTGAACGGCCTGCTCAACGAGGTGGCGCAGGCGAGCCGCAGCCAGCAGCGCTTCCTCGCCGACGCGGCGCACCAGCTGCGCACGCCGCTCGCCGGCCTGCAGGCGCACACCGAGCTCGCGCTCGCCCAGCCGCTGCCCGAGCCCTGCCGCGCGCAGATCGAGCAGGTGCACGAGGCGACCATCCGCACCGCGCGCCTCGCCAACCAGCTGCTCGCGCTCGCGCGCGCCGAGCCGGGCGCGCGCGGCGCCGCCGCCGAGTGCGACCTGAAGGCGCTGGCCGGGGCCTCGGCCGACGAATGGGTGCACCAGGCGCTCGCGCGCGAGCTCGACCTCGGCTTCGAGCTCGAGGCCGCGCCGGTGCGCGGCGACCCCCTGCTGCTGCGCGAGGCGCTCGCCAACCTGGTGCACAACGC
>MERP01000064.1 GCA_001772055.1 Betaproteobacteria bacterium RIFCSPLOWO2_12_FULL_68_19
ATCTCGACCGTGCGCTCCAGGCGCGCGAAGCGCAGCCGGTTCTGGTCGACGTAGCACTGGCGCAGGCCGGCGCGCGTAGCGGTCACCACCAGCGCGCGCTCGCCCTTCACGCCCAGCCGCGCGGCGAGCGCCGGCGCGAGCAGCGGCACCGAGTACACCCCGGAGAGCCGCGCTCCCGTCTCCTCGAGCGCGTCGAGCCAGGGCGCGAGCTGCTGGGTGTTGGTGAACGAGGTGAGCAGCAGCCGCTCGTTGCGCCGCTCGCCCGAGAGCGCCTGGCCGAGCGAGAGCGCCGCCGCGAGGCGCGTGTCGCGGTAGCGCTGCGCGAGACGGCGCTGTATCACCGCGGCGCGATCCGAGCCGCGCAGGTAGGGAATCAGCTCCTCGTGGAAGTCCTCGCCGGCGAGGTCGGCGAGCACCGAGTAGAGCGCGCGGCGCTGGCCGCGCAGGTGCTCGCGGAACGCGCTCACGCCCAGGTCGTCGCCGGAGAACTTCGCTTCCAGCTCGAGCGCCGAGCCCTGGCTGCGGTACAGGTAGTGGTCCTCGGCGGTGAAGTACAGGATGCGCCGCGTCGCCATGGCCCTAGAACTTCATCTTGGAGATCGCGTCGTACACCGGCCCGAGCACCGAGAGCATCACCCAGCCGAGGATCGCGCCCAGCACCAGGGTGAGCGCCGGCTCGATCATCGCCTGCACCTTGCCGATCGACTCCTTCACCTCGCGGTTGTAGAAGTAGGCGACGTTGAGCAGCGCCGTGTCGAGCCCCCCGGTGTTCTCGCCGATGCGCAGCATGCGGATCACGAGCGGCGGGAACAGGCCCACGTCCTGGAACGCCGCGGTCATGTTCTTGCCCTCGGCGATCTGCTGCCCGACGGTGTGCAGCGCCTGCTCGAGCGGCTTGTTGCCGACGATCTCCTCGCAGCTCCTGATCGCGTCGAGCACCGTGATGCCCGAGCCGTACATCATGGCGAAGCTCGAGGCGAAGCGCGACAGGATGATCTTGCGCAGGATCGGGCCCACCAGCGGCATGGCGAGCTTGTAGTGGTCGAGCGCGTACTCGACCCTCGGGTAGGTCTTCGCCGCCCACTTCAGGCCGAACCAGGCGACGAAGGGCGCCGCGATGACGGCCCACCAGTAGTCGACGAAGAAGGCCGACACCGCCATCAGGATCACGGTCTGCAGCGGGATGTCCTGCCCCATGTTGCGGATGAAGCCGGTCATCTGCGGCACGAGGTAGATCATGAGGAAGAAGGTCACCAGCAGCACGATGCCGCCGACGAACGCCGGGTACACCATCAGCTTCTTGGTCTGCGCCGCGAGCTCGTCCTCCCACTTGAGCGATTCGGTGAGGGCCTTCAGCACCTCGGAGAGCTTGCCGGTCTGCTCGCCGGAGCGCACCAGGCTCACGAACACCCTGCTGAACACCTCGGGGAACTCGGAGAGCGCCTGCGACAGGTTCCTGCCGCCCTCGATCGACTCGACCAGCCCGGACACGACCTCGCGAAAGCGCGGGTTCTCCAGGCTGTCGCGCAGGTCGACCAGCCCCTCCATTACCGGCACGCCGGCGGTGGCGAGCTGCTCGAGGTGGAAGCAGAAGTTGATCAGGTCCTGGCGCGGCACGCGTCTGCCGAAGAAGCGCGAGGCCTGGCTCGAGGGCCCGCCGGACACCAGGTCGAGGTCCATGCGCGAGAGGCGCTGCTCGAGGTCGAACAGGTTCACCGCCTCGACGCGGCCCATCACGGACTTGCCGCGTGCGTCTATCGCCTTGTAGGTGTAGAGAGCCACTGCCGCGTCGTCCCTTTCACGCCATGCGGTCGGTGAGGTCCACGACCCGCATCAGCTCGTCCAGGCTGGTGGTCCCGGCGCGCACCAGGCGCACGCCGTCGTCGGCGAGCGTCTTGAATCCGTTGGCGCGCGCCGCGGTGAGGATCTCGCGCGCCGTGGCGCGCCGCGCCACCATCTCGTCGATGCCGGAGTCGATCTTGAGCAGCTCCAGGATCGACTGCCGGCCGCGGTAGCCCTGGTACTCGCACTGCTCGCAGCCCACGGCGCGCCAGATCGCCGCCGGCTCGGTCGGCGTGAGCCCGAGCAGGCGGCGCTCGCGCACGTCGGGGTCGTGGGACTGGCGGCAGGTGCGACACAGCTTCCTCACCAGGCGCTGCGCGAGGATGCCGATGATGTTGCCCGCCAGGATGTCGGGCACGATGCCGATGTCGAGCAGGCGCGGGAAAGCGCCGACGGCGGAGTTGGTGTGCAGCGTCGAGTACACCTGGTGGCCGGTCATCGCGGCGCGGAACGCCATCTCGGCGGTCTCGTGGTCGCGGATCTCGCCCACCAGGATGACGTCGGGGTCCTGACGCATCATCGCGCGGATGCCGTTCGCGAAATCGAGCTTGGCCGCGTCGGACACCGAGGTCTGGCGGATCAGCGTCATCGGGTACTCGACCGGGTCCTCGAGCGTCATGACGTTGATGCCGTCGGAGTTGATGTGGTTAAGGATCGAGTAGAGGGTGGTGGTCTTGCCGCTGCCGGTCGGCCCGGTCACCAGGATGATGCCCTCGGGACGCGCGATCATGCGCTTCAGCTGCTCGAGCGCCGACTCCTCGAGGTTGAGCTTGTCGAGCGGCACGATGCCTTTCTGGCGGTCGAGGATGCGCAGCACCAGGTTCTCGCCGTGCGTGGTGGGCAGGCTCGCGACGCGGAAGTCGACCACGCGCCCCGACATGGTGGCCGAGATGCGCCCGTCCTGCGGCGCGCGCGTCTCGGCGATGTTCATCTTCGCCATCACCTTCAGGCGCACCGCCATCGCCGGCCAGTAGGTCTTGTGCAGCGAGCGGATCTGGCGCAGCACGCCGTCGATGCGGTAGCGGATGCGCAGGAAGTTCTGCTCGGGCTCGAAGTGGATGTCGGAGCCGCCGCGCTCGACCGCGTCGGCGAGCAGCGCCGAGATCAGGCGCACCACCGGCTGCGAGTACTCGTCGCCCTCGGCGACGGTGGTGTAGTCGACCTCGCCGGTCTCGATCTCCTTGAGAATCCCGTCGATCGAGAACTCGTGGCCGTAGTAGTGCTCGATCGCGCGCTCGATCTCCGAGTCGCCGGCGAGGCGCAGCTCGATCTCGAAATCGCCCTTCAGGTGGGCGCGCAGCTGGTCGAGCGCGACGATGTTGTTGGTGTCGGCGAGCGCGACGATGAATTTCTTCTGCTGCCGGTCGAGCGCCACCGGGAACACGCGGTAGCGCCGCGCCATGTCGCGCGGCACCATCTTCAGCGCGCCCGGGTCGACGATGATGCGCGCCAGGTCCACCGCCTGCAGCCCGAGCTTCTCGGACAGCGCGTCGCGCAGCGTCGCCTCCGACACGAAGCCGAGCTGCACCAGCAGGCGGCCGATCGGAATGTGCTGCTTGGTCTGCTCGAGCAGCGCGATGCGCACCTGGTCCTCGGTCAGGATGCCCTGGTCGATGAGGATCTGGCCGAGGTGGCGCTTCGCCTGCGGGGAGACCGGCTGGTTCACTTGTCGAGTTGTGCGACGCGCGCCTGCGCGGCCGCGGGATCGAAGCTCGCGCCGCGCGTCTTCGCCAGCGCGACGGCGCGCCGGTAGTACTCGAGCGCGAGGCGCGGCTGGCGCAGGTGATCGAGGCTCACCGCGAGGTTGTAGGCGAAGTCGGCGTTGTCCGGCTCGGCCGAGAAGGCCTTGAAGTACTCCTGCTGCGCCTCGGCCCAGCGGCCCTGCTGCGCGAGCTGGTTGCCGAGCGTGAAATTGAGCACGTGCGCGCCCGGGTCGGCGGCGAGCAGCGACTTGACGCGGCTCTCGGCGACCAGCGGGTCGAGCCTGCCCCCGCGCAGCCCGATCAGCGCCGCCTGGGCCTGCACATCGCGCGGGTCCGCCTGCATGAGCCGCAGGTAGCCGGCCTCGGCGGACTCGTAGCGGCCGGCCTTGACGTCGAGCGCGGCGAGGCCGAGCAGCGCGTCGCGGTTGGCCGGCTGCTCGCGCAGCGCCTCCTCGTAATGGGTGCGCGAGAGCGTCAGATCGCCCGCCAGATACGCGGCGTAAGCGGACTCGACCTTCGGATGGATCTGCGGCGCGGGGCGTGGTGCGGGACGCGATTCGGGGCGGGGTTCGGCTGCAGCCAGGCGGGGCGACTCCGGTTCCGGGCGCGGTCGGGTCGCGGCCCGGGGCGGTGCGCGCAGCTCGGCAGGTGGAGGCGCACTGCGCGGGGCTTGCTGCGCGGCAGCGGCTGGCGGCGTGCTCGGCGCGGTGGAGGGCAGGCCTGGAATGCGCGGCGCGGCGCTCGGCGCGGCCGGGGCGGCTGGCGCGGCGGGCAGCGCCGCGATTTCCACCGGCGCTTCGCCGGCGGGGCGCGCCGGGTTGGTGTTGACGAGCGACGACGGCGGGCGCAGCTGCATCCAGAAATAGACCACCGTGCCGAGCGCGAAGGCGCCGAGCACGCCGACCGTGATGTAGAACGGCAGGCGCGGATTGGGCTCCTTGAACTTCGCCTCGAACACCTTTTTCGCCGCGGCGCGTCCCGCCGCCTCGGCCTTGGGTGCCTCGGCCCGGGGGGGCTGGGCCTTGAGCGGCTCCGGCCTCGAGCGCGGCGCCGGCTGGGACGGCGCGACCTTCTGCGGCGCAGGCTCGTCGGCGACGATCTCGAGCGGCTGGGAAGGGATCTCCGGCAGCTGGTCGCGCGTGAGCACCGGCCTCGCCCCGGGCTCGGGCGCGCTCGACTCGCGCTCGGCGGCCGCGCCCGCCTCGGCTTCGAGCTGCAGGTCCGGCTCGCCGCCTTCGGCGCGGGCGCGCCGCTGTGCCTCTTCCTTCGCCTTCTCGGCTTTCTTGAGTGCCTCGAGCAGCAGGCTCATGTCAGCGCGGGCGCTCCTCCATCGGCCCGACCGGCGGCGCCGCGCGTCCCGGGTGCGGCCTGGTGAAGAAGTCGCTCTGCGGCAGCAGGCTGCGCAGGCTGCGGAAGTCGCCGTCGATGCTGGGGTCGCGGATCACGGTGGCGCGCAGGAAGATCACCAGCTCGGTCTTGATGTTCTCGTCGGCGTGCTGCGAGAAGATCTCGCCCACGCCGGGGATGTTGCGCACCCCCGGGATGGCGTCCTCGTTGCGCGCGATGCGGTCCTCCATCAGCCCGCCGAGCACCGCCACCTGGCCGCTTTCCAGGCGCAGCACCGACTCCATCTCGCGCGTCTGGATCTCGGGCACGAAGTTGCCGATCGCCCCCAGGCTCGGGTTGGGGTCCTGCACGAAGCGCAGCAGGCGCGAGATCGAGGGCCGCACGTTGAGCGAGATCGAGTCGTGGTCGCTGATCTGCGGCACCACGGTGATCACCAGGCCCACCGGCACGGTCGACGGGATGGTATTGAAGGTCGTCACCGACGGGCTGTTGGCGGCGGCGGTGGTCGTGGCGGTGACGGTGAAGTAGACGATGTTGTCGACCACCTTGAGCACCGCGAACTGGTTGTTGAGGACGTTGAGCTTGGGGCTCGAGAGCACGCGCACGTCGCCGAAGGACTCGAGCAGCTTGAAGGCGAAATTGAGGTTCAGGCTGGTGTTCGCGCCGCCGAACACGAACTGGTTGGCGTTGAACCCCGCCGGCGTGGGGTTCGAGGTCTGGCCGAACTCCACCCCGCTCCTGCCGGTGCCGAACGCCGGCACGCCGACCGTGGCGGCCCCCGAGCGCAGCCGCTGCCAGTCGATGCCGCGCTGGTACTGGCTGGAGAGCCTCACCTCGGCGACGGTGGCCTCGATCAGCACCTGGCGGCGCGAGTTGGCGAGCACCTGGTCGAGGAATTCCTGGATCTTCTCGTGCTGGCGCGAGGTGGCGCGGATGTTGAGCAGGCCCGTTTCCGGGTTGGCGATCACCGAGCCCGCCTCGAGGAAGGTGGCGCTCGGCGCGGCGGCGACCTGCACGGGCGCGGCGCCCGCGGCCGGCTGGGCAGGGGCGGGGGCGGTGGTCGGCGCGACTGCCTGCGCCGAGGTGCCCGCGGGCAGCACCTTGTCGGTCTCGCGCAGGATCGCCTTGACGTTGTCGATCAGGGTGTCCCAGAACTTGTTGGCCGACACCGAGTTGATGGTGGCGGTGGAGTTGTTCTGCCCGGCGCCGCCGCCGCCCTGGGTGGTGCTCGAGGTGACCTGCATCGACATGCCGGCGACGATCTTCGCGTCGCGCGCCAGGTTCACGTAGTCGACGCGATAGACCCGCAGGTAGGGCGTGTCGCGCATCACCACCAGCGTCTGGCCGTCGAGCTCGTAGCGCATGTCGACCTGCCGCGCGATGCGCAGCAGCAGCTGCGGCAGGGTCTGGTCGACCGCGTTGAGCGTCACGGTGCCGGTAAGCGTCGGGTCGATGTCGATCTGCAGGCGGGCATCGCGCGCCAGCGCGAACAGCAGCTCCTGCACGCGCACGTTGCTCACTACCACGCTGTAGGTTTCGGGCGGCGCTACCGGCGTGGGCTTGGGCAGCATCGGCGTGATCTGCACCGGGGGAGGAATCGCGCCTTCGGCTCGGGCCGCCTCGGCGCTGATATGCGTCTCGTCGGGCTGCATCGGCTTGTGGCCGCAACCGGCGAGCAGCATGGCCAGCACCGCGATCGCGGCTGTTTCCAGCTTCAATTGCACGCGCACTCCCTCCTGGCCAAGCATAGCACGATGCCGATGTGAGAAAGTGTCGTAAGCGCCTGTCACGCAGGCGTTTTCCGACTTCTGACTAAATCTGACCGCGCAGCTCCGCGAAGCTGCGTGGAGCGGTCTCGAAGGCCTGCTGGTACTTGGGCGGCAGCCGCCGCTCGGCTTCGAGCGCCTGCTCGCGCGTCTCGAATTCCCCGAACACGACGCGCAGCCGGTACTGGCCCTCGCCCGCCATCGGGATCACGAGCAGCCCGCCGAGCGGCACCATGTCGCGCGCGCGCTTGAGAAAGCGCTCCATGCGCGCCGGGTCGATGTTCTCGGTCACGAACAGCTCGATCGCGTAGCGCTCGTCGGGCACGTGCTCGAGCACCTCGCGCGTCGCGGCGATGCGTTCGCCGAGCAGCGGCTGGCCGGCGCTCGAGTAGCCCTGGAGCCGGCGTGCCTGGCTCGGGCTGAGCAGCGGCGCGGGCGGTTCCGGCGGCGCAGGCGGCTCGGGCGCCGCGGGCGGCGCTGGCGGGGGCTCGACCTGTTTTGCCGGGGACGGTGCGGAGGCGACCTGCACCGGCGGGGCTGCGGGTTGAACGCTTTCAGGAATGAGAAGCCACTGGGCCCCGGCGCCCAGGGCGATGCCGGCGGCGAGCGCGGCGCCCAGGTAGGCGGCGGGCCGCGCCGGCCGGCGCGCGGCGGCGAACTCGGAGTCGCGGACCGCGGCGCGCGCCTGGCGCGGCGTGACGGCGTGCGTGTTTTCCGTGTAGGCGGCGAGCAGCGACTTGTCGGCGAGGATGTTGATGCGGCGCGTGAGGCCGCCGGAGGCGCGCGCGATCTGGCCGGCGGCGCGCGCGGTGAAGACTTCCGGGCCGCGGTAGCCCGCGGCGCGCATGCGGAACGACAGGTACCTGGCCACTTCGGCTACCGACAGCGGCCGCATGCGGAACGAGTGCGTGATGCGGTCGCGCAGCTGGCGCAGCGACGCCTTGGCGAGCGTCGCGTCGAGCTCGGGCTGGCCGAACAGCACGATCTGCAGCAGCTTGTGCCGGCTCGACTCGAGGTTGGAGAGCAGGCGCACCTGCTCGAGCGTGTCCTCGGGCATGACGTGCGCCTCGTCGATGAGGATCACCACGCGGCGGCCGGCGGCGTAGAGGCGGATCAGGTGCTCCTGCAGCTCGCGCAGCCGCGCCGTGCGCCGCTCCTGCGAGAGCGAGAGCTCCAGGTCGTCGGCGACCGCGTGCAGGATCTCCTCGGCGGCGAGCGAGGGCGTGGCGAGGTAGATGGTGTCGACGTGCCCGGGCAGCCGCTCCATGAGCACGCGCGAGAGCATGGTCTTGCCGCTGCCGACCTCGCCCGAGACCTTGACGATGCCCTCGTCGTGCAGCACGGCGTAGATCAGCGCCTCGAGGGTCGCGCCGCGGTCGGCGCCGTCGAAGAAGAAATCGGTGTGCGGCGTGATGCGGAACGGCGGCTCGGAGAGGCCGAAGTGCTCCAGGTACAGCGCCACTTACTTCGCCTCCCCGCTGTTCATCCGGCTGTAGAGCGTGGTGCGGTTCACCCCGAGCAGCTTCGCCGCCTGGCTGACGTTGCCGCGCGTGAGCCTGAGCGCCGCGTCGATGTAGGCGCGCTCCCAGCCGTTGAGGGCCTCGTCCAGGTTGAACGGCCCGCCGCGCTCGAGCTGGCGCAGCGCCTGCTCGACTAGGTTGGAGCCGCCGCCCGGGACGGGCGGCGCCTCCTCGGTGTCGAGCTCGGGCTCGAGCTCGGCCGCCGACAGGCGCTGTCCGGCGTACTTGGTGCCGAGGCGGATGACGATGTTGCGCAGCTCGCGCACGTTGCCGGGGAAGTCGTACTGCTGCCAGCGCTCGAGCGCCGCGCGGTCGAGCTCGAAGGGCTGCGCGCCCGACTGCGCCGCGTAGAGGCGCCGGAAGTGCTCGAGCAGCGCGAGCTTGTCGCCTTCCATCTCGCGCAGCGGCGGCACGCTCAGCGTCAGCACCGAGAGCCGATGGTAGAGGTCGGCGCGGAACGCGCCGCGCTTGACGTCGCGGCGCAGGTCGCGGTTGGTGGCGGCGATCACCCGGCAGCGCGCGTTGCGCCGCTGCGTCTCGCCCACCCGCTGGTACTCGCCGTTCTCCAGCACGCGCAGCAGCTTCGCCTGCAGCTCGAGGGGCAGCTCGCCGATCTCGTCGAGGAACAGCGTGCCGTCCTGCGCGTCCTCGAAGTAGCCCGACTTGTTGGCGGTGGCGCCGGTGAAGGCGCCCTTCACGTAGCCGAACAGGGTCGGCTCGACCAGCGTGGGCGAGATCGCGGCGCAGTTGAGCGTGAGGTAGGGCCGGCTCGCGCGCGGCGAGAGCCGGTGCAGGCTCGCGGCCGCGAGCTCCTTGCCGCTGCCCGACTCGCCCTCGATCAGCACCGGGAAGGGCGAGGGCGCGAACTGCGCGATCTGGCTCTTCATCTTGGCGAGCGCCGGGCTCGCGCCGGCGAGCTCGGCCTGCTCGGCCGCGGGCAGCTCGCGGGCGCGCGCGAGCAGGCGCTTCAGCAGCTCCGGGTCGCTCGGCTTGGCGACGAATTCCCAGGCCCCGAGCGCGCGCGCGTGGCGCGCGTTGGTGGCCTCGTTCTGGCCCGAGAGCACGAAGATCTTCATGCGCGGGGAGTGCGCGAGCAGGTCGGCGATCAGCTGGAAGCCCTCGTCGGGCGAGTGCGGCGAGGGCGGCAGGCCCAGGTCGACCAGCGCGAGGGCCGGCGCGACGGGCAGCTGGCGCAGCAGCTCGATCGCGTCCCGGCGCGACTCGCAGGCGTAGACCTCGTAGTCGCTGCCGAGCGCGAACGCGAGCGTGTCGGTGATCAGCGGGTCGTCGTCGACGACCAGCAGCGCCGGTTTGCCGTTTGCGCGCGCTTCCTTGGGGTCAGGCGCTGGCTGCGGTTGCGGCGTCACGGATGCATCTCATGAAGGCCCGTTCCAGGCTCTGTTCGGCGTAGCGGCCGCGCAGCGCGGCCGGCGAGCCGCGGAAGCGCACCCTGCCGGCGTCGAGCACCGCGAGCGAGCCGCACAGCTCCTCGACGTCGGCGAGCACGTGGGAAGTGAAGAACAGCGTCCTGCCCTCGGCGGCGAGCCGGCGCAGCACCGATTTCACCGCGACCCGGGCGGCGGGGTCAAGGCCGCTCATCGGCTCGTCGAGCAGGTACAGGTCGCGCTCCACGAGCAAGCAGGCCGCGAGGCCCAGCTTCTGCGTCATGCCCTTGGAGAGGCTCCTGACCGGCTTGTCGAGCGCCGCGCGCTCGAGCTCAAGTTTCTCGACGAGGTTCAGAACCCTCTCTTCTTCGTAGCGTTCCCCGCCCAGCTCGAGCATCGACGACAGGAACTCGGCGCCGCGCAGGTAGTGCGGCGGCACGAAGCGCTCCGGCAGGTAGGCGAGGCGCCGGCGCGCCTCGGGGTTGCGTGCCGGCAGGCCGAAGATCTCGGCTTGCCCGGCGTCCGGCGCGACCAGGTCGAGCAGGCACTTGATGAGCGTGGTCTTGCCGGCGCCGTTGGCGCCGACCAGGCCGAACGCCTCGCCGGCAGGCACCGCGAGATCGACGCCGGCGAGCGCGGCGACCGCGCCGTAGCGCTTGGCGAGCGCGCGGATCCGCACTGCTTCAGGTGTAGCGGAAGCTTCCCCCATGCAAGGTAATATTACGCCGTGCAGCAAAGCCCTGTACTTGAGCTTCAAAAACCGATTGTAGAAATCCGCAACGTCTCGTTCGGTTACGAAGCGGCGCGCCCGGTGCTGCGCGACATCGATCTCGCCATCGAGCGCGGCGCCGTGGTCGGCATCATGGGACAGTCGGGCTGCGGCAAGACGACGCTGCTGCGCATCATCATGGGCGCGCTCGCCCCGACGCGCGGCGAGGCGCGCGTGCTGGGGCGCGCCACCGGCGAGCTCGACCGCGACGCGCTGTACGCGATGCGCCGCAAGATGGGCATGCTGTTCCAGTTCGGGGCGCTGTTCACCGACATGTCGGTCTACGAGAACGTGGCCTTCCCGATGCGCGAGCACGGCGGCCTGCCCGAGGAGCTGATCCACGACCTGGTGATGCTCAAGCTCCAGGCGGTGGGGCTGCGCGGCGCCGCGCACCTCACGCCCACCGAGCTCTCGGGGGGCATGGCGCGGCGCGTGGCGCTCGCGCGCTCGATCGCGCTCGACCCGCAGCTGATCCTCTACGACGAGCCCTTCACCGGCCTCGACCCGATCTCCTTCGGCGTGATCGTGCGCCTGATCCGCGAGCTGAACGATTCGCTCGGCGCCACCTCGGTGATCGTCACCCACGACGTGCAGGAGGCGCTCGGCGTGGTCGACTACGTGTACTTCATGGCCGCCGGCCGCGTCATCGCCAAGGGCACCCCCGAGGAGATCCGCGCCAGCCCCGAGCCCTTCGTCAACCAGTTCGTGAACGGCAAGCCCGACGGGCCGGTGCCGTTCCACTACCCGGCGCCGGAGTACGGCGCGGACCTCGAGCTGGCGGGCGCCTGATGTTGCGGCACATCCACATCGCATGAGCCGTCTCGCGAGCGTGCGCGGCCAGATCGAGCGGCTCGGCTCGGGCCTGAGCTCGCAGGTCTGGCGCGTGGGCTTCGCGAGCCGCTTCCTCGCCTACATGCTGCTGCACTCGGGCACCGCGCTGCGGCGCTTCCACCTCACCATCGCCGAGATCTACTTCGCCGGCGTGCTCTCGCTGGTCATCATCCTGGTCTCGGGGCTGTTCGTCGGCATGGTGCTCGGCCTGCAGGGCTACGAGACGCTGCAGCGCTTCGGCGCCTCGGAGTCGCTCGGCGTGCTGGTGGCGCTGTCGCTGGTGCGCGAGCTCGGGCCGGTGGTGGCGGGGCTGCTGTTCGCGAGCCGCGCGGGCTCGGCGATCACCGCGGAGATCGGCCTGATGAAGGCCACCGAGCAGCTCTCCGCCATGGAGATGATGGCGGTCGACCCGGTGGCGCGCGTGGTCGCGCCGCGCTTCTGGGGCGGCGTGCTTTCGATGCCGCTGCTCGCGGCGCTGTTCTCGGCGATGGGCGTGTTCGGCGGCTACCTGGTGGGCGTGCAGCTGATCGGGGTCGACGCCGGCGCGTTCTGGTCGCAGATGCAGGCCGCGGTCGACCTGCGCAACGACATCCTCAACGGCGTGTACAAGAGCATCGTGTTCGGCATCGCCGTGACCTGGATCGCGGTGTTCGAGGGCTACGACGCGGTGCCGACCGCCGAGGGCGTGTCGCGCGCGACCACCCGCACCGTGGTCACTTCCTCGCTCGCCATCCTGGCGCTCGATTTCGTCCTTACCGCACTGATGTTCACCGGAGGCAACGGACAATGAACCGCTCCACCATCGACCTCTGGGTCGGCGTGTTCGTCGTGATGGGCTTCGTCGCCCTGATCTTTCTCGCCCTGAGGGTCGGCAACCTCGCCTCGTTCTCGACCGGCGAGACCTACCAGGTGCTGGCGAAGTTCTCCAACATCGGCGGCCTCAAGGTGCGCGCGCCGGTGAAGAGCGCCGGCGTGGTGGTCGGCCGCATCGTCGAGATCCGCTTCGACAACGAGAGCTACGAGGCGGTGGTGGCGATGGACATCGAGCAGGCCTACCGCTTCCCGCGCGACACCACCGCCAAGATCCTCACCTCGGGCATCCTGGGCGAGCAGTACGTCGGGCTCGAGGCGGGGGGCGACGACAAGATGCTCGCCGACGGCGAGCGGCTGCGCCTTACCCAGTCGGCGGTGGTGCTCGAGAACCTGATCAGCCAGTTCCTGTTCAACAAGGCCGCCGAAGGCAAGCCGGCTGAAAAATGAGCGGCAAGTGAGGTTCCTCGCCGCCCTGCTGTTCCTCCTCGCCGGCTGCGCCAGCACCGCGGAGGGCGACCCGCGCGACCCGTTCGAGGGCTGGAACCGCGGCGTGTACAAGTTCAACGAGAAATTCGACGACGTGCTCGCGCGCCCCGTCGCGGAGACCTACCAGGACTTCGTGCCGCGCGAGCTGCGCGACCGGGTGCGCAACTTCTTCGGCAACCTCGCCGACCCGTTCATCGGCGTCAACAACCTCCTGCAGGGCAAGCTCTCCGAGGGCGTGGAGGACTGGGCGCGCTTCTTCTTCAACACCACCATCGGCCTGCTCGGCATCCACGACGTCGCGACCGAGCTCGGCTTCGAGAAGCACAACGAGGACTTCGGCCAGACCTTCGGCCGCTGGGGCGCCGGGCCCGGTCCCTATCTCATCCTGCCGATCCTCGGCTCGAGCAACGTGCGCGACGGCCTGGGCACCGCGCTCGACATCTATGCCGACCCGATGGGCGAGGTGCGGCCGATCGACGCGCGCAACTCGCTCATCGTGCTGCGCGGCACCCAGGTGCGCGCCGACCTGCTCGACGCGAGCCGCATCCTGCAGGAGGCGGCGCTCGACAAGTACGTGTTCCAGCGCGACGCGTATTTGCAGCGCCGCCGCAGCCTGGTTTACGATGGGCGGGCACCACGCGAGAGATTCGAATGAACAGAGCCGCTCCAGCACTGCTCGCCCTGTCCGGGCTGCTTCTGCCGCTTCCCGCCCAAAGCGCGGACGTGGCGCCCGATGCGCTGGTGAAGACCGTCACGCTCGAGGTCGTCGCGCTGATCGCCAGGGACAAGGAGATCAAGGCCGGCAACCGCGCCAAGCTGATCTCGCTCATCGACGCCAAGGTGCTGCCGCACTTCAACTTCGAGGCCATGACCCAGCTCGCGATGGGCCAGAGCTGGCGCAAGGCGGCGCCGGAGCAGAAGCGGCGCCTGGTGGGAGAGTTCAAGACCCTGCTGGTGCGCACCTACGCGAGCGCGCTCGCCGCCTACAGCGACCAGAAGTTCGACTTCCGGCCGCTGCGCGCCAGGCCGAACGACACCGACGTCACGGTGCAGGTGCGGGTGCTGCAGCAGGGCGCCCAGCCGGTGCCGATCGACTACAGCATGGAGAAGACGCCGGCCGGCTGGAAGGTGTACGACGTCATGGTCGGGGGCGTGAGCCTGGTGGCCAACTACCGCACCGAGTTCAACAACGTGGTGCGCGACTCGGGCGTCGAGGGCCTGATCAAGAGCCTCGACTCGAAGAACCGCTCGCTCGAGGCCGCCGGCGCGGCGAAGAAATGATCCGGCGCGAGGGCGCGCGCATGACGCTGAGCGGCCCGGTGACCCTCGCCAACGTGGCCCGGGTGCTCGAGGAAGGCAGGCAGCAGCTGCTCGACGGGGTCGACACCGTCGACCTGGGCGAGGTCACCGAGATGGACTCCGCGCTGCTCGCCATGCTGCTTGCCTGGCTGAGGGAGGCGAAGGCCCGCCAGCGCAGCCTCGCCTTCGCCAACGTGCCCAAGTCGCTGCAGACCATCTCGCGCCTGTACGGCGTCGACGTCTTCCTGCCGGCAAGTCACTGAGCGCGACCCCCGAGAGCATCAAGGCGGGCATCGAGGCCGGCCTCGCCTGCCAGCACGTCGAAGTCGCCGGCGACGGCGAGCACTTCCAGGCGCTGGTGGTGTCGCGCGAGTTCGCGGGCCGCAGCCGCGTGCAGCGCCATCAGCTGGTGTACGCGGCGCTCGGCAGCCGCATGCGCGAGGAGATCCACGCGCTGTCCATGCGCACCCTCACCCCCGAGGAATGGGAGAGCGGTGGATAAGCTGAGGATCACCGGCGGCAGGCCGCTCGAGGGCGAGGTGCGCGTCTCGGGCGCGAAGAACGCGGCGCTGCCCATCATGTGCGCGTCGCTGCTCACCGCGCAACCGCTCAAGCTCGGCAACGTGCCGCGCCTGATGGACGTCTCCACCATGGCGAAGCTGCTGGGCCAGATGGGGGTCGAGGTTTCGCGTTCAGAAGGAAAAATGACTCTCACCGCAAGAACCATCCAGGATCCCACCGCCTCGTACGACCTCGTCAAGACCATGCGCGCCTCGGTGCTGGTGCTCGGCCCGCTGCTCGCGCGCTGCGGCCGGGCGAAGGTGTCGCTGCCGGGCGGCTGCGCGATCGGGCAGCGGCCGGTCGACCAGCACGTCAAGGGGCTGCAGGCGATGGGCGCCACCATCGCGATCGAGCACGGCTACATGCACGCCTCGGCGGAGCGCCTGCGCGGCGCGCGCATCGTCATGGACCTGGTGAGCGTCACCGGCACCGAGAACCTGATGATGGCCGCGGCGCTCGCCGAGGGCACGACGCTCATCGAGAACGCGGCGCGCGAGCCCGAGGTGGCGGACCTCGCGCGTGCCTTGAGCGCGATGGGGGCGAAGATCCAGGGCGCCGGCAGCGACGTGATCCGCATCGAGGGCGTCGCCTCGCTCGGCGGCGCCGGGCACGAGGTCATGCCCGACCGCATCGAGACCGGCACCTACCTCGCCGCGGTGGCGGCCGCCGGGGGCAAGGTCCGGCTCGCGGGGGCCGAGCCGCGCTCGCTCGACGCGACGCTCGAGAAGCTGCGCGAAGCAGGCGCAAAGATCGCCCTAAATAATTCAACTATCGAAATTGAAATGCAGGAGCGCCCTCAGGCAGTGAGCGTGCGCACCGCGCCCTATCCGGGCTTCGCCACCGACATGCAGGCGCAGTTCATGGCGCTCGCCGCGATCGCCCGGGGCACGGCGATGATCACCGAGACGATCTTCGAGAACCGCTTCATGCACGCGCTCGAGCTGCAGCGCCTGGGCGCCGACATCTCGATCGAGGGCAACACCGCGGTGGTGCGCGGCGTGGAGCGCCTGCAGGGCGCGCGGGTGATGGCCACCGACCTGCGCGCCTCGGCCGGCCTGGTGATCGCCGCGCTGGTGGCCGAAGGCGAGACCGTGGTGGACCGCATCTACCACCTCGACCGCGGCTACGAGGCGCTCGAGAAGAAGCTCTCCCGCCTGGGGGCCCGGGTGGAGCGCATCCGGTGAGGCTCGGCGCTTGAGGTAGAATTCGCCCCGGATATGGCAAATGGCGAGCATAAGCATTGCGTTGTCGAAGGGGCGGATCTACGACGAGACCGCGCCCCTGCTCGCGCGCGTCGGTATCCGGCCTAGGGAAAACCCGGAGCACTCCCGCAAGCTCGTCATAGGCACCCAGCGGCGCGACATGCGCCTGATCGTGGTGCGCGCCTCCGACACCCCCACCTACGTGCAGCACGGCGGCGCCGACCTGGGCATCGCCGGCCGCGACGTGCTCGCCGAGCACGGCGGCGAAGGCCTGTACCAGCCGGTCGACCTCGGCATCGCCCGCTGCCGCATGATGGTCGCGGTGCGCAAGGGCTTCGACTACCAGGGCGCCGTGCGCCGCGGCGCGCGCCTGCGCGTGGCGACGAAGTACGTCAACACGACGCGCGAGCACTTCGCCGCGAAGGGCGTGCACGTCGACCTGATCCGCCTGTACGGCTCGATGGAGCTCGCGCCGCTCACCGGCCTTGCCGACGCGATCGTCGACCTGGTGTCCACCGGCAGGACCCTGCGCGCGAACGGCCTCGCGGCGGTCGAGGAGATCATGGCGGTCTCGGCGCGCCTGATCGTCAACCAGGCGGCGCTCAAGACCAAGCGCGCGCAGCTCCAGCCGCTGATCGAGGCTTTCGCCCGGGCGGCCGTGCGATGAAGCTGCGCCGGCTCTCCACGCGCGCAGCGGGCTTCGCCGGCGAGCTCGATGCCCTGGTGCGCTACGAGGCGGCGCAGGACCCCGCGGTGCAGGAGCTCGTGCGCCGCATCCTCGCCGAGGTGCGCGCGCGCGGCGACGCCGCGGTGCTGGAATACAGCAGGAAATTTGATGGGGTGGACGCGATCGCGACCGTCCAGGGAAAAGACCTGCGCCTGGACAATATCCCCGGCGAGCAACTGAAAGCGTTGCGCGAGGCGCACGAGCGCATCCGCGCATTCCACGAGAAGCAGCTGCAGCGCTCCTGGGACTACACCGAGGCCGACGGCTCGCGCCTCGGGCAGCGCGTGAGCCCGCTCGGGCGCGTCGGCCTGTACGTCCCGGGCGGCAAGGCGGCGTATCCCTCCTCGGTGCTGATGAACGCGGTCCCGGCCAGGGTGGCCGGGGTGGGCGAGCTGGTGATGGTGAGCCCCGGCCCGAACGCGCTGGTGCTCGCCGCGGCGGCGCTTGCCGGGGTGGACCGCGTGATCTCGATCGGCGGCGCGCAGGCGATCGCCGCGCTCGCCTACGGCACCGAGTCGGTGCCGCGCGTCGACAAGATCGTCGGCCCGGGCAACGTCTACGTCGCCGAGGCGAAGCGCCAGGTGTTCGGCCAGGTCGGCATCGACATGATCGCCGGTCCCTCCGAGATCCTGGTGATCTGCGACGGGTCGGCGCCGGCGGACTGGGTCGCGATGGACCTCTTCTCGCAGGCCGAGCACGACGAGTCGGCGCAAGCCATCCTGCTTTGCCCCGATCCGGCCTTTATCGAAAAAGTGGCCTCTTCCATGGAAAGGCTGCTCGGGGAAATGCCGAGGCGGCAGATCATCGCCGCCTCGCTCGAGGCGCGCGGCGCGCTCGTCCTGACGCGCGACCTCGACGAGGCCTGCGAGATCGCCAACCGCATCGCGCCGGAGCATCTGGAGCTTTTCGTCGAGAAGCCGGAGCTCTGGCTTGAGAGGCTGAACAATGCCGGGGCGATCTTCCTCGGGCGCTGGAGCTCGGAGGCGATCGGCGACTACTGCGCCGGGCCGAACCACGTGCTGCCCACCGCGGGCACCGCGCGCTTTTCTTCGCCGCTCGGCGTCTACGACTTTCAAAAACGCAGCAGTCTGATCGAGGTGTCGGAGGCCGCCGCCCGACGTCTTGGAAGAATCTCCTCCATCCTGGCGGACGGCGAAGGCCTGCCGGCGCATGCGCGCGCGGCGCGGATGAGGCTCGAATGAAGCCGCAAGAGCTGGTGCGCCCGGAGATTCTCGCGCTCGCCGCCTACCATGTCGCGCCCTCGGAGGGCATGGTGAAGCTCGACGCGATGGAGAACCCTTATCCGCTGCCGCCGGCGCTGCGCCGCGAGCTGGGCGAGGTGCTGGCGCGCGTGGACCTCAACCGCTACCCGGACCCGAGCGCGCCGAAGCTGCGGGAGCTGCTCGCGCGCAAGATGGCGGTCCCTGCAGGCATGGAGCTCCTGCTGGGCAACGGCTCCGACGACCTCATCCAGGTGCTCTCGCTCGCGCTCGCGCGCCCCGGGGCGGCGGTGATGTTTCCCGCGCCGACCTTCGTCGTGTACTCGATGAACGCGGTGTTCAGCGGCATGCGCGCGGTGCCGGTGCCGCTGCGCGAGGACTTCAGCTTCGACGCCGGCGCTTTCATCGAGCGCATGCGCGCGGAAAACCCGGCGCTCGTGTTCCTCGCCTATCCGAACAACCCCACCGGCGTGCTCTACCCGGAGAAGGACGTCCTCGAAGTCATAAGAGCATGCCCGGGTCTCGTGGTCGTGGACGAGGCCTACCACGCGTTCGCCGGCAAGAGCTTCATGCCGCGGCTGCCGGAGTTCCCGAACCTGCTCGTCCTGAGGACGGTGTCCAAGCTCGGCCTGGCCGGCATCCGGCTCGGCTACCTCGCGGGGCGCCCGGAGTGGATCGCGCAATTCGACAAGGTGCGCCAGGTCTACAACGTGAACGTGCTCACGCACGCCGCGGCGCTGTTCGTGCTCGAGCGCCTCGAGGTGCTGGAGGAGCAGGCCGCGCTCATCCGCAAGGACAGGGAAGAGCTGAAGAAGGAGCTCGTAAGACTGAAAGGCGTGCAGGTGTTCCCCTCGGCCGCGAACTTCTTCCTGGTGCGCGTGCCCGACGCAGACCGCACCTACGAAGCGCTGCGCCGGCAAGGCGTGCTGGTGAGGAATCTCCACCCCGGGATCCGGAACTGCCTGCGCATCACCGTCGGCACGCCCGACGAAAACCGTATACTGCTCACAGCCTTGCGCGAAGCCCCATGAAGGACAGGAAGTGAGACAGGCTGAAGTCACGAGAAGCACCAAGGAGACCCAGATCCGGGTGAAGCTCGACCTGGACGGGAAGGGTGTGGCGAAGCTTTCCACCGGGCTGCCGTTCCTCGAGCACATGCTCGACCAGGTGGCGCGTCACGGCATGCTCGACCTCGAGATCGAGGCCAAGGGCGACCTGCACATCGACGCGCACCACACGGTCGAGGACATCGGCATCACGCTCGGGCAGGCGGTGGCGAAGGCGATCGGCGACAAGGCGGGCGTGCGCCGCTTCGGCCACGCCTACGTGCCGCTCGACGAGGCGCTCTCGCGCGCGGTGATCGACTTCTCGGGCCGCCCGGGCCTCGAGTACCACGTGAGCTTCACGCGCGCCCTGATCGGCGAGTTCGACGTGGATCTCGTGCACGAGTTCTTCCAGGGCTTCGCCAACCACGCCCAGGTGACGCTGCACATCGACAACCTGCGCGGCGACAACGCGCACCACCAGTGCGAGACCATGTTCAAGGCGTTCGCGCGCGCGCTGCGCGTCGCGGCCGAGCCCGACCCGCGCGCCGCGGGCGCGATCCCGTCGACGAAGGGCTCCCTCTAATTGCGCATCGCGGTCGTCGACTACGGGATGGGCAACCTGCGCTCCGTGTCGAAGGCGCTGGAACATGTCGCGCCCGGGGTCGAGGTCGCGGTCACCGCGGAGCCAAACAAGATTCTTTCCTGTGAAAGAATTGTTGTTCCCGGCCAGGGCGCCATGCCGGACTGCATGCGCAACCTCGAGGCGAGCGGCGCGCGCGAGGCGGTGCTCGAGGCGCTGCGCGAGAAGCCCTTCCTCGGCATCTGCCTCGGGCTGCAGATGCTGTTCGAGCGCGCCGAGGAAGGCGCGACCGGGGGCCTCGCGGTGCTGGCGGGCGAGGTGCCCCGCTTTCGCCTCACCGGATTGAAAATCCCCCACATGGGGTGGAACCAGGTCATCCAGTCCCGGCCGCATGCGCTGTGGCAGGGCATCGCCGACCGCAGCCGCTTCTACTTCGTGCACAGCTACTATCCGGCGCCGCGCGACGCCGCGCTCACCGCGGCGCGCTGCGAGTACGGCGCGCTCTTTACCTGCGCGGTCGCCCGGGATAACATTTTCGCCGTCCAGTTTCACCCTGAAAAAAGCCAGTCCGCCGGCCTGCAACTTCTCTCCAACTTCGTGCGCTGGCGCCCGTGATGTGCTTCTGAAGTGCTGATCATCCCCGCAATCGATTTGAAGGACGGGCGCTGCGTGCGCCTGAAGCAGGGCGACATGAGCACGGCGACCGTGTTCTCCGACGATCCCGTGGCGATGGCCAGGCACTGGGCGGCGCAGGGGGCGCGGCGCCTGCACGTGGTCGACCTGAACGGCGCCATCGCCGGGCGGCCGAAGAACGACAAGGTGATCCGCGAGATGATCGGCGCGGTGGGCGAGCAGGTGCCGATCCAGCTCGGCGGCGGCATCCGCGACCTGGACGCGATCGAGGCCTACATCGACGCCGGCGTCACCTACGTCATCATCGGCACCGCGGCGGTGAAGAACCCCGGGTTCCTGTCGGATGCCTGCTACGCCTTCCCCGGCCACGTGATCGCGGGCCTGGACGCCAGGGAAGGCAAGGTCGCGGTCGAGGGCTGGTCGAAGATGACCGGGCACGACGTGGTGGACCTGGCGAAGAAGTTCGAGGAATACGGCGTCGAGTCCATCATCTACACCGACATCGGCCGCGACGGCATGATGAGCGGCATCAACATCGAGGCCACGCTCAAGCTCGCGCAGGCGCTCAAGACGCCGATCATCGCCTCGGGCGGGCTGAACAGCATCAAGGACGTGCAGGCGGTGTGCGCCAGGCTCGTTCCCGAGGGCATCATCGGCGCGATCGCGGGGCGCGCGCTCTACGAGGGCAAGCTCGACCTGAAGAGCGCGCAGGCCGCCGCCGACAAGGCGCTCGGCAAGGCTTGATATGCCGCTCGCGAAAAGGGTCATCCCCTGCCTGGACGTCACGGCCGGGCGGGTGGTGAAGGGCGTCAACTTCGTCGGGCTGCGCGACGCGGGCGACCCGGTCGAGATCGCGGCGCGCTACGACGAGCAGGGCGCCGACGAGCTGTGCTTCCTCGACATCACCGCGAGCTCGGATGAGCGCGACATCCTGCTGCACGTGATCGAGGCGGTGGCGCAGCGCGTGTTCATCCCGCTCACCGTCGGGGGCGGGGTGCGCAGGGTCGAGGACGTGCGGCGCCTGCTCAACGCCGGCGCCGACAAGGTCTCGATCAACACCGCCGCGGTGCACAACCCCGGGCTGGTGCGCGAGGCTTCCGGCATCGTCGGCTGCCAGTGCATCGTCGTCGCCATCGATGCGAAGAAAAAAGGCGCTTCCTGGGAAGTCTTCACCCATGGCGGGCGCAAGCCGACCGGCCTCGACGCGGTCGAATGGGCGCAGCGCATGCAGCAGGCCGGCGCGGGCGAGATCCTGCTCACCAGCATGGACCGCGACGGCACGCGCGACGGCTTCGATCTGGCGCTTACCGCCGCCGTGTCCACGGCGGTGGAAGTGCCGGTGATCGCCTCGGGCGGCGTGGGCACGCTCGAGCACTTCGCCGCCGGCGTGCTCGAGGGCCGCGCCGACGC
>MERP01000065.1:0-2274 GCA_001772055.1 Betaproteobacteria bacterium RIFCSPLOWO2_12_FULL_68_19
TTCGACGCGATCACCGGGATGCCGAGCGCCTGCTTCAGGCGCCGCGCCGCCCAGGCGAAGCCGCCGCGCGGCACGGCCTGCGCGATGGTCGGGATGCGCGCCTCGTGCCAGCCGATGCCGGTGTTGAGCAGCGTCGCGCCCGCGGCTGCCACGGCCTTTCCGACCTCGATTATTTCCTCGGAGGTAAGACCGCCTTCGACGAGGTCGAGCGCGGAGATGCGGTAGACGATGATGAAGTCGCGGCCGGCCGCCGCGCGCGTGCGCCGCACGATCTCGGCGGCGAAGCGCACGCGGTTGGCGAGCGCGCCGCCCCACTCGTCGCGGCGCCGGTTGGTGCGCGGCGCGAGGAACTGGGTGATGAGGTAGCCCTCGGAGCCCATGACCTCCACCCCGTCGTAGCCCGCCTCGCGCGCGAGGTGCGCCGCGCCGGCGAAGTCCTCGATCGTGCGCTCGATCTCGGCCGCGCTCATCTCGCGCGGCGTGTGCGGGTTGATGGGCGACTTCAGCGCCGAGGGGGCGACGATGCGCTCATGGAAGCCGTAGCGGCCGGAGTGCAGGAGCTGCAGCGCGATGCGCCCGCCGGCTTCGTGCACGGCTCGGGTGACGACTTGGTGTCTTTTGGAATCTGTTTCTGTGGAAAACTGGGCGCGATGCGGCCCGAGGTTGCCGGCGTCGTTCGGCGAGAACCCGCCGGTGACGATCAGCGCCGCGCCGCCGCGCGCTCGCTCGGCATAGAAGGCGGCGAGTCGCTCCATGCCGTCGGGCCGCGACTCGAGCCCGGTGTGCATCGAGCCCATGAGGATGCGGTTGGGCAGCGTCGCGAAGCCGAGCTCGAGCGGCTGGAAGAGGCTGGGATAGCGCATCAAAACATCAAAATCAGCCGGCCGGCATCGCCGGCCTTCATTCCTTGTCGGGTTTCTCGAGCTCCAGCAGCAGCTTCTTGCGCGCAAGGCCCCAGGCGTAGCCGCCCAGGCCGCCGTCGGTGCGCACCGCGCGGTGGCAGGGCACGGCGAGCGCCACGGGGTTCGCGCCGCAGGCGCTGCCCACCGCGCGCACCGCCGCCGGGGCGCCGACCGCGCGCGCGAGCTCGCCGTAGGTGCGCGTCTCGCCGCGCGGGATGCGCCGCAGCGCATCCCATACGCGGCGCTGGAACACCGTGCCGCGGATGTCGAGCGGGACGCGGGAGAGGCTCGAGTCGCCGGAGAGGAAGGAGAGGATTTGCCTTTTCAGAGTACTCAAATCCTTGAAAACCAGCTCGGCACCGCTGAACTCCTCCTTCAGGTCACGCTCGAGCGCCTCCGCGCGATCGCCGATCTTTACCGAGCAAAGGCCCTTGTCGGTGGCGGCGATGAGCAGCGTCCCCACGGGGCTGGGAAAGCTGCAGAAGCGGATCGTCTGGCCCTTGCCGCGCGCGCGGTAGTCGCGCGCCTTCATGCCGAGGTCGGATTTCTCGTAGAAGCGCGACACGGAGCCGTAGCCCGCGTCGAACACCGCGTCGGCGACGCGGCTGCCGTTCCTCAGGGAGGATTTGACGTCCTGAAAGCGCACTGCATCCTGATAGCCGCGCGGGGAGACGCCGAAGGCCTGCTTGAAGCGCCGCTGCAGGTGGAACGGGCTCGCGCCGACCGCGCGCGCGAGCTCCTCGAGCGTCACCCGCTCGCCGCGCCGGGCGTCGAGATAGCTCCTGGCTTTGGTCACGAGAGTTTCCATGCCGCGACTGTAGGGCGAAAAGGGCGCCGCTCCTATCCGGAATTTGCGCCGCGCTAACGCGCCCAGAAACAACGACTTACGGACAAGGCTAGCCGAAATAAGCTATCCGTAAGCGATCGGTGAGCGATCCGACTGCAGCGCCTTCGCATCCTTGGCGCCATGGAATCGGACATGAAAGCGAACCGACTCACCGGCACGTTGAGCGTGCTCTGCCTGGCGCTGATGTTCGCGCTGATGGTCGCCGGCGGCGCCTCGCCCATCGAGCTCGCGCTCGTCGCCGTGGGCGGCGCGCTGATTCTCTCCGCTTGCCTATTTGCCGATTACTTCGGGAGGTAACCATGACAGTGCTGCGACGTTTGTCCGTGTTCGTGCTGGTCGCGCTGCTCGCCGCCTGCGCCGGGCGCACCCAGCTGGAAAGCGACCTGAAAGTGCGCGGCGCGCCCGACTGGGTCAACAAGGGCACCGCCTACGTCGATGACAAGGGCGGGCGCCTCTTCCACGGGGTCGGCTCCGCCGGCTTCGCGGGCGACGATGCCCTGCAGCGCGCGATCGCCGACGACCGCG
>MERP01000065.1:2334-8080 GCA_001772055.1 Betaproteobacteria bacterium RIFCSPLOWO2_12_FULL_68_19
CGCCGTCCTGGCGGCCCTGTCCGCCTGCGCCACCGTGGTCGAGCGCATCGCGCCGGAGCAGCCGCGCGAGCTCTCCGGGGCCTGGAACGACACCGATTCGCGGCTCGCCTCCGAGGACATGGCGCGCGGGCTGCTCGGCTGGGCCGACAACTACGCTTTAAAGCACATGCGGCCGCCGACGCTCGTCGTCGGCCAGGTGCGCGACCTCACGCGCGAGCGCATCAGCGTCGCGACCTTCGTCGGCGACATGGGCCGGGCGCTGGTCGAATCGCGGCGCGTGACCTTCGTCGCCTCGGGCGAGGAGCGCCACGGCGCGCGCGACGAGCGCAAGGACCAGGACCACAACGCGACCGAAGAGACGCGCAAGCCGATGGGCCGGGAGCTCGGCGCCGACTACCTGCTGAGCGGAACGATCAGCGCCATCGTCGACCGCAGCGTCATGGCCGAGGTGCGCTACTACCAGGTCGACCTGGCGCTGATCGACCTCGCCGACAACTCGAAGGCCTGGGTCGGGCAGAAGAAGATCAAGAAGATGGTGCGCCGCCCGGCGAGCTGGGACACCGAGCTCACCGGGGATATCGAACGCGAGCCCCAGCACTTCGCCTCGCACGGCTCTCGCGACGAGACCGCACGGGCCTTTCGCATTCAGCGCTGGGAGTGCACCAGGCCCGGCGCCTTCCCGTCGTGCAACTGAGCGGAGGCCGCACATGACACGCATCGCGATGGTCAGCATCGTCCTGGCGCTGAGCGGTTGCGCCTCGCAGCCCGAGGCGCCGGACTGGGTGAGCGGAGCGCCGCGCGAATACCGCTCGAGCGAGTACCTGATCGGCCGCGGCCAGGGCGCGAGCGGCGAGGAGGCGCGGGACCGGGCGCGAGCAGATCTCGCCAAGGTCTTCGAAGCCCAGGTCAGCGCCGACTCGGTGGACGAGCAGTCGTTCAAGGACGCGCGTTACGAAGCGCGCAGCCTGCGCCGCGTCTCGGTGCGCGCCGAGCGCATCGTCGAGGGCGTCGAGATCGCCCGCACCTGGCAGGAACCCTCGAGCGGGAGCCACCACGCGCTTGCCGTGCTGCCGAGGGCGAAGGCGGCAAACGCGCTGCGCGAGGAGATCGCGCGGCTGGACGAGGCGACGAGGGTGCATGCCGGGCGCTCGCGCGACGCGCAGGACCTGTTCCTCAAGATCTCGTTCGCCGGCCAGGCGCTCGCCGCCCAGGCCGAACGCCACGCCTGCCAGAAGGCCCTGCGTGTGGTCGACCCGACCGGAGTGGGCGAGCCCTCTTCCTGGAGCGTGGAGCGCCTGAGGGCCGACCTTGACGCGCTGCTGAAGCGCGTCAAGCTCGCGCCGCGCGTCGTCCGCGACACGAGCGAGAGCCTCGAGCCGCTGCACAAGGCGGCGACCGCGGCGGCGGGCTTTCTCGCCGACACCGGCGCCTCTCCCGACTACATCCTCGAAGCGAGCCTGGTTCTCGAGGCCACCGGCCCGCTGGAGGACTGGTACTGGCAGCGCGGCGTGCTGGAAGTGCGCCTGGTCGAGGCCGCGAGCGGGCGCAGCCGCGGCTCCAGGCGCTGGCCCATCAAGGCAGCGGCGCTCGGCCCGCAGCTCGCCGTGCAGCGCGCGCTAAGCGAGGTCGACGCAGCGCTGCGCAAGGACTTGCGGGCCGCCGTGATCGGCTTCGCGGCCTCAAGCCGCTAGGGGAGAGCCAGGCAAACCACCATACGCCTTACCGGCCGCGAGTCGGCCGTGCTGCGCCTGATCGCCCGCGGCTGCACCTACTCGCAGGTCGCCGATCGGCTGGGAATGTCGGCACACACCGTGGCGACCCACATCAAGAACGCCTACCGCAAGCTCGACGTGCATTGCGCGGCCGCGGCGGTGATGCGCGCAGTCGAGCTGCAGCTTCTGGAAGAGGCCTGAATCTTCTATTTCGGCCGCTTGTCCACCACGCGCTTCGCCTTGCCGATCGAGCGCTCGATGGAGCTGAGCGGCACTTCCTTCACGTCGACGCTGATGCCGACGTAGGACTTGATCGCGTGGCGCAGCGCCTCGCCGCCCCTGCCCTCGACGAGCACCGTGAGGTGGTCGAGCGGCCCGTCCTTGGAGAGCTCGAGCAGGTAGTGCGGGGACAGGCCCGGCTGCTTGAGGATCAGCTCCTCGATCTGCGAGGGGAAGACGTTGACCCCGCGGATGATCAGCATGTCGTCGGAGCGGCCGGTGATCTTCTCCATGCGGCGCATGGTGCGCGCGGTGCCGGGCAGCAGGCGCGTCAGGTCGCGCGTGCGGTAGCGGATCACCGGCAGCGCCTCCTTGGTGAGCGAGGTGATGACGAGCTCGCCCTTCTCGCCGTCGGGAAGCGGCGCGCCGCTCGCGGGATCGACCACCTCGGGATAGAAGTGGTCCTCCCAGACGGTGAGGCCGTCCTTGGTCTCGATGCACTCCTGCGCCACGCCCGGGCCGATCACTTCGGAGAGGCCGTAAAGATCGATCGCATCCAGAGAAAGTCTTTTTTCTATTGAAACCCTCATCTGGTTCGTCCAGGGCTCGGCGCCGAAGATGCCCACGCGCAGCGAGGTCTTCTTCGGGTCGACGCCCTGGCGCTCCATCTCGTCGGCGATCGCGAGCATGTAGCTCGGCGTCACCATGATGATCTCGGGCTTGAAGTCGACGATGAGCTGCACCTGGCGTTCGGTCATCCCGCCGCCCAGCGGGATGACGGCAAGGCCCAGGCGCTCGGCGCCGTAGTGCGCCCCCAGCCCGCCGGTGAAGAGCCCGTAGCCGTAGGCGACGTGCACCTTGTCGCCGGGCCGCGCGCCCGCGGCGCGGATCGAGCGCGCCATGACGTGCGTCCAGGTGTCGATGTCCTTCGCCGTGTAGCCGACCACGGTCGGCTTGCCGGTGGTGCCCGACGAAGCGTGGAGGCGCACGATGCGATCCATGGGCACGGCGAACATGCCGAAGGGATAGGTCTCGCGCAGGTCCGCCTTGGCGGTGAGGGGAAAGCGCGCCAGGTCGGCAGCCGAGCGGCAATCCTCGGGCTTCACGCCCGCGGCGTCGAACTTCCTGCGGTAATGCGCGACGTTGTCGTAGGCGTGCTTGAGCGACCATTTCAGCCGCTGCAGTTGAACCCGTCTCAGCTCCTCCGGATGCGCCTTTTCGATGTCCTCGAGAGGAAAGGCTTTCATTCGATCCACGCTCCCTTCACTTGCCCTTGAAGCGGGGCGCGCGCTTTTCCTTGAACGCCGTGACGCCCTCGCGGTAGTCCTCGGACAGCCCGGCCTCGCGCTGCAGGTCGCGCTCGAGGTCGAGCTGCGCGTCGAGCGAGTTGCCGCTCGAGATGCGCAAGGCCTTCTTGATCAGCCCGTAGCCCCGGGTCGGGCCTTCGGCGAGCCGCCTGGCGAGCGAAGCGGCTTCGTCCATGAGGCGCCCGTCGTCCACCGCCTTCCAGATCAGCCCCCAGCGCTCGGCGTCCTCGGCGGCGAGCTTCTCGCCCAGCAGCGCGAGCCCCGCGGCGCGCGCCGCGCCGACCAGGCGCGGCAGGAACCAGGTGCCGCCCGTGTCGGGCACCAGCCCGATCTTCGCGAACGCCTGGACGAAGCTCGCCGAGCGCGCGGCGAGCACCAGGTCGCAGGCGAGCGCGAGGTTGGCCCCGGCGCCCGCGGCCACGCCGTTCACCGCGCACACCACCGGCTTCGGCAGCTCGCGCACGCGCCGCACCAGCGGGTTGTAGTACGAGCCGAGCGAGACCGAGAGGTCGATCGGCGCCGCGCCCGGGCTGACGTCGCGCTCCGAGAGGTCCTGCCCGGCGCAGAAAGCGCGCCCCGCGCCGGTGAGCAGCACCGCGCGCACCGCGGCCTCGTCGGCGGCGCGCTCGAGCGCCTGGCGCAGCAGCTTGTGCATCTCGGGATTGAACGAGTTCAGCTTCTCGGGACGGTTGAGCGTGACCTGCAGGACGCCGGCGTCGAGCGAAACGAGGACCGGGGACATGGCAAAAGCTTACCACCGCGACTTGTCATGGCGGGCGGTTAGAATTCGCTGGTGCCCAAGGTCTATGCCATAGACGGCGTCACGCCCGTCGTGCACCCGAGCGCTTTCGTGCATCCGAGCGCGGTGCTGATCGGCGACGTGATCGTGGCCGCGCGCGCCTACATCGGTCCCTGCGCCAGCTTGCGCGGCGACTTCGGGCGCATCATCGTGGAGGAGGGCGCCAACATCCAGGACGGCTGCATCATGCACGGCTTCGCCGGCAAGGACACGGTGGTCGGCGCCGACTGCACCGTCGGCCACGGCGCGATCCTGCACGGGTGCGTGCTTCGCCGCGGCGCGCTGATCGGCATGAACTGCGTGGTCAACGACAACGCGGAAGTGGGCGAGGACGCGATCGTCGCGGCGCTCGCCTTCGTCAAGGCGGAGGACCGCATCCCGGCGCGCTCGGTCGCGGCCGGCATCCCGGCGAAGGTCCGGCGCACCGTCACCGACGAGGAGCTCGCCTGGAAGCACGCCAACCTGCTCGTCTACCAGGACCTCACGGTGCGCAGCATGAAGACGATGCAGCAGGTCGAAGCGCTCACCGAAGCGGAGAAAGACAGGGAGCGCTTCCATTTCCCCACCTCGGTCCCCCTCTCGGAACTGAAGAAGCAGAATGGCTGACACCGCGCTCGTCATCATCGACATCCAGAACGACTACTTCCCCGGCGGCAAGATGGAGCTCGAGGGCGCCGACGCGGCCGCGGAGAAGGCAAAACAGGCGCTTCATCGCTTCAGGTCTCGTTCTTTGCCTGTCATTCACATAAAGCATCTGTCGGTGCGGCCGGGCTCGACGTTCTTCATTCCCGGCACCGAGGGCGCGGAGATCCGCGATGCGGTGCGCCCCCTCGAGGGCGAGACCGTCGTCGAGAAGAGCTTCCCCAATAGCTTTCGTAGTACCAAGCTCAAAGAACTGCTGGACCAGAACGGGGTTAAAAACCTCGTCGTTGCCGGCATGATGACGCACATGTGCGTCGACGCCTCGGTGCGCCAGGCCGCGGACCTCGGCTACAAGGTGACGCTGCTCGCCGACGCGTGCGCGACGCGCGCGCAGACATTCGGCGGCGAGACGGTGCCGGCGCGGCAGGTGCATGCCGCGTTTCTCGCCGCCCTGAACGGTTTCTACGCCAAGGTGATCAACAGCCATGAGCTATAAGTTCATCACGGTCGAGCAGAAGGGGCGCGTCGCGCTGGTGACGCTCAACCGCCCGAAGCAGCTCAACGCGCTCAATCCCGAGCTGATGCAGGAGCTGGGGCTCGCGCTGCAGGCCGCCGACGCGGACGAGGCGCTCGGCGCGATCGTCATCACCGGCAACGAGAAGGCCTTCGCCGCCGGCGCCGACATCGGCGTCATGAAGGACTACAGCTACATGGACGCCTACAAGGGCGACTACATCACGCGCGACTGGGAGCACATCCGGCGCGTGAGGAAGCCGGTGATCGCCGCGGTCGCCGGCTACGCGCTGGGCGGGGGCTGCGAGCTCGCCATGATGTGCGACATCGTGATCGCCGCCGAGAACGCGCGCTTCGGCCAGCCCGAGATCAACCTCGGCTGCATGCCCGGCGCCGGCGGCACGCAGCGCCTGCCGCGCGCGGCGGGCAAGGCGAAGGCCATGGACCTGTGCCTCACCGCGCGCATGATGGACGCCGCCGAGGCCGAGCGCGCCGGGCTGGTGTCGCGCGTGGTGGCGCCCGAGAAGCTGATGGAGGAGGCGCTCGCCGTCGCC
>MERP01000066.1:0-1449 GCA_001772055.1 Betaproteobacteria bacterium RIFCSPLOWO2_12_FULL_68_19
CATGGTTGAAAAGCCGCACGACCATCATCCCTCCGGCGGCGGCGGTTACGGCCGCTGGGTTTTCTGGGGCTTCCTGCTCATCGCCGGGTTCTTCCTCGTCGCCGAGCATCGAGCGCACGTCTACCCGTATTTACCGTTCCTGCTCCTGCTCGCCTGCCCATTGCTGCACCTGTTTCACGGCCACGGCGGGCACGGAGGCCATGGCGGCCACGAAAAGGATGACCAGCAGGGAAAGAAGGATCAGACCCCATGAGCGATTCCGATCAAATGCAGGCTTACGGATTGTGGTCCCTGGTGATCATCAATTCTCTCGTATTCATCATCTTCGCGTTCAGCTTCGCGAAGCCCCAGAGCAGGCGCGACTGGCGCTCGTTCGGGGCCTTTTCCGCGTTCCTGGTCGCGCTGTTCACCGAGATGTACGGCTTCCCGCTTACCATCTACCTGCTCTCGGGCTGGCTCTCGAGCCGTTTCCCGGGAATCGATTTCATGTCGCATGACGCCGGGCACCTGCTCGAGGTGATGTTCGGCTGGAAATCGAATCCGCACCTCGGGCCGTTCCACGTCCTGAGCAACGTTTTCATCGTCGCGGGCTTCTGGCTGCTCGCCTCGGCATGGAAGGTGCTGTACGAAGCGCAGCTCGCGCACCGGCTGGCGAGCGCCGGGGCCTACGCGCGCGTGCGCCATCCGCAGTACATCGGCTTCGTGCTGATCATGTTCGGCTTCCTGCTGCAGTGGCCGACGCTGGTCACGCTCGTGATGTTTCCGATCCTGGTCTTCATGTACGCGCGCCTCGCCAGGAGGGAAGAGGCGGACATGCTTGCCCAGTTCGGCGACGAGTACCGGCGCTACGTGCGTGCCGTGCCGGCTTTCATTCCCAGGTTCGGCGCGCCGCGCGCCGTAGATCAATCCTGAAGGCGCGCGGTGCAATGCGTTCACAAAGGAGATTCGCGATGCAATACGTATTCGGTAAGACAGTCCAGATGAGCCAGCAGCAGGCGATCGAGCGCGTCACGCAGGAGCTCGCGAAAGAGGGCTTCGGCATCCTCACCGAGATCGACGTGGCGGCGACCCTGAAGAAGAAGCTCGGCGTCGATGTGCCGGCCCACCGCATCCTCGGCGCCTGCAACCCCCAGTTCGCGCACCAGGCGCTGCAGGTCGAGCCGCAAATCGGCGCCCTGCTTCCCTGCAACGTGGTGGTGCGCGCGGATGCCTCCGGAAAGACCCTCGTCGAGATCATGGACCCGCGCGCCGTGCTCGAGCTCGTCGGGCGGCCCGAGGTCGCGAAGATCGCCGGCGAGGTGCGCAGCCGCCTGGAGCGGGTGCTCGCGGCGGTTTAGGCGGGCGCAGGCATGAGCGGCGATCCGAAAGCCAGCGCCCGCCGCAGGACTCTCGTGCGCCTGAGCGCTGCGGCGGGCGGCGTGGCGGCGGCCGGCGCCGCCGTCCCATTCC
>MERP01000066.1:1474-9862 GCA_001772055.1 Betaproteobacteria bacterium RIFCSPLOWO2_12_FULL_68_19
CCGCGGGTGCCCCGGTCGAGGCGCCGATCGGAACGCTCAAGCCGGCGGAGCTGCAGATCGTGGAATGGCGCGGGCGGCCGGTGTGGATCCTCAGGCGCACGCCCGAAATGCTGGAGCGCCTGCCGGCGTCCGAGCCGTTGCTGAGCGACCCCGCGTCCGCCGTAAGCAGCCAGCAGCCCGAGTACGCGCGAAACGCCACCCGCTCGATCGAGCCGGAGGTGCTCGTCACGGTGGCGCTGTGCACGCACCTGGGCTGCATCCCGACCTACTATCCCGAGCCGGGCTCGGTTCAGCCGGGCTGGCCCGGCGGCTTCTACTGTCCTTGCCACGGCTCGAAGTTCGATCTCGCCGGACGCGTCTACCGCGGCTCGCCGGCGCCCACCAACCTCGTCATCCCGCCGCATCGGTACCTGTCGGCGACGACGATCCTCATCGGCGACGACGGCAAGGGATGAACCCCAGGAGAAGCCTATGCAAGCGCAAGACGTGATGACGACCGTGGTAGCGACCATCGATGCCGGCGCGACGGTGCAGGAGGCCGCGAAGCTGATGCTGGAGCGCCGCATCAGCGCGCTTCCGGTCATGGACCGCAAGGATCGCGTGGTCGGCATCGTAAGCGAAGGCGACCTCGTGCGGCGCGCGGAGCTCGGCACGGACGCGGCGCGCTCCTGGTGGCTGTGGGCGTTCGCCGAGGGGTCGGCGCGCGACTACGTCAAGACCCACGGCGCTTCCGTGAGCGACGTGATGACCAGTCCGGCGGTGAGCGTGCGGCGCGCGACCTCGCTGCAGGAGATCGCGCGCCTGCTCGAGAAGCATCGGATCAAGCGCGTGCCGGTCCTTGAAGCGGGCCGCCTCGTCGGCATCGTGAGCCGCGCCGACCTCGTGCGGCGGCTTGCCGCGGCGCCCACCCGGCCTGCGACATCGGCGCGTACGGCGAGCGATCGCGCGCTGAGGCGGGAAGTCCTGAAAGAAGTGCGGCGCGCGGGCGTCGATCTCCTGTACGTCAACGTCACCGTGGAGCATCGCATCGTGCATCTTTGGGGCGGGGCGCGGTCCCACTCGGAGCAGAAGGCGCTGCGGGTGGCGGCGAGGCGGATCGAGGGAGTTCGCAAAGTCGAAGACCACACCTCCGTCATTCCCCTGCGCATCGCCGCCGCACTGGGCTCGGTGTGAAGGCGCTCGCCTGCTGTCTTGCTGCGCTGGCCCTTCTCGGCGCCCGCGCCGAGAACCGACGGCAGCGGCTGCAGGCGCTGGCAGGTAAGCTGGAACCGGTTTACCGCGCGGCGAAACGCGGCTGAGCGCGAATGCGGACCTCTTCTTTTCTTGCCCTGTGCGCCGCAGTGTTCGCCGCAGCATTCGGCTACACGGCGGTGATGCCGCTGCTGCCGGAGCTGCTTTCGCCGTTGATGCCGCAGGCCTCGCCGCTCGGACTCGCCTGGCATGCCGGCGGCTACGCCGCCATCTACATGGTCGCGGTCGTGGTCTTCTCGCCGGCCTGGGGCGCCGCCTCCGACCGCTACGGCGCGAAGGCGGTCATCGCTACCGGGCTCGCCGGCAGCGCCGTAGCGTTTCTTGCTTCCAGCTTTGCGGACGGCCTGTGGAGTGCCTACGCCGGGCGCACCGTGCAAGGCGCCTTCGCCTCCGCCATCCTGCCCGTGGCGACCGCGGCGCTCGCCAAGATCCCGGATACCGAGGAGCGCGCGCGCAAGGTCGCAGGCCTAGGTGCGGCTTCGCTGCTCGGCTTCTTCGCCGCGCCGGCGCTGAGCGCCAGCGCGGTTTCCGTCCTCGCCGGCGATGCCGTGGCGATGGTGCTGTCTGCGAGCGGGCTGGTGGCGCTCGCTGCACTGGCCATCGTTGTCGTGATGCTCTCGAGAGCGCCGCACCGTAGCGGCGAGGCCGCGGTGAAGGAAGAACGGCCGCTGCCCTGGCGCTTTCTTGCGCTGAACCTTCTCGCCTACCTCGGCCTGGGGGCCTTCGAGGTCGCGCTGCCGCTTGCCGCGCGCGGGCCGCTTGCGCTCGACGCAGCCCAGGTTTCGCTGCTGTTCGCCGAATGCAGCCTGGTGATGCTCGCGGCGCAAGGCGCGCTGATGTGGGGGGCGCGGTACCGCGCGCGCTTCGAGCAGGCGCTCATCGCGTCAATCGCGGTCTACGCCGCGGGCCTGCTGCTGCTGGCGGGCGCCGGCTCCATGGGCAGGGCAACGGCGGCCGTGGGATTGATCGCCGCCAGCTCGGGGCTGGTTCTGCCGCTGGTCGCCTATCTTGCGACCCTGGAAATCGGCGCGCGGCCGGGCGCGGCGCTGGGGGCGCTCACCGGGGCCGGCGCGCTCGGGCAGGCGGTCGGCTCGGCTTCCGGCGGCGCGCTTTACGGCTACGCCGGTTCGGCGGTGTTCACGGCGACGGCTTTTGCGGTCGCGCTGGGCACGTGGCTTGCCTCGCGCGCGTGCGCGCCGCGCTGGCTCGGCGGCGGGAGCCGCTGCACGAGGAGCTAGGGAGCCCCTAGCTAGATGTGCTTTTCCGCTTCCGCGAGCTTTACCGCCGGCACTGTGCTTCTTGCCGTGGGCGCGGTTACCGTGAAGCTTCTTCGCTGCCGTGTTGAGCGTGATCGTGCTGCTGCGCTTCATCGATCGAATTTTTCCAAAGGAGTCGAGCCATGGAATGGCTGTCTGAGAACTGGGTCTTTGTCCTGATCGCGGTTGCGATGGTGGGCATGCATCTCTTCGGACACGGCGGCCACGGCGGCCACGGTGGCCACGGCGGGCATGGCCGGAGCGAAGACGAGGATCGCGATGCGCGCAAGGACCGCGAGCAGGACGCCCCTCGCGGCGGACACCGGCATTAACCTCATCAAGGAGACGTTGACATGAGCCTCAAGATCGTGACCTGGGCGCTCGCTTTGAGCGGCGCGCTGCTGTATCTGCTGTGCATCGTCTATGGACTGGCCAATCCGGCGGGCGGCCACATGCGCGAGTTCCTGATGATCGCGCTGCCCGGCTTCGAATGGCTGACGCCCAAGGGCTTCGTCATCGGCCTGGTGAAGAGCTTCCTGTACGGGGCGCTCATCGGCCTCGTGTACGTCCCGATCTACAACGCGCTCGAGCGCCGCTTCGGGCCCTGAAGATGGAGAGCGAGATGAAGACCGCGACGCTCGAGGTCAAGGGCCTGTTCGAGGAGCTCGACCACCTCGGCGTCGAGAAGCGCATTGGCGCGCTGCCGGGCGTGCTGCATGCCCACGCCAACCCCGCCTCCGGAAGCGTCAGCGTGCACTACGACCCCGCCGTCACGAGCGAGCCGGTGCTGCGCGAGGCGGTGCGCGACTGCGGCTATCACTGCCGGGGCGAGATGGCGCCGACCCATGTCTGCAGGTTCGCCGAGCCGGACCCGCATGCCGCCCATGCGAAGCATGCCGCGCAGCCGGGCGCGAAGGAGGAGATGGCCCACGAGATGGGCCACGGCTCCGGCATGGACATGGCCGGCATGGTGCGCGACATGCGCAACCGCTTCATCGTCTGCCTCGCCTTCAGCCTGCTGCTGTTCTTCTGGGCGCCGATGGGCTTGCCGCTGCCGATGCCGGCGGTGCCCTTCGGCCTGGAGCTCGACCAGTGGCTATTCGTGCTGGCGAGCGGCGCGGTCCTGTGGCCGTCCTGGCCGTTCTTCGTCGCCGCCTGGCGCGCGCTGAGGAACGGCATCCTCAACATGGCGGTGCTCGTCGTGCTGTCGGTGGGAACCGGCTACGCCTTCAGCGTGGCGGCGACCTTCTTTTTCGAGGGCGTGCAGTTCTACGAGGCGGTGTCGGTGCTGCTCGTGTTCATCCTGCTCGGCCACTGGCTGGAGATGCGCGCACGCGCGGGGGCGAACGACGCGATCCGCGCGCTGCTCGATCTCGCCCCGCCCATGGCCAATGTCCTGCGCGACGGCAAGGAAGTGCAGGTGCCGACCGCCGAGGTGCTGGCCGGCGATATCGTCATCGTGCGGCCGGGCGATCGAATTCCGGTCGACGGCGTGGTGACCGAGGGCGAGACGCAGGTCGACGAGTCGATGCTCACCGGCGAGTCGATGCCGGTGAAGAAGATCGTGGGCTCGAGCGTAGCCGGCGCCACCATCAACAAGAGCGGGGCTTTTCGCTTCCGCGCCACCAAGGTGGGCGCCGACACCGCGCTCGCGCAGATCGTCAAGCTGGTGCAGGAGGCGCAGAACTCCAAGGCGCCGTCGCAGCTTCTCGCCGACCAGGCCTCGCAGTGGCTGGTGCTCATCGCCATCGTGATCGGGCTTGCCACCTTCGCGGTGTGGTTCTGGCTGATCGGCCAGACGCTGCTTTTCGCCATCACGCTCACGATCACCGTGTTCGTCATCGCATGCCCCGACGCGCTCGGGCTTGCCACGCCCATGGCGATCATGATCGGCACCGGCCGCGGCGCGCAGAACGGCATTCTTATCAAGAATGCCTCGGCGCTGGAGAATGCGACGCGCCTCGACGTGCTGATCTTCGACAAGACCGGCACGCTCACGCTGGGCAAGCCCGAAGTCGTGGAAATCGTCGCCGCGCCGGGGCGCACCGAGACCGAGGTGCTCGCGCTGGCCGTCGGCATGGAACAGCATTCCGAGCATCCGCTCGCCCACGCCATCCTGGAGAAGGCGAAGGGCCTGCAGGCTATGCCGGCCGAGCGCTTCACCAACGTCGACGGCATGGGCGCGCGCGCCACTTCCGGCGGAGAGCCGGCGCTCGTCGGCAATCGCCGGCTGATGGACGCCGAGCGCGTCGATCTGGCCGGGCTCGAAGCCGCGGCCGAGCGCATGGCGAGCGGCGGGCGTACCGTAGTGCACGCCGCACGCGGCGGCAAGCTGTGGGGCCTGATCGCGATTGCCGACGCTGCGCGGCCGACTTCGGCCGCCGCGGTCAAGGCGCTGAGGGAGCGCGGCGTGGAGGTGGCCATGCTGACCGGCGACAACCGCGCCACCGCGGAGCGCGTAGGCAAGGAGCTCGGGGTTTCCATGGTGCTCGCAGAAGTGCTTCCCGGGCAGAAGGCAGAGCAGGTGAAGGGGCTGCAGGCGAAAGGAAAGAAGGTCGGCATGGTGGGCGACGGCATCAACGACGCCCCCGCGCTCACCCAGGCCGACGTCGGTTTCGCCATCGGCGCGGGCACCGACGTGGCGATGGAAAGCGCCGACGTGGTGCTCATGAAGAGCGATCCCTTCGACGTGGTCGGCGCGATCGGCCTGTCGCGCGTCACGCTGCGCAAGATGCACCAGAACCTGCGGTGGGCGGTCGGCTACAACGTGATCGCCTTTCCGTTTGCCGCTGGCGTTTTCTATCCGGTCACCATCAGTCCGGAGCTCGCGGCGATCTCCATGTCGGGCAGCTCGCTGATCGTCGCCGCCAACGCGCTGCTCCTCAAGCGCGCCACCATCCAGGGGCTCAAGTGAGCGGCGCCAAGCGATGACTGTCGACTGGCTCGCCGCGCAGGGCCTGGAGCATCTGCCGCAGTACCTGACGGCGCTCGCGATCGGCCTGCTCATCGGCCTCGAGCGCGAGCGCAATCCCACGGCGAAAGCGGGACTTCGCACCTGCGCGCTCATCGCGCTCGCCGGCGCCATGTCGGCGGCGCTCGCCGAAACCTTCGCCGCGCCGGCGATCATCGCGGTCGGTCTGGGCGCGGTCGCGCTCATGATGATCGCCGCTTACTACCATCATCACGAAGCGTTCCATGAATGGGACCCCGGGACGACCACCATTGCGGCCGTCATCGCCTGCTATCTGCTCGGCGCCCTGGTGCTCGCCGGTCATGCGCGCCTTGCTGTCATCCTGGCAATCCTCGTCACCATCCTGCTCTACTTCAAGGCCGAGCTCGGCGGGGTGGCGCGCGGGCTGGAGCGCCGCGACCTCGTTTCCATCCTGCAGTTCGCGGTGCTCGCCTTCGTCGTGCTGCCGCTGCTGCCCGATCGCGGCTATGGGCCGTACGCGGCCCTGAACCCACGCCATATCTGGCTGATGGTGGTGCTGATCAGCGGCGTGTCGCTTGCCGGGTATGTGGCGCTGCGCATCGTCGGGCGGGAGCACGGCGCGCTGCTGCTCGGCCTGTTCGGCGGCCTGGTGTCGAGCACTGCGACGACGCTTGCCTATTCGCGCTACGCGCGCAGCGGAAGCGAATTCACCGCGCTCGCCGGCACGGTGATCGTGACGGCGAATCTGGTGCTTCTCGTGCGTCTTGCGGTGCTCGCCGCGATCACGGCGCCGGGCGTCCTGGGCGTGCTGGGACCGGTGCTTGCGGCCGGGCTCGCCGCCGGGGCCGCGGCGTTCGCCATTGGCCAGCGACGCGACGGCGCGCCGCAGGAGTTGACCATCCCGCCGATCGGCAACCCGGCCGAGCTGCGCAGCGCGCTGGGCTTCGCGCTCCTCTACGCTGGCGTGCTCCTGCTGGTCGCCTGGCTCGACGCGCTCATCGGGGCGAGGGGCGTCTACGCGGCCGCCGTGGCGAGCGGGCTGGCCGACGTCGATGCCATCACGCTGTCGAGCCTGCGCCTGTACGGCCTGGGCAGCCTGACGCCCGCGCAAGCCGCGATTGCCGTCGTGCTCGCGGTGTCGGCCAACACGGTCTTCAAGCTGGGGGTGGTGCGCGCTGTCGGCGGCGGCGCGCTACTGCGGCGCTGCCTCCCGGCCGTCGCCGCGATGATCGCCGGCGCCGCGCTCGGCGTGGCGATCTTCGCGTGAGAGCGTCCGGGACGGCCGCGATGCTCGGCGTGGCGTGGTTCGCGGCCGCGCTGCTGGCGCTGCAGTACCGTAACTTCGCCCTGGGCCTCGGCCTCTACCGCGCCCTGGGCCGCGGGACCTTGCGGGACTGGGCAAGCGCGCTCTTCCTGATGACGGCCACGGCCGCCTTCGCCGGCCAGGCAGCCTGGCGCGGTATGGCGCGCGTGTCGCTCGCGCTGTCGGCGCTCGCGGCCGCGGCATCCGCGACGCTCCTCGTCGCCCTTCTCGTAGGCTGGCGACAGGGCCTTGCGGAGCGCGCAGCGCTCGCCCCATTCATGGCCTGGGAATTCTATGCAGGCTGGCAGCTCGCATTTCGGAGATCGAGATGAAGAAGAAGCGCTACAAGGATGACCTGAAGGGCCTGCAGATCGAGCTGGTGAAGCTGCAGCGGCACTTCATCGGCTGCGGCGACAAGATCCTGGTGGTGCTCGAGGGGCGCGATGCCGCCGGAAAGGACGGCGCGATCAAGCGCATCGTCGAGCACCTTAGCCCGCGCGAGACGCGGGTGGTCGCGCTCGGCCGGCCTTCGGACCGCGACCGCGGCAGCTGGTACTTCCAGCGCTACGTGCCGCACCTGCCGGCGGCAGGGGAGTTCGTGCTGTTCAACCGCAGCTGGTACAACCGCGCCGGCGTCGAGAAGGTGATGGGCTTCTGCACGCCGAAGGAATACGACGAGTTCATGGAAACCGTCGGCAGTTTCGAGATGATGCTGGTGCGCTCGGGCGTGAAGCTGCTCAAGTACTACCTCGACATCCCGAAGGACGAGCAACGCCGCAGGCTCGCCGAGCGCGCCCGCGACCCGCTCACGCAGTGGAAGTCGAGCCCGATCGACGCCCGGGCGCTCAAGCGCTGGAAGGACTACACCCGCGCGCGCGACGCGATGTTGCTGCGCACCCACGCGGCGTTCGCGCCCTGGCACATCGTGCTTGCTGCCGACAAAAAGGCGGCGCGCATCAACCTGATCAGGGACATCCTGAACCGGCTGCACTACGACGGCAAGGAGGAACGGCTGCTCGCCTCGGATGCGCGCGTGGTGTTCGAGTTCGAGGAAGCGTGCCTGCGCGATGGCCGGCTCGCCAAGTAATCGATCGGCGCCCTGAACATCGGCGCGGTCTTCCTGTCGTATCTGCTCCAGCCTATCCAGATCGGGCGGCCGACCCTTGATCGGAGTGAAATCGTCGAAAGGAAATCCATGAACAAGGTGATTCGCGTTGCAGTGAACGGCTACGGCGTAATCGGCAAGCGTGTGGCCGACGCCGTGGCGAAGCAGAACGACATGCAGCTCGCCGGCGTGGTGGATGTCGTCGCCGACTGGCGCCCGAAGGTGGCGCTCCGGCGCGGGATGCCGCTCTTCGGCGCAGCGCCGGAGCACGCCGAAGCGATGCGCAAGAGCGGTCTCAAGGTCGCGGGCGTGCTGGAAGACCTGCTCGGCCAAGTGGACGTCGTGGTCGATTGCACGCCGAAGAAGGTGGCCGCGAAGAACGTCGAAACCTATCGGCGCCGCGGCCTCAAGTTCATCGTCGAGGGCGGCGAGAAGCACTCGGTTACCGGGCACTCCTTCGTCGCCGAGGCGAACTATGCGAGCGCCGTCGGCCGCGATGCGACGCGCGTCGTCTCCTGCAACACCACCTCGGTGGTGCGCA
>MERP01000066.1:9872-15499 GCA_001772055.1 Betaproteobacteria bacterium RIFCSPLOWO2_12_FULL_68_19
GTGCGCACGCTCACCGCCCTCAAGCGCGCCGGGCTTCTGCGCAAGGCGCGCGGCACGCTGCTGCGCCGCGCCACCGATCCCTGGGAGAGCCACGAGGGCGGGATCATGAACACGCTGGTGCCGGAAGCCGAAATCCCGAGCCACCAGGGCCCGGATGCGCAGACCGTCGATCCGGAGCTGGATGTGGTCACCATGGCGGTGAAGGTGCCCGAAACGCTCGCGCACCTGCACTACTGGGCTGTCGAGATGACGCGCGCAGCATCGAAGGAGGAGGTGCTCGCGGCGTTCCGCAGCTCCACGCGCATCGCCCTCATACGCTACGCGGACGGGCTGCCGGCCCTGAATGCCGTGAAGGAGCTGATGTCCGATGCCGGTCGGCCGCGCGCCGACCTGTACGAGGTGGCCCTGTGGGAAGACATGCTGAAGGTGCAGGGCAACGAGCTCTTCTACGCCTACATGGTGGATAACCAGGCGATCGTCATTCCCGAGACCATCGATGCCATCCGCGCGCTGACCAGGATGGAGGTCGATGCCAAAGCGTCGATCGCGAAGACCGACACCGCCATGGGGATCGGAGCGCCGTTCTGACGAGCGGCATAACCTTCGCCCGCGCGGGTGCGCCATGAGCGCCCCAATCCTCACGGTGACGCTGAACCCGTCGATCGACGTGTCGGCGACAACGCAGACCGTGACCACCGAGCACAAGCTGCGCTGCACCGACGTGCGCCGTGACGCAGGCGGCGGCGCTATCAACGTGGCGCGCGTCCTGAAGCGCCTCGGCGCCGATTGCCGGGCGCTTTATCCGGCGGGCGGCCTTCTCGGGCGGCTGCTGCGGCGCCTGCTCGAGGAAGACGGCATTGCCAGCATCGCGCTCGACATCGCGGCGGAGACCCGCGAGAGCTTCACCGTGCTCGAGCGCACAAGCGGCCGGGAATTCCGCTTCGTACTGTCCGGCCCGCAGCTCGCCGACGCAGAGTGGCAGGCGTGCCTCGATCGCGTGGCGGCAATGGACGAGCCGCCCGCGTACGTCGTCGCGAGCGGCAGCCTGCCGCCCGGAGCGCCGGAAGACTTCTACGCGCGCCTTGCACGCATCGTGGGCGCGCGCGACAGCCGCATGGTTCTTGATGCCTCGGGACAGGCGCTCGCCGCGGCGCTGGAGGAGGGCGTCTATCTGGTGAAGCCCAATCTGCGCGAGCTGCGGGAGCTCACCGGCCAGCCCCTCGAGGGAGAGGAAGAGTGGGCCGCGGCGGCCACTCGCCTCGCCACATCGGGCAAGGCGCAGGTGGTCGCGCTGTCGCTCGGCCATCGTGGCGCGCTGCTCGCGGCGCAGGGCATGCGCCTGCGCGCGCCGGCGATCCCGGTAAAGATCGCCAGCACGGTCGGCGCCGGCGACAGCTTTCTCGCCGCGATGGTCTGGCGCCTCGCGTCCGGCAATGGTCTCGAGGACGCGTTCCGATACGGCGTTGCGGGCGGCACGGCGGCGCTGCTCGCGCCGGGCACCAGCCTTGCGCATAAGGATGACATCGAGCGCCTGGCGACCAGGGTCGAGTTGCAAACGGGCGCGCAACGGGAGGCCGATGCAGCGCTCGAGCGGGAGCTGGACGAGGCACTGAAAGAAACATTTCCCGCGAGCGATCCGGTCGCCGTCGATACCGCCGGCGAGCACGCTGCGAGGCGCAAACGGGTACCGCGGAAGAAGCGGCGATAGCCCGGAGGTCCTACAGCCCTTATTGCACGCACTCATTTACGGGAGAGCCCATGTTCAAGCACATTCTGATTCCCACCGATGGATCGCCGATCGCGCTGAAGGCGGCCAAGGCGGCCATCCGCTTTGCCGCCGAGGTCGGCGCCCGGGTGACCGCTTTTCATGCGATTGAAGCGTGGCAGCCGCAGCTCTACGGCGAAGGCTACGGGATCGATGCGCAGACCTTCCAGGAGTTCGAGCGGGCCGCGCGCGAAGCCGGTGAGCGGCAGGTCGCCACGGTGGCCAAGCTCGCCAAGGCGGCCCGCGTGCCGTTAGCGTCGCTGGTGGCGAAAGCCGCTACGCCTTACGAGGGCATCGTCGACGCCGCGCGCAAGAAGAAGTGCGATGTCATCTTCATCGCCTCACATGGCCGGCGCGGTTTCTCGCGGCTGATGATGGGCAGCGTCACGCAAAAGGTGTTGACGCATTCGACGATTCCCGTCCTGGTGTACCGCTGAAGCGGCGGCGCATGCGCATCGAATCCAACGCGCTCTGGGCGGCGGCGGAAGGTCTGCCGTTCCCGCTTGGCGCGACCTGGATCGAAGAGGAGCGGGCATTCAATTTTGCGCTCTACTCGAAGCATGCGGAGAGCGTGGAGCTGCTGCTGTATGCCCCGGGCGACATCGTCAATCCGGTGCTGGTGTATTCCTTCGATTACCTCAGGAACAAGTCGGGCCGCGTCTGGCATTGCCGCATTCCCCTGGAGGCGATGAAGGGCGCGGCGTACTACGCGTATCGCGTCGACGGTCCGCTGCCCGCCGGACGCTTCGAGTGGCACGCGTTCGACCGCGACAAGGTGCTTCTCGACCCCTACGCAAAATCGGTGTTCTTTCCGCCGTCGCTCGATCGCCTGGCGGCGGCGCGTCCGGGCTCGAACGCCGGGAAGGCGCCGCTCGGCGTGATCGCCGGCGACCATGGGCGCTCCGGCCGGGAAGGACCGCGCCGCGCCGCGCACGAGGCCGGGGCGGTGATCTACGAGCTGCACGTCGGCGGATTCACCCGGCACCCGAGCTCGGCGGTGAGGCGAGAAGCGCGCGGTACCTATGCCGGCGTGATCGAGAAGATTCCCTATCTGAAAGAGCTCGGCGTCACGGTGGTGGAGCTGATGCCGGTCTTCCAGTTCGATCCTTCCGACGGCAACTACTGGGGCTACGCGCCGCTCAATTTCTTCGCTCCGCATAATGGCTATCTCGCGCGCCGCGCCGCCGAGTCGCAGCACGACGAATTTCGAGACATGGTGGACGCGCTGCATGCGGCGGACATCGAGGTGGTGCTCGACGTGGTGTACAACCACACCGGCGAGGGCGATCACACCGGGCCGACTTACAGCTTCAAGGGAGTCGACAACAGCACCTACTACATGATCGCGGACCGGCCCGGCCGGCCGTACGAGGACTTCTCGGGGACCGGCAACACGCTCAACTGCGCCAACCGCGCCGTGCGCAAGATGATCATGGACAGCGTGCGGCATTGGGCCCACGACATGGGCGTGGACGGCTTTCGCTTCGATCTCGCTTCCATCTTTACCCGCGGCGCGGGCGGCACGATCAACCTCGCCGAGGCGCCGCTCTTGAGCGACATGGCCTCGGACCCGGGCCTCGCCGGGCTGCGGCTGATCGCCGAGCCCTGGGACGCGGCGGGCGCGTATCAGCTCGGGCGGGCTTTTCCGGGAATCACCGCCTGCCAGTGGAACGGCAGGTTCCGCGACGATGTCCGGCGCTTCGTCCGGGGCGATCCCGGCATGGTGCCGCTGCTCATGCGCCGCCTCTACGGCAGCGATGACCTCTTCCCCGACGACCGGATGAACGCCTATCGGCCGCACCAGAGCGTGAACTACATCGCCTCGCACGACGGCTTCACCCTGTACGACCTGGTCGCCTACAACGCGAAGCGCAACTGGGCCAACGGCCACCGCAACACCGACGGCGCCGACGAGAACTTCAGCTGGAACTGCGGCTGGGAGGGCGACGAGGGCGCGCCGCCGCAGGTCGCCAGGCTGCGCAAGCAGCAGGTGAAAAACTATTGCTGCCTGCTGTTTCTCTCGAACGGCACGCCGATGTTCCGCGCCGGGGACGAATTCACGCAGACGCAGGCCGGCAACAACAACCCGTACAACCAGGACAACGAAACCGCCTGGCTCGACTGGCGCCGGCTGGACGACAATGCGGATGTATTGCGTTTCTTCAGGCTCATGATCGCGTTTCGCAGGGCGCATCCGTCGCTCGCGCGCAGCCGCTTCTGGCGCGAAGACGTGCGCTGGTACGGCGTGGGCCGGGAGGCCGACCTGTCATACGACTCGCGCAGCCTCGCCTTCGCTCTGCACGGAGCGTCGCAGCGGGACGACGATCTCTACGTCATGATCAACGCCTACTGGGAAGATCTTGATTTTCAGGTCCAGGAAGGAACGACCGCCGAATGGCGGCGCGTGGTCGACACCAGCCTGGACAGTCCGCTCGATTTTCTGGAGCCCGGCGGCGAGAACCCGCTGCAGTCGCTGCGTTACCGGGTCGCGGCGCGATCGGTCGCGGTGCTCCTAAGGGAACGAACAGCTTGAATCTCCGCTGCCCGGACCCCGCGGCGGAATCCCTGCTGCGGCTGCTCGCGGGGCAGGCGCTCTCTCGCGCGGGCGGTGCGCCGCTCGTCCCGGGCAACGCCGCGCGCATCCTCAAGGATGCGGGCGAGCACTACCCGGTGTGGCTTTCGGCGATCGGGACGGCCCAGCACACTGTGCTGTTCGAGAACTACATCTTCGCCGACGATGAGCTCGGAGGCGAGTTCGTCGCCGCGCTCGCGGCGAAAGCGCGCGAGGGCGTGCGCGTCAGGACGATCTACGACTGGCTGGGCAATCTGGGCGTCAGCCGGCGTTTGTGGCGGCCGCTGCTCGACGCCGGCGGCGAAGTGCGCTGCTTCAACCCGCCGCGCCTCGCCAGCCCCCTGGGCTGGCTGGCGCGCGATCATCGCAAGATGCTCGCGGTGGACGGCCGCATCGGCTTCGTCACGGGGCTGTGCGTCAGCCGCAAATGGCTCGGCGACCCCGCGAAGGGCATCGCGCCGTGGCGCGATACCGGCATCGAGGTGCGCGGGCCCGGCGTCGCGGGCATCGAGCAGGCGTTTGCCCAGATGTGGGCGGCGATCGGCCCGCCGCTCGCGGCGGAGGAATTGTCGGACCCCGAGGCGATGGTCGAGGCCGGCGACGTGGCGCTGCGCGTGCTCGCCGCGGTGCCGAACATCGCCGGCCTCTACCGCCTCGACCAGTTGATCGCCGCGATGGCGAGCGAGAGACTGTGGCTGACCGACGCCTATTTCGTCGGCGTCGCCCCTTACGTGCAGGCGCTGCGCGCGGCAGCGCTCGACGGCGTGGACGTGAGGCTGCTGGTTCCCGGCTCGAGCGATCTGCCGCTTTTGAGCTCCTTGTCGCGCTCCGGTTACCGCCCGCTGCTCGAAGCGGGTATCCGCGTATTCGAATGGAACGGCTCGATGCTGCACGCCAAGACCGCCGTGGCCGACGGGCGCTGGGCGCGCATCGGCTCGACCAATCTGAACATCGCGAGCTGGCTGGGGAATTACGAGCTCGACGTCGCGGTGGAAGACCGGCGCTTCGCTCGCGCCATGGAAGGGATGTACGAGGAAGACCTCGCCAATGCCACCGAGATCGTGCTCGATGCGCGCCGCCGGGGCGCTGCGCATCGGCAATACCGTGGGCGCCGCGATCGCCGACCGCCGCGTGCTCGGACCGGCGGAGGCAGGCATCATGACCGGCGCGGGCCTCGCGCTCCTGAGTCTTGCGCTCATCGGCATCCTCTGGCCGCTCGTGGTCGCGCTGCCGCTTGCCTTGCTGGCGGGCTGGGCCGCCGTTTCGCTGCTGATTCGCGCGCGGGCGCTG